>NC_023065.1:3142500-3492500 GCF_000513295.1 Magnetospirillum gryphiswaldense MSR-1 v2
TGCTGAAGCCGCACATCTACCCGAAGGAGGTCAAGAAACGCCTGGAAAAGCGATTCAAAGACCCCGCTGACCCGCTGAAGCTGGTCATTGTTCGGGACATGTGGCTGACCGGCTTCGACGCCCCGTGCGTCCACACCATGTATGTGGACAAGCCCATGCGGGGCCACAACCTCATGCAGGCCATCGCACGGGTCAACCGCGTGTTTCGGGACAAGAACGGCGGTTTGGTGGTCGATTACATCGGTATCGCCAGCGAACTGAAGCAAGCCCTGGTGGAATACACCAATTCCAAGGGCAAGGGCCGCCCCACCATCCGGGCGGAAGAGGCGTTGGAGATCCTGCAGGAGAAGATGGCGACCCTGCAGGCCATGATGCACGGTTTTGATTATTCTGCCTTCCGCAGCAAAGCCCTTCACCTGTTAGCCGGTGCCATCAATCACGTCCTCGGCCAGGACGACGGTAAAAAACGTTTTGCCGATCTGGTGTTGTCGGCCAGCAAGGCATTCGCCCTATGCTGCACCCTGGATGATGCCCTGGAATACCGCGACGAACTGGCATTTTTCCAGGCCATCAAAACGGCCCTGACCAAGCACAGCAGCCAGGACAAGAAGCTTTCTGATGAGGCGAAGGAACACGCCTTACGGCAGATCATTTCCGGTGCCTTGATCTCCGATGATGTGATCGACATCTTCGCCGCCGCCGGTCTGAACAAGCCCAACATCGGCATTCTGACCGAAGAATTCCTGGATGATGTCCGTCACATGGAACACCGCAATCTGGCGGTGGAATTGCTGGAAAGGCTGCTCAAGGACGACATCAAAAGCCGCTTCGCCACCAACGTGGTGCAGAACCAAAAGTTTTCCGAACTTCTGCAGGCATCATTGACCCGCTACCGCAACCGGGCCATTGAGACCGCCCAGGTCATCGAGGAATTGATCCAGATGGCGAAGGAGTTCAACGAGGCCGCCCGTAAGGGTGAAAGCCTTGGGTTAAGCATGGAGGAACTGGCCTTCTACGACGCCTTGGAAACCAACGAGGCGTCGGTGCGGGAACTGGGCGACGACATCTTGAAGGAAATTGCCCGCCAATTGACGGATTTCCTGCGGGCCAACCTATCCGTGGACTGGTCGGTGCGTGAAACCGTGCGGGCCAAAATGCGTGGCCGGATCAAAATTATTCTACGGCGATACAAATACCCGCCTGACCTTGAGGCCCGTGCCATTGAACTGGTGCTGAAGCAGGCCGAAGCCATTTCGGAAACCTGGATGGCGTGATACCGCTATGAGCAGCGTTATTGATCATCAGGAAGATCAATAACCTGATGCAGATTGGTAACGAAATAGGCGGCGGGGCGGTCGCCCCTCATTTCGGTATTTACGTCAACCACGAAGCCCTTCTTATAAACATTATCGTCTGCTTCTCTGATTTCATGCTTGATTTGCTGTTCCGCCAAATCAGATGCGTAAACGAGGGGCAAATCTCTATCGGAAATACTCTCAATAACAACCTTTTCGCCCGTGCGTTTCCCAATCATCATATTTTTGACATTTGATTGACTAAAGACCATCAGCACTCGATGGCTGTCTGATCTTTCATTGCGAGCTAGAAGTTTCTGGTGGACCCCAATCTGCTCTACAGCTGTTCGTGCCTGTGGCGTGCTAAATTCCACATGTGCCAAGACCTTCTTTTTTCCATCTTCATAACTTACGGCTGAAAGCGTGCTGGAGGCATTAGGGTCTCTGGCGATGGCTGTCACCGCATCCATAAAGTCTTTCAGATCGGACCGTGAGGCAGACTCGTCTTTTCCGTTTGGATTGAAGTAATTTACCAATCGTCCGCCGTATAGTTTAACAAACTGCTCGATGACAAGGGAGTGTTCCATTGCAAAATACAGCCCACCCAAGAAGGCAACGAAATCAATATCCGCCGATCCCTTCCGGACCTCTTTTACACAAATCTCTGTGTCGTCTTTTAGATCCGGGAAATTATCCCGTATGAATCGCTCGAATTGATTTCGTAAAGACGTGAATGTTGAAACAAAATCGCCAACTTCAATCGGGCGGGAATAGCACAGCCGTAGGTTCAGATATGCGGTTCCATCAGCCACGGGTTGGTTGTCGGCATTCTCTGGCATTGGTCCAACCTCCAGCAGGCAAAAACTTCAATTCACCTTGTCCATTGGCCTCTACGCCAACAACCATTTGATGAGGCACTTCAATTCCAGTGTCAATCTGGAGATGAGCAACATCCATGGTTCATGGGCGGCATCGGTGCTTGCGACCTCGTCCCTTCAAGCGGCTTCGCCGCTGATCACCGCCCCACAACCAAATTGAGTTCATACCAATTGGCCCGCCCACCGATTCCTTCTCAATAAGCTGGTTGTCCCCCGATCCGGCGGTCGGGACTTCATAGGGGTGTCGGCGTAGCCCAACGGGCAAGCCGTAAGCCCCGTGGGGAAGTCCCAGGCCGCTAATTGTTGGTTCGGGTGGGCCGGTGGGCACATCCCGAATCAACGGGCATCGTCATTCCACACATCCATCCATACCCAACTCGACCAGGACCGGCTTCGGCTTCCAGGGAAGCCGGAACACGCCGTTCCCGGTCAGTTGCTGTTCGGGCTCGCCCTTCACCCGCATGGCGGCTTCGGGCTTTTGCCCGACAGCAATACCCTGCAGATCCAGATGTAGAACATAAGTCCTTATATATCTCTTTAAGGAATTTTTATCTACACAAGGCCGCCAAACTACTGAATTGATATTCAACAATGATAAATAAACATACAAGACAATTATATAAGGAAATTAATCATGCATTTTTTATATGACGACAGAGAAAGCGGTGCCGGCAAGACATTTTCCATGTTCCGCTATTTGATTGACAGCCCAGGCATATATTTAATAGCGGTTCCAAGGGTTGATTTAATCATGGAACACGAATTGGCCTTTAGGGCTATGCCGGGTAATGGGGCGATGGTTGTGAAATCCATCTGCAGCAAATCCGGAACGTTTTCGGTCCCCTGCGAAATCAAAAGAACCATGCAGAGTTGGCTTGAGTTGGGAATTAGCCACGGGGGCATCTTCATCAGTCATGAAGCTCTAAATCTTGTCGACTGGAGCCTTCCATCTCTTCAGGCCAACCGATGGGTGCTGTTTATCGATGAATCGCCGTGCCCGTGGTCCTATTACAACCGAAGGCACCCGATCACCAATACTCATGTGCAGGAAATGTTGGCCTGGAGTGAGTTGCCGATAAGCGGCGATAAGGAGGAAGATGAAAGCCTGAAAAAATACGTCCAGGTCTCACTTTCCGCAAAGGGCGAGGCCCTCGCAACCAGCGGAATTGATGATTTGGCTCCTGCCTATGCTTCGCTTCTCAACACGATCCGACATGGGAAAACTGCTGTTGGGAATAGGTCCTTCTTTGAGCCAACGGGTAAAAAGAATTCGTCCACATTGTCGGTATTTTCCGTGACCGACCCGCACCGCTTCGCGGTTTTCAGCTCCGTGACGATCCTTTCCGCCAATTTCCGTCATACCTTCGCCTACCTGCTATGGAACAGCGATGCGGTCACATTTTCGCCTCATCCAGTGTTGCAGGCCAATAGACGGCGTGCAGTGCCCCTTTCGGCCCGCACCCGTATTTTTAGCTTTGGCCCGAAGGATGCCAGCATCAACTGGTTTAAGGAGCAGTGCCAGCCGTTGAAGGCGGCAGGGGAATGGCTTGCCACCCACATCAATCGCCCTGCCTATTATACGTTGAACGGGCATAAGGAAATTGTTGATCCAATCCGATCCCGCCATTGGGAAAAGGTGGCCCCTATCGCCATCGGGTCAAATCGCCTCACCGATATCACCGCCGCCGCGTGGTTGGTGTCGCTGAAGGCCAAGCCGCTGGAGTACGCCACCATCCGTTCTGTGTTCGGCATTACTCGTGACCAGTTCGACCGTGCCCGTGAACACGAAGCCCTTTACCAATTCGCCCTTCGCAGCAATCTGCGTGATTTCAATTCGGCCACGCCGGTTGACCTCTATGTTGTCAGCGACCGCCAAGCCAAATACCTATGCGATGTTCTTGGCGTGGCCGGTTTTGAGCAGGTCGGCGTGAATCTTCCACAATCGGAAAAGCCCGCAACCGATGCGGCACCAATTGGCAGACCACCGAAGCATCAAACTGCCGAGGAACGTCTGGAGGCTCAACGCAAATCAAAGCGTGAATCAGCCCAACGCACGCGTGCTCAACAACGCATAAATCAACAACAGCAAAAGGCAGCGTGATCTTCGGATCACGCCGTTTCTTCAATGATAAATACCTCTATAACGGAGGTGATTTATGATTTACGAAACCAAGAATTTATACGATCAGATATTTCAATTTGTCAGAGCCAATGGCCTATGCCGCAGCAAGGCGGAATTCAGCCGCTGCTTCCTCGGAAGGAGCCGCACCTATTGGAATGCCATATGTCGTGTTGGCCTGCTCCCTTCCCCGGATGCGGGCCAAACCCTAATCCTTGCCCTTTCCAACCGTAAAGACGGCCCTGGCCTTGGCGATGCCACCAGGGAAGCCCTTGCCACCATGATATGGCAGGTTGAGGCAGACATCCTTGAACGCCAAGGAGGTGCCCAATGAGCCGAACTGACCAATATTGCGACAAGCTGAAGGATGCCGGTCTGGTTCAATCCGAAGCCGATTTGGGCCGGTTGATGGGGATGGGGCCGTCCTACGTCTCCTGCCAAAAGGCCAAAGGGAATGAACCTTCCGTGGAAGCTATGGCGACGCTCGCGTTCAACCTGGATGCGGAGCTTCAAGAACTTGAGGATACCATCCGTCATGGCACTGATCTCACCGCCGACCGTTTGGTGGCGGCATCCATCATCTACGAGGTGAAGAACGAAATCTTCGCCCGATTGAAGGCCAAGTGCCGGGGAGGTCGCCATGTCTAACCAGCACCTCCTCATCCTGTGGGATGCCAATTCCGAATTCCCCAACGGGCCGGATCTTTACGAAGACCTGACGCGGGCAACGATCCCCTACCTCATGGAACATTGCGGCGATCCAAGCATCACAGGCGGATGGCTGCACCCAAACGGGGCTGCCGCTCATATGGCCCGAATGCTGGATGACTTCACGGAATTCCTCAAAGCCACCATGGCCCCCGCCGACGTTCAGGTCATCGTCTGCTCCCCAGCGGATGGGCTGGTCCTTGCCATGGACACCAAGGAACCAATTACTTTTTTCCCCTTCCACCCGATGGCAATTGAACACATTGAAAGCCTGCTGATCCGGGGTGCCCACCTTCAGACGCACGACCGCCTGACCAAGGAAATGGAGGATTGCCTCGCCATTCTGCACAAATGCGATGGCGTGAAATCCGTGCCCGGTATCAACGACCTTCGCCAAGCGACGGCGGATTTCTTTGACCGCACACGCTTCCGTTGGGGGCAACATTTCACCGAAGCCGCTTCGCCGGAAGCCCCCGGAAAGGCGGTGGCCTGATGTATCTCTTGCTGTGGTATTCGCCCCTGGCCGACGAAGCTTCCAGGGAAGTTTTGCAGGATTTCGCCAACCGCACCGACAAGGACTTGAAGGCCGGTTGGCTTCTGCCAAAGGGAACCCGCGATTACATCCGGGGAAATTATTCATATGACCCACATAATTTCATCGTCCGACGCTTCGCTGAATGGCTGTTCTTTGACGAAAGCGATGGTGTCCAATTCATCCTGTGCGACCACAAGGATCTGACCCACCTTATCCTGCTGGCCAGGGAACAATTTTCGTTTGTCAGTGATTACGAAATCAGCCCGCTTCAACTCCGTGAATGGATGACGGAGGTCTTCCTTCTCACCGAAGCCCAGAAGGCCAAACGGCAATTAACCTTCGCAATAGGTCAATTGAAACGCGGGTTTGGCGTAGAGGAATGGGCGGCGGTGGATTCCAAACTATTTGATATTTCCCTGAACTTTGAGGAAGAGGTTGCCAAGTTTTATCATCGTGTCCCCACAGAATTGATCCGAAAGGCATGGGAACAGATCAAGCAGGACGAAAACGGCCACATGAATTAAAGCCCTATATTATTGTTTGACTGATTTGCGATCCAGAGTTCTGATTGGGGCTAACGCAACTTTGGAGAGCAATCAATGTCCCTCTCGAATCTTAAGCTGGTCACCGCCCATCGGCCTGTTCCGGCCTTCCGTGCCAATCCCACCGACAAGGCCCGTGCCGCCGTTCTGGCCAATATCGAGGTACAGCGTGCCCTGGTGATGGCCGAACGTGGTGAAGCCGTGGCCTTGACCAAGACCGTTAAGAAGCAGGCGGAAGACGGCAGCACCATTACCACCACGGTCAGTCGCAAGCCCCGCAAGTGGTTCTGGAAGAACCCGCAGGGCCAGTTCGTGGTCGAGATGCTGTTCGCCAACCAGCCGGTTATCATCGCCAACGGCAAGTCGGCCATCGAGGCCGTGACCCTGGATGGCGTGGATACCGTGCTCAACACCCTGGCCGAAGCCGTGGCGAACGGCGAACTGGACAAGGCCCTGGCCGATGCCAAGGCCAAGCGGAAGCCGACCAAGAAGAAGGCCGCCTAAATTGTCCGCCATGCGATTCCGTGGAATCCCGCCCCGTAGTATCCCGACGCTGGTCGCCCAGCCCATGGATAACGGCGGCGTGGTTCTACGGAACCCGCAAGGCCGGTTCATCGGCGTTCTGGGGCATTCCCCCGCCATCTTCGTTTCTGCCCGCGTGTGGGGCTTGAACGCCTATCGGGGCGGTGACGGCGAAGGATGGCTCCTCGCCCTGCGTCCCGGCATCCAGCCCGAAGCCCTACCGATTGATGCGGGCCAATACGGTTGGCGGAAAGTGGGGCCGGTGGTTCCAAGGCACCCGTAATGACCGCCAACATCATCCAATGGCCGAAATCCATGAAGATCCAACCTGCCCATATTGCCGCCGATGGCACCGCCACCTTCTGCAACGACAAGGCGGTCGACGTCGCCTATTCGGGGTCCGCTTACGTCGTAGCCGAAATCATGTGGGAAAAGGGATGGACTGTTTATGGTTCGCCCACCCAGCCCTTGGGTGATTTCCTGGTTGTGGCACCCGGCTATCACCCCAGCGAATTCGCCATCAATCCCGGTGTTGAAGGGTGGGTTGTGGTCACCGCTGCCGACCTGGATGAATTCACCGACGAACCCACCACACCATCCTCGGCATAGGGGATGGGCCATGGCTTCCCGTTGGCTCACGGCATTGGCATTTGCCGCCCTTTGCGGTTTCGGTGCTCCTGCCGCCGCCGATACCATCCGTGCCGATGAAGTCTCGCCAATCCTTGAGACGTGCTCGGCCAACCAATACCGCTTCACGAATTCGGTTCACCGGATTGGCGAAGCCATCCAGCGGCAATCAACGGAATACCACCCGAAGACGGGCACCATCACATACCAATCCACCCGCGTATGGGACCGCGACATTCGGATGCTGATGCACCATTTCTCGGTGGATTTTAACGCGGTCAGCCAAGGCGGTGGTGCCACCGTCGCCCGCTGCAACGCGGTCATAAATTATTATTCCCGCTGCGTGGATGACCTGCACGACAACGTGGTGGCCGATGTATCCGTTCGCCGCCCCACGACGGGGTGCCTGGGCAAGCTATACGACACCTACCACCTGACCGCCGACGACTATTATCATGGCCGATAACACGGGTGATGGACGCAACGGACTGACCCGTTAGGCCAACGGCACCGCCGCCAATTCCACTTCGCTGCCGGACCCGAATTTGGCGTTCTCCATCGCGAAGGCATAGCGTTCCCGGTCGGTGGGCCGTCGTGCCCGCAATTTGGCAATTTCATCGGGTGATGGCGAACGCCATTCGTCCTGCCCATCCACCGGCATCGCCAGAAAACCGGCTGTGATGCTGATGGCCTTGCGGAAATCCATCGCCCGCACAATGCAGAATGGCTTCTGCTCATAATCAACCGCGAACAACACGCCCCTGAACATCGGCACACCTCATCGCTGAATGCGGCTAATGTTCACCATGTGTTCCGTTCGGTCAAGCATGATTGGCACACCTTCCCGGAAAATTGAAGGCACAGTTGCCCGGTCGGTTATGCCCAGCGTGACCGAAACCGTGTCCTTGCCACGATTGGGGCGGGGGAAGGGAATCTAACCCTCGGCGGAAGCTTAAAAAAGCCGCCACTCTTCTGCCACTCCGAACGATAATCTTGCCTAAAAATGGGGTTCTGGCATAATGCCGGTCCCCATGCAGGAACGGCGGTTTTCCGCCATTTTATGCCCAGGGCGGGTGTAGCTCAATGGTAGAGCAGAAGCTTCCCAAGCTTACGACGAGGGTTCGATTCCCTTCACCCGCTCCAATATTTTCAAGCACTTAGAGCATTTTCACATCGAGCGTCCATATCCGTCGTGGGCGAAGAAATTGGCGCATTCCTCGGGCGGAAACAGGTCGATGAGTTTTCCGATCACGTCCCATAAGGTGTTGATGGTGCGGGCTTGCGCCTTTCGCAGCAGGCTCTTGAGCTTGGCGAAGGCGAGCTCGATGGGATTGAGGTCTGGGGAGTAGGGCGGCAGATACCGCAGGGTGGCCCCTCGGGCTTCGATGAGTTGCTTGACCCCTGCCACCTTGTGGGCGGGCAGATTGTCCATTACGACGATGTCGCCGGGCCGCAAGGTCGGAGCCAGGACCTGCTCGACATAGGCCAGGAAGATCGCGCCATTCATCGCCTTGTCGATGACGAAGGGGGCGGAGATTCCGTCATGCCGGAGCGCCCCGACGAAGGTGGTCATTTTCCAATGACCGTGCGGCACCGCAGCCAGCAGCCGCTGACCGCGCGGCGCCCGTCCGTAGCGCCGGGTCATGTTGGTCGATGCCCCGGTTTCATCAAGGAAGACCAAGCGGGTTGGGTCCAGCGCCGGCTGCTCGGCTCGCCAGGCGATGCGTCCTTCGGCTACGTCGGGACGTTCCTGCTCGGCAGCATGCGCACTCTTTTTTTCAGACTGAGGTCGAGCCGCTCAAGCGTGTTCCACAGGCCGCCGACGCTGATCGACACGCCCAATTCGGCCAGAACCCAGGCGCGCAACTCAGCCAGCGTGGCATCGGGCTCGACCTTGATCTGCGCCTGCAACGCCTCAAGGTGAGCCGCCAGCTTCTGTCCTGGCCGCCCAGGCCGTGGCTTCACCGTCGTCTCGCCGGTGGCCCGGCGGCGGCCTTGGGCCTTGTAGATGTACGAAACGCTCACCCGGAACAGCGGCGCCACCTCGTAGGCGCTCATGCCGCTGTCCACAGCCGCCAAAACTCTATCGCGCAAGTCCTGAGAATAGGACTGCCCTGAGCGCCACGTCATCGCATCATCCTCGGGAGCGTTGTTACCGAAGATGTTGAATCACAAAATGACCTCAGGGGGAATCCTCTACCGATTCCGCTCGGCGTGAAACCGCTCTAGCAGTGCAACCCAAAACCCAATTGCAAGATTAGTCACGAATAGTCACGATGCCTCCCCCGAAGGAGGCGTGGATGTCTGATGGCGTGACGAGGCGTAGGCGTGCTGGCGGCCGTGAGGTTTTCGTCGCCCAGGTGCGTGTCCGGCCGGGGGATGGCTCAAAAGACATCTTCGAATCCAAGCATTTCGACGACTATGACGACGCTGTCCGCTGGAAGAAGAAGCGCACGGGCGAAATCAGGGGCCTCGTTGAAGCAGGCAAGCGCCCCTCCAAGGCTCCCAAGGGCTCCTTCGGCGCGGCCCTCCGCTGGGGAATTGATAAGCTTACGGCCCGCATGGACGCTAGCAAGCTTGCTGGCCGCAGCGTCGACGGCCACACTTCCAACGACAAGAACCTTCGCAGCAAACTCCGCTGGTGGCTGTGGGTGGACGAGGATGCAGGCGTCGAACGCAAGGCCGTCACGAACGTGGCCTTGTCGACCATCAACAAGTTCATGCTGGAAGCCCAGACCAAGGCTGCCCTGGCTGCGGGTGATGGCGGCGTGCAAACCCAAATCCACCGCATAAACGCAGTCTCGTGGTTATACGAAGCCTGGCGCTCCGAGCAACAGATCCCCGAGGCTGACTTACCGACGCCGACGGATGGAGCCCGCACTGGCACGATTTGCGCCACGAAGGCATCTCAAGATGGTTTGCCGTGCTGAACTTGATGCTCGTGGAGGCGGCAATGTCGATGGCCTCACCGGTCTTCGGATTGCGACCCTGACGCGCCGGGCGCTCGGCCTTGGCGAAGGTGCCGAAGCCGATCAGGCGGAAGCTGCCGTCGGTCTTCACACCGTCGATGATGGTGGACAGCATGGCCTCGACGGCGGCATCGGCCTGGGCGACGGTGCAGCCGGTGGCCTCACGGACGGACTTTGACAGGACGGACTTGGAAATGGTTAACGAAACCTTTCTTGGACGCGATTTCGAACAGTAGATTCGGGCGCGCCCGAATCCAAGCCCTCACCGCAACCGCTCGAAGACCCGCCGCAAGACGAAGCCGCGCAGCAGGGACACCAGGGCGAAAATCCCGCCGATGGCCAAATCGTCCGAGATGGCGATGCGGATGCCGAACAGCGGGAACACCGCCACCTGCGTCGCCACCGCCAGAATGTAGCCGATGACCACGTTGGCGATGGCCTCGGTCAACGACATGCGGCGGCTTTGGCGCATCAGTCCAATCCATTGAAAATGATTGATTAATCGACTTGATAAGGCCGTGGCATGGAGCGTTACTGGGTCCACCAAAACGGAGGAACACCTCGATGAAAACCCGCGACGAAGCCCTGGCGAACATCGCTGCCACCATCCTGGACCTGGAAACCTTGGAGACCCGGAACAGCGACCGCCTCGACTTCCACGAGCTTTCGGTCTGGGGCATCAAGGCCGCCCTGGAAGCCGCCTACGCCGCTGGGCGCGCAGGCGCCCAATTGACCAATGGCGGCGAAGCCGCCGGGCGGGAGGCGAAATGACCATGCCGCCCCGCCTGACCGTTCGTCCCACCGCCGCCCTGAAAGCCCATCCGCTCTGGTCACAGACCGACTTCGAATACTTCCGGGGCAAGGGCTATTCCAACCAACAGATTCTCGAATTCTGGGAACGCGACCTGCGCCTCGGCTGCCAGCCGCTGCACTGGAAGCCCACCGACGCCAAGTACCAGCACTCCCTGCGCCGGATCACCCGGCGCTGATCGCCTTCCCGGCGGCCCCTGTCCCCAACGGCCTCTTGGGGTCGGACTAAATTCGGACTATATTGTGGTCGGAACACCCCAGGAGTCCGCCATGAAGCTCACCGAGCAGGTCAAGCCCATCAGCTATCTCAAGGCGCACGCGCCCGAGGTGATTCGCGATCTCGCCGAGCACCAGCGGCCGATGGTCATCACCCTGCACGGTGAGGCGAAGGCTGTCCTGCAGGATATAGCCAGTTTCGAGGAGACGCAGGAGACCCTGGCTCTTCTCAAGGTCCTGGCACTGACCGGCAAGTCCGTCGCCGAGGGCAAGATCGAGCCGGCGGCCGACGCCTTCACCCGTATCCGTGCCCGCCTGAAAAGCTGACAGCGATGACGTTCGAGGTGTTGCTGTCCGAGGACGCCGTGCGCGACATTGAGGACATCTATCGCTATATCGCCGAATACGATGCCGTCGAGAACGCCGACCGTGTCCTGGTGGCGCTGGAGAGTATCTGCTCGGGCCTGGGGACCATGCCCGAGCGCGGCAATGTGCCGAAGGAACTCCGCTCCCTCGGCATGTCCGAGTTCCGCGAAGCCCATTACAAGCCGTACCGGGTGATCTATCGGATCAGCGGGCAGCAGGTGGTGGTCTACTGCGTCGTCGATGGGCGCCGGGACATGCAGAGCTTCTTGCAACGCCGTCTCCTCCGCTGAGCGGATTTAACCGGTTGCCGTGGACGCCGGTTGGAGGCGGTCCAACGCATGCTCGAACGTGGCACCCTCGAACGTCCGGAACTGTTTGGTGCTGAACCCATAATGGGCGCCGGGGATGCGCAGGACCACGCAACTGGTCGGAAGGTCGATCACGGCGAAATACGCCACGGCACGACGATCCAGGGCGACAAGTGCGTATACATCGAATTCGCTTTCCCCGTAGGTGCGCTTTCCGCCCTTTCCTGCTCGGCGGATATTGAAGAAATAGGCAGGCGTGCTTCTGTTGCTTGGCTGTGGATTCTTGGGGCAAAACGTCGATTTTACCTGGACGCGCACCAGTTGATTGCCAACATCGACGACCACGTCATAGGGCAGTCCCTGATCCGTCGTATACGCCGTCCAACCGCCCAGCAGAAGATCGGCGCAAGCGAGGTGTTCCGCCGCCTTGCCGAGCTCCAGTTCGCGGCTCACGTTCAGCCTGGGCCTGTGGCCATCGGAATGCCCAGTGGCGCGACGCGGCAGTTGGATTCCCGCCGCATCGAAGAGAGAAGCGTCCTCCATCGTCACGTTACCGCTGTGCGTTCGCTGGCCAATTCGGAAAATGGCCTCCCGTCGCCATCCAGAACGGCAGCCTTGCCCGTCTCCTCCTGCCAGCGCAGGACGATGACATCGACGTATTTGGGATCGAGTTCCAGCAGCCGCGCCTGCCGCCCAGTGCGCTCGCAGGCGATCAGGGTGGTGCCGGAGCCGCCGAACGGGTCGAGGACAATTTCGCCCTCCCGCGATGAATTGGCGACGGCCCGTTCCACCAGTTCCACCGGCTTCATGGTCGGATGGAGGTCGTTCCGGGCCGGCTTGTTGATCGACCAGACATCCCCTTGGTCGCGGGCCTCGCACCAGTAATGGCCGCCGCCTTCCTTCCAGCCGTACAGGATCGGCTCGTACTGACGTTGGTAGTCGGAGCGGCCCAGGGTGAAGGTGTTCTTGGCCCAGATGATGAACGTCGACCAGTGCCCGCCGGCCTCCAGGAACGCGCTCTGTAGGGTGTGCAGCTCCGACGACGACATGCACATGTAGACCGCGCCCTTGGTCACGCTCAGGATGTTGACGCAGACGTCATAGAGGAACTGCCTGAATCCACCGCCCAGGGCATCGTTGAGGATGCGACGGCCTTTGCCTCCCTTGCCCGGTGCGCCATAGTCGACGTTGTACGGGCTGTCGGTGAAGCACATGTCGGCGGCGGTGCCGCCCAGCACCTTCTCCACATCGGCCAGGACGGTGCTGTCGCCGCACAGCAGGCGGTGCCTGCCCAGGATCCACAGATCGCCCGGCCGCGTCACCGGATCGGCGGGCGGTTCGGGAATGTCGTCTTCGTCGGTCTCGCCGGCACCGTCGCCCTCGGCTTCCGCGTCGGCCATCAGCCGGTCCAGGTCTTCATCCGAAAAGCCGATCAGGTCGAGGCTGAAGCCTTCCTCCTGGAGGCGGGACAGTTCGGCGGCGAGAAGTTCGTCGTCCCAGCCGGCGTTCAGCGCCAGTTGGTTGTCGGCGAGGCGGTAGGCGCGGGCCTGGGCATCGGTCAGGTGACCGAGCCGGATCACCGGCACCTCGGTCAGCCCGAGATGACGGGCGGCCAGCAGCCGGCCATGGCCGGCGATCAGCACGCCGCGCTCGTCGACCAGAACCGGTACGTTGAAGCCGAATTCGACGATGCTGCCGGCCAGCTGCGCCACCTGGGATTCTGAATGGGTCCGGGCATTGGCGGCATAGGGCAGCAGCCGGTCGAGCGGCCATTTCTCGATCGCTTCAACCAGCATGGTCAACTCCGCGCTCGGCCATGACCGCCGCGAACGGGCGGCCATCGGCAAGCGTCACCGGGATTTCGGGAAACAGCGCCTGCCAGCGCAGGATCGCCACGTCGACATAGGCCGGGGCCAGTTCCATGGCGCGGACCAACCGACCGGTGCGCTGGCCGGCAATGATGGTGCTGCCCGACCCGGAGAACGGCTCGAACAGGATTTCCCCGGCATCGGTGTAGGTGTTGATGACGAATTCCGGCAGCGCCACCGGGAACACCGCGGGGTGGCTGCCGTCCCCCTCGATGGCGCCCTTGTGGCGGGTCACCCGCAGCACGCTGTCGGGAATGCGGTGGTCTTGGATAGCATTGCCGTGGCCGGTCTTCCTCGACACCGTGCCGTCGGCGGCCCGCAGGCCACCGCCGCCCAGCGTCTCGCCGGCATGGGCGCAGGGAACGATCTTGTTGGGCTTGCGCGAGACCTTGTTGAAGTGGAAGACCAGTTCGAAGGCGGGGGCGAGTCGTCCGCCCCAGTCGCCCGGCAGCCCCGGCCCCTGGTCCCAGACATACAGGCCGAACCGCCGCCAGCCGGACTCGCGCATCGCGTCGAGCCAGCCGCGCCAGTACGGCACCCATTCCCCCTCGCGGTGGATCAGGCCGAGATTGACCAGCACCTGGGCGTCGGGCTTTACCGGCAGGGCGGCGAACACGCCCGCCATCAGCCGGTCCCAATCGCCAATGCCGCCCGAGGCGTAATCCCGCTGCTGGCCGTAGGGCGGCGAGGTGAACACCAGCGCCGCATTCTCGCCCACCATCAGCATGGCGACAGCCGCCGCGTCGGTGGAATCGCCGCACAGCAGGCGGTGATTGCCGAAATGCCAGAGGTCTCTGGGCCGCGACACCGGATCGCGGGGCGGCTCGGGGGTGGCATCATCGTCATCCCCGCCGCCGGCCGCATCCTCGTCCGGATCGTCGTCGAGCGGGGCCATCAGGTCGGCCAGTTCCTCGTCGGAGAAGCCGGTCAGCCCAAGGTCGAAGCCGTCGCCGTTGAGCGCATGCAGTTCCGCCGCCAGCAGTTCCTCGTCCCAGCCGGCATTGAGGGCCAGCTTGTTGTCGGCCAGCACATAGGCGCGGCGTTGGGCCTCGGTCAGGTGGTCGAGCACCAGCACCGGCACAGTGTCGAGGCCAAGCTGCTTCGCCGCCGCCAGCCGTCCGTGGCCGGCGATGACGTTGCCCTGGCCGTCGGCGAGGATGGGATTGGTGAAGCCGAACTCGACGATGCTGGCGGCGATCTGGGCGACCTGGCCGTCCGAATGGGTCCGCGCATTGCGGTCATAGGGGCGCAGCCGGTCGAGCGGCCAATGCTCGACCGTGTCGGGAAGCGGATGGGGCATGATCATCTTCCTGTCGCCTGGATACGGCTGCCGATCCAGGCCATCACCGGCACGGCCATGGAATTGCCCAGCGCCCGATAGCGCGGGCCGTCGGGACAATCCTCGGCGGCCTTCCGCCGCCAGGGAATACGGGTGTAGTGGTCCGGGAACCCCTGGAGCCGCTCGCATTCGCGCGGCGTCAGGCGGCGGACGCCGAGATGGTGGTGGACGGCCAACTGGCCACCGGCATTGTCGCGGCCGATTGCGTTCATCGCCCGCAAGGTCGGCGCGATGGCTCCGGCGGCAACCCGCTTGGTCTTCCTTGATGAAACCGGGGCATCGACCAACATGACCCGGCGCTACGGACGGGCGCCGCGCGGTCAGCGGCTGCTGGCTGCGGTGCCGCACGGTCATTGGAAAATGACCACCTTCGTCGGGGCGCTCCGGCATGACGGAATCTCCGCCCCCTTCGTCATCGACAAGGCGATGAATGGCGCGATCTTCCTGGCCTATGTCGAGCAGGTCCTGGCTCCGACCTTGCGGCCCGGCGACATCGTCGTAATGGACAATCTGCCCGCCCACAAGGTGGCAGGGGTCAAGCAACTCATCGAAGCCCGAGGGGCCACCCTGCGGTATCTGCCGCCCTACTCCCCAGACCTCAATCCCATCGAGCTCGCCTTCGCCAAGCTCAAGAGCCTGCTGCGAAAGGCGCAAGCCCGCACCATCAACACCTTATGGGACGTGATCGGAAAACTCATCGACCTGTTTCCGCCCGAGGAATGCGCCAATTTCTTCGCCCACGACGGATATGGACGCTCGATGTGAAAATGCTCTAATTCCTCATCCATCGCCTTGGTCCGGGCGATCAGGTCGCCCATGTCCATTGCTCTTCACCCAGACCACATGACCGCCGCCGAGCGTCTCGACGAGGTCGCCGAGATTCTGGCCGCAGGCGTTCAGCGTCTCGTGGCGCGGAAGTCCACTCGTTTATCTGCTGAGCGCGGAGACAGTTCCGTCGACTTCACCGCCACCCGGAGCGTGTATGGCGGGGAGAACAAACGGAGGGGAACCCGCCCATGAGCACTGCAATCCTCACCCAGGTGGCCGCGTTGCCCACCCTGGCGACGCCCAGGCTGAAGGCGATGTGGCGCGAGCTGACCGGCACCGAGCCGCCGCCCTACAACCGCACCTTCCTGGTCAAGCGCCTGGCCTATCGCATCCAGGAATTGGCCTTCGGCGGCCTGTCGGTCAAAGCCGAGCGCCGCCTCGACGATCTGGTCGAGGAATTGGACGGCAAGAAGAAGCCGAAGCCCAAGGATATGACAGCCCCCGTCGTCGGCACCAAGTTGATCCGGGAATGGCAGGGGGTGCTGCACGAGGTGACTGCGCTGGCTGATGGCTTCGAGTGGCAGGGGCGCCGCTACCAGAGCCTGTCGGCGGTCGCCCGCGCCATCACCGGCACCCGGTGGAATGGCCCCCTGTTTTTCGGCCTGCGCAAGCACGGCGCCTTGGGTGGTGGCCGATGAGCGCCGCCGCCAAGCCCCTGCGCAAAGTCCGCTGCGCCATCTATACCCGCAAATCCTCGGAAGAGGGGCTGGAGATGGAATTCAACAGTCTCGACGCCCAGCGGGAATCCTGCGCCGCCTACATCGCCAGCCAGAAGGCCGAGGGCTGGGTGCCGGTGCCCGACCATTACGATGACGGCGGTTTCTCCGGCGGCAATCTCGACCGTCCGGCCCTGAAGCGCCTTCTGGCCGACATCGAGTCCGGCCTGATCGACGTGGTGGTGGTCTACAAGATTGACCGCCTGTCGCGCTCGCTGATGGATTTCTCCAAGCTGGTCGAGGTGTTCGACCGCAACGCCGTCACCTTCGTCTCGGTGACGCAGTCGTTCAACACCACCACGTCCATGGGGCGCCTCACGCTCAACATCCTGCTGTCCTTCGCCCAGTTCGAGCGGGAAGTGATCGGCGAGCGCATTCGCGATAAATTCGCCGCCTCGCGCCGCAAGGGCATGTGGATGGGCGGCGTCCCGCCGCTCGGCTACGACGTGGTCGCCCGCAAGCTGGTGGTCAACCAGCCCGAGGCCGATCTGGTGCGCCACATCTTCGACCGTTTCCTCAAGATCGGCTCCGCCACCTTGCTGGTCAAGGAACTGAACGCAGCCGGTCACCGCACCAAGTCCTGGACCACCCAGGGCGGGCAGTTCCGCGAGGGCGCACCCTTCACCAAGAACTTCGTCTACAAGCTGCTGGAGAACCGGGTCTATCTCGGCGAGGCCGTCCACAAGGGCGAAGCCCATGCCGGGGAGCATCCCGCCATCATCGACCGCGCCACCTGGGACAAGGTGGAGGCGGTCAAGACCGACAACGCGCCCCGGAAGCGAGCCAATGCGGTGCGGTCCTCGACCCCGGCACCGCTGAAGGGGCTGATCCACTGCGCCCATTGCGGTCGGGCCATGACGCCGAGTTCGACCCGCAAGAAGGGCCGCCTGTACCGCTACTATACCTGCATGAAGGCGATCCATTCCGGCCATGAGTCCTGCCCGGTACGCAGCATCGCCGCCGGTGAGATCGAGGCCGCCGTCATCGGGCAGGTCCGCGCCCTGCTGCGCGCCCCCGAGATCCGGGCGCGGGCGGAGCGGATGGCGCCGACCATTCCGCCGGCCGACCTGCACGCGGCGCTCGACCGCTTCGAAGCGGTGTGGGACGAACTGTTCCCCGCCGAGCAAGCCCGCATTTTCCAGCTTCTGGTGGAAAAGGTGGCCATCGCCCCCGACGGAGCGGAAATCCGCCTGCGGGCCGAGGGGCTGGCCAGCGTCATCGCCGACATCACCGCCCAGGCCGGCGACAGGAGCGCGGCATGACCGACGTCCGCATCGACACCTTCACCATCCGTGTACCGCTGGCTCTGCGCCGCCACGGAGGGCGCAAGCTGGTGATCGTGCCCGAGGGCGAGGGAATCCCGGAGCGCCCCCGCGCCACTCCCGACGACACCATGCTGAAGGCTCTGGCCCGCGCCCACCGCTGGGGGCGCATGCTGGAGTCCGGGCAGGTGCGGTCGCTCAACGAACTGGCCGAGGCCGAGAAGATCAATCCGTCCTACCTGACCCGTATCTATCGCCTGACCCTGCTGGCCCCGGACATCGTCGAGGCCATTCTCGATGGGCGGCAGCCGCGCACCCTGCAACTGGCCGACATGATGGAGGACATACCGGTGGAGTGGCACCGCCAGCGGGAAAGGTACGGGATGGCGCCCCGGTGACCGGGCGCACGAATCCCGAAGGGACCATGCATATTGACAAAAGAACGAAATAAAAACATTGTGCAGCGGTCACCATTGCCGCAGGAATACCGCCATGGCCCTGGAAACCCGGTTCATCTGCCAGCCGTACATCCTTGGCAAAAGGGGCGGGCTGAAGCCTCAGCCCCCCATTTCCTACAAGACCGAGCCACAGGCATTGCAACGCGCCAGCCGCATGATGGAGGGCGGCAGTGTTGCCGGCGTGGACGTTGTCCGTCAAACCGCCGACCCTGAAATGGGCGATTACGACGAGCCTGAATTTCTGCAGCGTCTGGGTTCCGTGCCGAAGGCCGAAAACTGAATTGTGATTGACCATTCTGCCTTCGTCGGCTGGGTGGTCGTTGTATGGAATTGTTCACGGACGGGCGGGCGGATGCGGTGTAGACATCAGCCGTCGTCGAGAATAGCAGACCTTGGGAGGGGCAAATGCGGGCGCAAGACTTTGGGCTTGATCGGTGGATATGGGAGCCGTCGCTGGACGATCTCCTCGACGATCCAACCATGCATACCTTTCTGCTGCGGGATCGCCTTTCCGTCGATCATGTGCGGACCCTCGTCAAGGAAGTCAGACAGCGTCTCGCCCGCGCGGCGTAAAGGCGGCCGAGGTGTAAGCCATGCGCGGCGACCGGCAGATGCGGGCCGTGCAACTGGCCGACCTGATGGACGACATGCCGGTGGAATGGAACCAGCAGCGGGAGATGTTCGGGGTGGCACGTTGAGCTTCTTCCTGGCGTCGGTCTCGAAGTGCCGGACATGATCCACAGCTGGCATGGCAGACTTTGCCGCTGACCGGCGGCTGCCGGGGGCACAGCGGCCATTCACCGCGCCCCAACCAACCGGCCCTTCGTGACCCAAAGGAGACTTTCGGCGTGACAGCACCCCACACGGGCCACGCCATCGACGCGGGGGTAAGGCACCGCCATCGGCCAAACCGACAGAGTAGCCCTGCGGTGCTCACCGGATGCTGACGGTGCACCTGCTGTTGTTGCAGGTGCCCATTGTATTGGCGGCGCCACAGCCCCCGCAGAAAGCCGCTGCAACATTAATTATATTTTACTGGGTTATGGTATGAGTCTTTAATCAAACAGGATTTGTTGCGGTTAGAGGCCGAGTGGCATGGATCTAAAAGTTGACAGCAAGCCGCATGTGATTGGAATTGGGGCCTCTGCCGGAGGATTAGAGGCTCTTAGCCAGTTTGTAGCAGGTCTTCCACTGGACCTTGGCTGCATTTACGTCGTCGCCCAGCACATGTCGCCTACGCATCGCAGCATGATGGCGGACATTCTATCTCGTGAGACCAGACTGCCGGTTCGAGAACTCGCCGATGGCGAGCGCCCCCAACCGGACGTCATTTATATCATCCCGCCCGGTACCAATCTGGTTTTCAAGGAAGAGCATTTTCTCCTTAGCCAAGCATCCCCTGAAATCTCACCAAAGCCCTCGATCAATATACTTTTCCAGTCCATGGCCGACGAATTTGAGGAACGGGCCATTGGAATTATCCTTTCTGGCACCGGATCAGACGGCACGAGGGGAATGAGAGCAATCAAGTCGGCGGGGGGGATTGCCTTTGTCCAAATCCCAGAGACCGCCAAATATGATGGCATGCCGCGTTCTGCTATCGATGCCTGTGTGGCTGACCGTATTGTATCACCAGACCAGATTGGGCGCGAGTTAGAGCGTTTGGTGCGTTTCCCAGGCATGCTGCCAAATCTTGAGAGTGGTGAACAGCGGCCAGCTGAATTATCTGACCTGTTTGAGCGCGTTCGACTGCGCACTAAGATTGACTTTTCTAGCTACAAACTGTCCACGGTCCAGAGACGTTTACAGCGAAGGATGGCTGCTACCAATACCGGAACCCTCGCTGAATATTTGAGCAAGACTGATAGCGATCCCGACGAGCTCGATGCTCTGGCCAAAGAGACGTTGATTTCCGTGACAGAGTTTTTTCGGGACAAGGATGCCTTTCGCGCCCTGGAAAGACACACCCGTGAGATTGTAAATCGCAAACTTCCAGGTGAAGAAATCCGGGTTTGGGTGGTCGGGTGCGCTACTGGTGAGGAAGCCTATTCGCTGGCTATTATGTTTTCGGAATTAATTTCCGAGAGAGGAATTGGAAGTTGTCTCCAGGTTTTTGCGACAGATATCGACAACAACGCACTGAGCGTTGCGCGGCGGGGTATCTATAACCAGACCGCCATGGCTGAAATGCCCCAAGAATATGTTTCAAAGTATTTTATTCCTTGTGGCAACGGGTTTGAACCGACCAAGGAACTGCGAGACTGCGTCACCTTCGCACGACAGGACGTCAACGTTGATCCGCCGTTCCTGAGGCTGGATTTAGTCACCTGCCGCAACGTGATGATCTATTTCAACTCTGATCTCCAAGCCAAGGTTTTGTCGATCCTGCGATATTCGCTTCGTGAAGATGGCCTGCTGTTTCTTGGTCGCTCTGAAACAGTTACCCAGCAAGAAGCTATGTTTGCGTCAGTTGATCGGCGGGCCAGAATCTTCCGTCCACGGGGGCAGAGCCGTCCCATCACCATGGGAAAGCTGGTAAGGGGGCAGCTTAAAGTTCCTAAACACGAGTCGAGAAATCCAGACAGATCGAACGAGCGGATTTTTCTGAACGCACTTGCAGACCATTTTGGCCCGGCGATGCTGATTGATGCAGGTTGCCGGATATTGCATAGCCACGGACCTGTTTCTCGTTTTATCCACTTTCCGACGGGAACGCCGGAAATGAATCTCGCCCAATTAATAGTGCCTGAGTTTTCCAATGAAATCCTGACCACGATGCATCGCGCCCGTCGTCGTCAGGCCAGTTCCTATAGTCGGAAGCGACGGATTGCCTCATTAGACAAACAGGTTTGGCGGTTAGCGGTTCATCCCGTGGGACAGCAGGCTGAAGCAGACATTTTCTTGGTTGTATTTGAACGGTCTGTCCAAACTGACGCCGCTAACGCCGTCAGGGAAGCCGAGTCACAGGATGGTTCTGAGGTTTTTCCCGACGATGAGTTGGCCTCGACTCGAGAGCACCTCCAAACCTTGATGGAGGAAATGGCTGCCTCCAATGAGGAAATGCAGGCTCTTAATGAAGAGGTGCAGGCAGCTAATGAGGAACTGCAAGCTTCTAATGAAGAGCTTGAGGCTTCCAACGAGGAACTTCAGGCTACCAACGAGGAATTAGTGAGCGTAAATGAGGAGAGCTTAATAAAATCTGCCGAGCTTTCGGCTATAAATAGTGATTTCGAGGGCGTCTATAACACAATTGATTTTCCAATTATGGTTTTTGACCCGGAGCTTTTCCTAAAGAGGGCCAATGGCGCGGCAGTTAAGACCTACGACTTGCCGCTCTCGGCCAGCGGAATGCATATAGGACGCCTCAAGTTACCAGCCTTTCTCGACAACATCGATAAGAGCCTCATTGCAGCCCTAACCGAGCAACGTAAGGAAAGTTTCCAGATCACGTTTGGAAAGCGAACATTTCAGGCATTTGTCACGCCATCCATGAGCCTGACAGGTACGCCGCTGAGTGTTGTTCTGGTTGTTGTCGACCATACTGATCTTGTTGAGGCCCAGGAACAAATTCGTGAAAGCCAAGAGCGTCTTCTGTCCATCATGAACCATTCAACATCTGCCGTTTCTCTAAAAGATGCGGCCGGTCGCTATGAATTTATAAATATGCGGTTTGAAGAGTTATTTGGCATCGCCGCAAATGAGGTGATCGGCAAGACCGATCAGCAGCTCTTCAGTCGTGATATCGCCCAACTGCTGAGAAGTCGAGACCTCGAAGTGATGGGACAGCTTTCCGCCATTCAGCATCTTGAGGAGATGGTGTTTCCTACGTCAAAGGTCTGGTTAGACTCTGTCCGTTTTCCCATCTTTGACTCCAACGGCGTGGTCCGTGCGGTTTGCTCTCAGTCGACCGACGTCACAATGAAACATCACGCGGAAGAGCAATTGCGGCTCGCCGCCAAGGTTTTTGATCGTGCGGGAGAGGCAATTACCATCACGGACAGCTCAGGCAATATCATAACCGTCAATGACTCGTTTTGCCGCATCACAGGATATAGCCATCAAGAGGTTATTGGTAAGAACCCGCGTTTTCTGCAATCGGGGAAACACGGAAAAGACTTCTATGATGCCATGTGGCGTTCCCTGATTGAGCAGGGGTGTTGGCAAGGGGAAATCTTCAACAGCCGCAAGAATGGTGAAATTTATCCGGAATGGCTGACCGTCAATTCTGTTCGTGATGAAAACGGTGCGGTCGTCAATTACGTGGCTATTTTTAGCGATATTTCAGCGATCAAGAGTTCGCAGCGACGCATCGAATTTCTAGCCACTCACGATGAATTGACAGGGATTCCCAATCGAAGTTTGTTGATGGATCGCCTCAAGCATGCCGTGGCACAAGCCAAGCGACAAAAGACCAAGCTGGCGGTCCTGTTCATTGATCTCGATAACTTCAAAGTGATCAATGACAGCCTAGGGCATGATGTGGGTGATCAACTTCTGAAGCAGGCGACGGAGCGGCTTAAGCATTGCGTAAGGGATTCTGATACCCTGGCAAGGTTGGGTGGAGACGAGTTTGTTGCTGTTTTGACCGATGTAAGCCTCGAAAAGGTCAACTCCGTCGCCAGCCGCATCGTCGATTTTCTGGGAGCTTCCTTCAGCATTAACGATAAAAGCCTGTTCGTCTCCGCCAGTATTGGCATCAGTGTTTTTCCCAATGACGGCGAAGACAGTCTTACCCTGCTGAAGCATGCCGACACAGCCATGTATCGCGCCAAGGAGCGAGGTCGGAACCAATATCAGTTTTTTGCCGATGAAATGAAGGTGATCGCTCTGCAACGCCTGACCCTGGAAACGGGGCTACGATTGGCGCTTGAGACCAATAGCTTTCGTATGTGCTACCAGCCGCAGGTAGATATTCACACGGGAGAGGTGGTTGGTGCCGAGGCGCTTCTGCGGTGGCGCGATCCCAACTTGGGTGAGGTTTCACCGGCCCATTTTATTCCAATCGCGGAAAGCTGCGGCCTGATTGGAGCAATCGGTGAAACCGTCTTTACCATGGTGCTGGAGCAGATTGCCTATTGGCGAGAGAGGGGGCTCATTGTTCCCCGTATTGCCATCAATGTGTCTGCACACCAGCTTCGGGATGCAGGCTTCGCAGCTAAGGTCGGCTCTTGGCTTGATAATTCTGGAATTTCCTCCGATCTCATTGGTATTGAGCTTACTGAAAGCGCCCTGATGGAACGAATAGACATGGTGAAGGAGATGCTGACCAGCTTCGACGGGATGGGGATGAAGGTGAGCATCGACGACTTTGGCACCGGCTATTCATCCCTGTCCTATTTGAAAAAGCTGCCTATCCATGAGCTTAAGATCGACCGCAGTTTTGTTGACGGTATCGCCCTAGAGAGGGATGACCGCTCCATCGCGAAAGCGATCATCGATATGTCCAGAGCATTAGGGATGCGAGTGGTGGCCGAAGGCGTCGAATCCGAGGACCAATTGGGGGTCTTGAAGGAGGAGGGGTGTGACATGGTTCAGGGGTACTTGTTCCATCGCCCCTTGTCGCCGGACGCGTTTGCCAAGGTGATTGAGTCTGGGGGAAAATCCTCCCGCAAGCCACCCAAGAGGTAGTGCATGACAACGCTATCTATGTTGGAAGCCCTAGTGCAACGCTGCGAATCGGAGCAGCTGAATTTGTCGGGCGCTATCCAGTCTTTTGGCGCGTTGATTCGCATCGATTCAAAGTCGGGAACGGTAACCCACGTATCATCAAATCTTGCAGATTTTATCGGAACTGATCCTGCAAAAGCTTTAGGCCAAAACTTAGAGACCTTGAACTTCTTGCCCATTGCATCCCTCAAGGCACTGCCGGACCAGCCGGGGAAGCGTCTTCGCGTGGATAGTGTCGCCGAGTTCATGGGGGCCCGAGTGGAGGTATTGGCGGTACGTGGTGTCGATTTCATTGTTATTGAAATCGAGAGAAGCGCCGTGCCGAGTGCTCCCATTCCCGTTCAACAACTCCAGTCCCCGCTGCTGTCTGTTCCCTATGACGATGACGAAGTCATCGAGCACCACAATATGTTGGTGCAAGCCTTCCAGACGGTGACTGGCTACGACCGGGTGATGATCTACCGATTTCAAGAGGATTGGTCGGGTGAAGTCATTTCCGAAGCATCGACAAAGGCACTGGGAAGTTATTTAGGATTGCGGTTTCCTGCCAGCGATATTCCTGCCATTGCCAGGAATCTTTATATCCTCAATCCTTGCCGTATGATCCCAGACGCCACAGCTCAGCCTGTTCCGCTGCTCAGATTGGGAGATATTCCAGCGGATTTGGCTTGGTCTGATCTGCGCAGTGTTTCGCCGGTTCATCTGGAGTATCTCAATCATATGGGGGTTGGAGCTTCTTTCTCGGTGCCTATCCGAGTTACCGGCAAGCTGTGGGGGCTTGTCGCTTGTCATAGTCTCAAACCTCATTTCCTCTCCCAAGATCAACGTTCGGCATGTGTCTCTCTGACCAATGCATATAGCCTTGGCCTCACCTCTCATTTTGCCGGACGACGCATTCAATCTCTGGATAGCCTCGACCGGCGCATCGAAAAAATTCTAGAGGCTCTTTCTCAACACGAAGACCCGTTAGACGGCATCGACAAGATGAAAGATCAGTTGATGCAGGCTATGGGCGCACAGGGTTTTGCTATGGCCATCGGCAATGATGTGGTGATCACCGGTGAGGCCCCTGATCTAGACGGAATGGGGGTGATAGACGATTGGTTTCTCAACGAAAGCCGTGAAACGGTCGTGATTTCAGATCATCTTGATGATTTTTTCCATGGTCAGGTTGGCTTGCTTGCCGTGGTGAGTGGCATGGTCGCCATAAAGGCGCGCTCCTTGAGGTCAGGATGGGTTCGGTTTTACTGGTTTAGGCCAGCACTGGCCCAGGAAGTCGCTTGGGCTGGGAACCCAAACAAGCCGGTGGTCGAAAAGGCGGGGGTGGTAATGCTCTCTCCCCGCCGATCATTCGAAAAATGGATCGAAGTCAAATCTGGCTATAGCCGTCCATGGAATAACGACGAGAGGATGACTGCGGCTAGATTCAGAAACACATTGCTCCAATGGTTATAGGCCCCGGACGGATGTCCAATCGTAATCTGACGTGGTGCTAATATGGTCGAAAAACACCAGCTCGAAATTGAGAGGCAGATGCAGGACGATGAAGACCTTGCGCTTCGTCGGCTTGTTTTAGATGGCCCTCAGGCGGGGCAGCACCTTCTTGAAGAAACCCTCCATAATTTAAGAGTCCATGAGGAAGAGCTTAGAGCCCAGAATGATGAGCTTCAGCAGGCTCGCGAGAATATTGAGAAACAAAATAACAAAAATCGTGATCTTTTTGACTGTGCTCCAATAGGATACTTTGTTCTGGATGATCGTCTCTCAATAATTGACGTCAACATTGCGGGTTTGAAGCTTATTGGTACTGATCGAGCTCATGTGATGGGTATGCCATTCCGAATGTTTGTGGATGGCAATGTCCGTCAGGGTGTGGATGGCCACTTTTCTCTGGTGAGGGCGCAAGGGAATGCCACGACAGAATCTCGGCTGTCGCCTCATCAAAAAGCACCAGTCCCCATCATCCTAAAAAGCGTTCGCCTTGGGACTGAGTGGGGTGAGGGGTGGCGCTGTCTCACTACGGTAATGGACATTACCGACCGAAAAATTGCTGAGGAGACTGCGTCCCGACATTCTGCAGAATTAGCGATAACACGTGACAAGCTTGCCCTGATTATTGACTGCATGCCGCAGCATATCGCGGTCCTTGATGGCCAGGGACGCATTGCCATGGTTAACAAGGCATGGCGCGAGTTCTCTATGGCCAATAATGGGCCGACCAACTTCTGCATTGGTGATTTTTATGGATCGGTTTGTGGGATGGAAGCGATTGAATGCCCCCCTGAACTGACGCCTCATGCAATTCTGGACGTTATCAATGGGCGATCGTCTGGAATTTCCCTGGAATATCCATGCCACTCGCCGACGGAGCAGCGTTGGTTTAGCCTAGATATTTCCCCGCTCACCGGTGCGGAGCCAGGGGCCGTCGTCTCCCATACGAACATTACCGCCAGGAAATTGATAGAGATCGACGCCAGGAACAGCAGGGATCGCTTTGCTGATTTTGCCAAGGCATCTTCGGACTGGTACTGGGAGATGGATACGGAACTTCGCTTCACCTGGGTTTCCGGGCGATTCGGTGCGGTGACTGGCCTTGACCCGATGTCAATTATTGGAAAGACCCGAGGGTCAAAAATATCCGAAATAGATGAAGCCGATCTGAGTCGCCATAACGACGACCTATACAATCGTCGTCCATTTAAAAACTTTGATTATATGGTTTCCACACCTCTGGGACGAAAGTTTTTCCGCATTTGCGGTGTTCCGGCGTTCGACCCAGACGGTGGATTTGTCGGTTATCGTGGCACGGGGACAGACGCAACCAAGATCAAAGAGATCGAAATCCAGTTGCGAGAAAGCAAGCTTGCCGCGGAAGCTGCGAATAAGGCGAAGTCGGATTTCCTGTCCAACATGAGCCACGAGTTGCGGACTCCCTTGAACGCCGTCCTTGGTTTCGCTGAGGTGTTGCTCGCGGGTTATGACACCCCCCTGACCGAAAAGCAGCGAGGATACGTTGATCACATCCTGACAGGCGGCTCACATCTGCTCGACCTCATCAACGAAGTGCTCGATCTCGCTAAGGTCGAGGCCGGGGCCATGACACAGGAAATGGCGGCGGTTAATCTCGGTTCGGTGATCGAGGAATGCGTTTCGCTGTCGTCGCCCATCTTTGCCAAACACGAGGTTTCGCCGGTTAATGAGGCCGTAGCGTGTAACGCGACGGTCCTGGCAGATCCCCAGCGCACCAAGCAATTGATCCTCAACCTGCTCTCCAATGCCGCCAAGTACAACCGACATGGAGGCACCGTGACCATCTCGGTTGAGGCCCTCGACGACCATTTCCACAGGCTGACCATCTCCGATACCGGCCAGGGCATTCCCATCCACAAGCAGGATCAAATATTCAAACCCTTCAACCGACTCGGGGCCGACAAAACTGCGACCGAGGGCACAGGCATTGGCCTCGCCTTAACCAAAAGCATCATCGAGGCCATGGGCGGGCGCATCGGCTTTTCCAGCATGGTTGATGAAGGCTCACGCTTCTGGTTGGACTTCCCGTTGTGTGACAACGAGGTAGAGTCTCCCGCCGCCGTTGTCATTGATGGCATGAGCAAAATCGATAGCCACTTTGATAATGGCCTAGTCCTCTATATCGAGGACAATGCGGCCAATGTGCGTCTGATGGAGGCCCTGTTCGAGCAACTCGCGCCCATGCGGTTGATCGCCGCCAATAATGCCGAAGAGGGGCTGAACTTAGCTCGTAGCAGCCAGCCCGATTTGATTCTACTCGACATTAATCTCCCTGGCGTAAATGGCTTCGAGGCCATCGCACGGCTCAAGGAAGACGCCTTGATACGCCATATCCCCGTAATCGGCCTAAGTGCCGACGCCAGCGGCTCAACCATAGAGAGAGCGCGAAATGGCGGTTTCACCGATTACCTAACCAAGCCTGTCAAATTGTCAGAGCTTGTCCGCACCCTGTCTCGCGAGATGGAATACAAGCATGTCAGTAATCAATGATGCGCTTCTCACCTCCAAGATTCTCATCGTCGACGACGAACCCGCCAATGTTGCCGTTCTCGAAGCACTACTGCACGGGGAAGGTTGTACCAATTTAATGTCGACCGGCGATCCCCGCGATGTGGTGGGCCTTCACCAGACTCATGACTTTGACATCATTCTGCTTGATATCCGCATGCCGCATATGAGCGGCATAGAAGTAATGGAAGAACTCGGTGCCACTCTGGAGGAGGGCGACTGGCTCCCGGTGCTGGTGCTGACCGCCCAGACCGATGATGAGACAAGATTCCAGGCGCTAACGGCTGGAGCGCGAGACTTCGTCAACAAGCCGTTCAAGCGGTGGGAGGTGCTCCTGCGCATTCGGAACATGCTGGAGACTCGCCGGTTATACAAGCGACAGAGGCTACGTGCCGACGAGTTGGAAGAGATTGTCCAGGAGCGCACAAGAGAGGTGCGCGAGACCCAGCTACAGATCATCGAGCGCCTAGGTCAGGCTGGGGAGTACCGCGACGAAGAAACGGGTATGCATGTGATGCGCATGAGTCACTCGTGCCAAATGCTGGCATTGGCTGCTGGTTTGGGGGCCGCGCGGGCCGAGTTGATCCTTTACGCAACGCCGATGCACGATGTCGGTAAGATTGGTATCCCCGACAATATTCTACTCAAGCCCGGTCGGCATGCCCCCGAAGAACGAAAGATTATGGAGACGCATGTTTCGATAGGGGCCCAAATTATTGGCGAGCACAAATCTGAATTACTAATGATGGCCCGAAATGTGGCATTGTGCCATCACGAGAAATGGGATGGCAGCGGCTATCCCCAGGGCCTCAAGGGCGAGGATATCCCCATTGAGGCCCGTATTGCCGCCATCTGCGACGTGTTCGACGCCCTGACTTCGTCAAGACCCTACAAGGAAGCTTGGCCGCTGGAAAAGGCGGTTGCCCTGGTAAAGGATCAGTCCGGCAAGCACTTCGATCCAATGCTTGTAGAGGTGTTTCTCGGCATATTGCACGAAATCGTTGCACTTAGGGAGCAATTTTATGAAGGTTAAGCCCAGGCGCGCTGTTATCGTCGAGGATAATGCCCAGATGAGAGAACTGATCCATATGGTTTTAGGGGCTCTCGGCATTACGGAGATCGTCTCGGCTGCCAATGGTGCCGAGGCCATTTCCGCCCTCCAGGCTGGCGGGGCGGACATCGTCTTCATGGACTGGCAGATGGATGTAATGGACGGACTGGAATGCACCCGTCGAATCCGAGCAGGTGTAGACGGGATCGATCCGAAAACGGTTATCGTTCTGGTAACTGGGATGGTCGGCGAGAAGAATGCCGAGACGGCTTTTGCTGCGGGCGTCGACCTCTTTCTCGAGAAACCGGTCTCCGTGAAAATTTTGCACGCCGGTGTGGAGAAGATACTGGGCCGTCATGCCTGATGCGACCGTCCCTTCCTGGCACTGACCCGGCATAGGGAACGTTCCCGCCGAATGGCGGTTGTCGGGGCCCTTGGCGCCGCTCGACTCTGCGGGGCGCCAAGACGGCTGTTGACCGCCCATTCCACTCCCAGACTCCAGCCCGCGCCAATAAAAACAGCGAAAAGGTCAGCAGCTTTTGGCGCCGCAACTCATTGAATTACTTGCAACTTTAGAACCCGTACCGTTTGGCGGCAGTCAACAGCTTCCAGAGAAACAGGGCTAGAGAGAAGATGAAATTGGTTAAAAATGCGCAACCAGAAGACCAGAAGGTCAACAGTTACTGGTCATAAATGGCGCAGAGCCTTGGGCTTTCGCCCAAGGCTCTATGCGTCAGAGAATCTATTCTTTGGAAGTAGTGGCGGAGGGAGAGGGATTCGAACCCTCGATACGCTTTTGACGTATACACACTTTCCAGGCGTGCGCCTTCGACCGCTCGGCCATCCCTCCGCATCGCCTGACCGAGCATTACCCGGATCAGAGAGGCGGGAAAATACACGGAAGTAAGGGGATGGGCAAGGCCAAAGGCAGAGTCTGGTAAAAACTTGGGCAAGTCACGAAAACCGTTGAAATTTGGTCGTCTAGGGTGCAAACCTTAGCGTCTGATTTAAAAGCCGATAAAATCCTTGCGGGGGCGTCATGCTGCTGGGCCGTATCGTCGGATGGTTCCTGATCGCGGTAACCGTGGTCATGGCGTCGGGGGACGCCGTTTTGGCCTTGGGGCCGGCGGATTATGCCGGTATCCTGACCGCCGACGTTATCACCTTGCTGGTGGGCGCCGCCCCCGAGCCCGCCCCTGAACAAAGCCTGTTCGCCGCCCTTGAAGCGGTGATCATGGACCTGCCGGCCTGGGTCGTGGTCGGTATGGCCGGCACCGCCTTGCTGGTGGCCAGCCGCAAACGCAACAAGCGTTTCCGCTTCCGCCGCGCTGCCTAAGTTTCTTGATTTTTCAGTGTTTCCCGTCTTCTTCGGCCTTGCCGGAGACGAGGCTGGCGCGGTGAAATTCAAGCCGCTTCGGACAGAGGGCGCTTGGGCAGGCTGAAGTGGAAGGTCGTGCCCTGACCCGGCACCGAGTCCAGCCAGATATCGCCGCCGTGGCGCTGCACGATCTTACGGCATAATGCCAAGCCGATACCGGTGCCGCCGAACTTCTCCCGCGTGTGCAGGCGCTGGAATACCAGGAAAATGCGGTCGAAATATTGCGGTTCTATGCCGATGCCGTTATCGGCGACGGAGAAGACCCAGCGCTCGGCCTCTTCCTCCGCCCAGATACGGATTTGCGGGGCGACGTTCTCGCGCCGATATTTCAGGCCATTGCCCATCAGATTCTGCAACAGACTGACCATCTGCACTTCATCGGCCATCACCTTGGGCAGAGGCTCGGCGATGATGCTGGCGCCGGATTCCTGGATGGCACGGGTCAGGTTGCCTTGGCCGACAGAACAGACCCTGTCCATATCGGTGGCAGCGAAGGGGCGACCGCGGGTGCCAACGCGGGAATATTCCAACAGATCCTGGATCATCGCCTGCAGGCGCGAAGCGGCATCGACGGCGAAGCCGATGAACTGGCGCCCGTCATCGTCCAATCTGTCGTCATAGCGGCGTTCCAGCAATTGCAGGAAGCTGGCGATGGTGCGCAACGGCTCCTGCAAATCGTGTGACGCCACATAGGAAAACTGTTCCAACTCGGCGTTGGAGGTTTCCAGCTTGGCCGATTTTTCCACCAGTTCGGCTTGATAGTGTTCGCGGTCGGTGACGTCGTGGACGATGGCGTGCACGTATTGCCGTCCGTTCATGCGCACCGGTCCCATATGGACCTCGACCTCGCGTACGTCTCCCGACAGCAGGCGATGGCGCGAGCGGAAGAATTGTTGTTCACCACCAGCGCTACGGGCCAGCACATCCCGCAATGCGTCCTCGGCCATCAGCGAGACTTGGCTGGCCCACCGTTTGGTGTCATCGGCGCCATAGCCATAATAGCTACAGGCGGCGGCATTGGCGTCGATGACCTCGCCGTTCTCCGGGTCGATCAGCACCTTGACGGCGCTGGTGCGCTCGAACATTTCGCGATAGGTGCGCTCGCGCTCGGCCAGTTGGCGCTGGGCGTCCTTTTGTTCGGTGATATCGACGAATATGCCGTTGAGGGCGACGGAGCCATCGTCGCCAGGGCTGGACGAGGCGGTGCATTTCCACCAACGCAAGCCACCATCGACGGCGCGATAGCGCCCCTCCATCTGCCACTCGTCCTGGCTGTCGGCGGCGGCGGCCATGGCCTGGGGCCAAGCTTGCAATTCCTCGGGCGCGAAGGGCAGATGTCGCCAATCGGCGGTCAGTGACTCGGGGGCGATGCCGAACATGGGAACTGCCTGCGGCGAGACAAAGGTGAAGCCGCCGCTGCCATCGGCCCGTCGCTGCCATTGAAACACCGTGCCGGGGGCCGAGGCGGTGACGCCTGCCAAGGTGCGCTCGGTGCGGCTCAGCTGCCCCATGGCCTGCAACGCCAATTGCCGGCTTTGCTCGCGCGAAACCAGCAGCAAGGTTGTGGCGGCGGTCACCGCCAGGCTCAGCGCGATGCAAATCCCCAGCAAGATCAGCGGCGCGGCGCCAAACCACAGGGCCGAACGGGGCAGATGGCGATGGGCCAGCAATGTCCAACGGCTGCCGGCGAAGTCCAGCACCCGGCGGGTCTCGAACATCCCGGCTTCCAATCGGCGCGGTCGGTCAGCACCGTAGATGCGGTTGGATTCGGTGATGCTGCCGGAATAAACACTGATGTCCAGCAACGGATCTTTGACCGTATTGGCGATGTTTCCGACCAGGGTCTGGGCGTGCAACCCTAACAACAGCCACCCGAACAAGGCGTCACGGCGCTGGGTGACGGTGGCGATGGGGTAATCGGGGCGGTAAATCGGGTGAATCAGCAAGAAGGACCGGTTTTCACCGCCGCTGGTGATCAGGGACAGCGGTGTGCTCAATGTGGTCTTGCCGGTATCGCGGGCCAGTTGCGCCGCCTGCCAGCGGCCCGGATGCGAGGAAATGTCGAAACCGATGGCCTTGGCCGCCCGCGACAAGGGCGAGATATGGGTGATGAAGGCGCCAGATCGGCCCGTGTTGTCGGGGTGGATGACAAAATTGCGCCACAGGCGCTGGCGGATGTCGGTGACGAAGGCCTGTTGCTGGCGGGCGTCGATCGGAACGGCCACCGCCAGACCATCGACGCCGGGATAATCGGCGTCCAGCAAGGCGCGTTGGACAAAGGTGTTCCACTCGTTGACACCCATGTCCGGGTATTCGGCCCAGGTGCCGGCACCGGCCCGCAAGATGGCCTGGAATATTTCCAGACGGGCGGACAAAGCGCTGAACATCTGGTCGGTGTTGCGTTCGAAATCAGAGCGGGCATTGGCCTCCTCGCGCTGAACCTCGGCCCACCAAATGAACAAGGAGGCCGCCAACGTCATCGCCAACAATAAGGCCAGGAACAGGACCTGCCCTGCCCGCAGGCTGCGCAGCAGCAGGCTGGGGTTCATGTCTGCTTTTCCCGCTGCCGATCGGACAGGATGATCATGATCCACACCGCCACCACCACCAGCATGACCAGGGGCAGGACGAACCGGCCCAGGCTGCGCCACAGGCCACTTTCGGCCACTTCGGTTTCTTCACCGGCAGCGGCCATGGCGCCGACCACCCAATTGAAGGTGGGTTCGCTTTGCGCCCAGGCGAACCACGTCTGCTGCCGTCCGGTATCACTGACCGCCATGGTGAAGCTGGTGCCGCCGCCGCCCGAGACGGCGATGGCGCGAATGGCCCGAAGCGCGGTGGCTTCCGCCCCATCGGTCAGATTTTCCAGCCGGGTGCCCTCAAGGTTGGGGGCGTCGGGAAACAGCTTGATCACCCCGTTTTGGTCCAATACGACCAGATGGCCGGCCCGGGACAGACGCACGGCCCGCAGGCGTTCCAGGGCATCGGCCTTCAATCCGTCCTCCACCGCCGAGACGTAATCGCCGGTGCCGATCAGCCAGCCGAACGGCTTGAATTGGCGGGCATAGGCGACCTTGTCGTCCATGCGGTCGGTGACGTTGGGCGGATACCAACTGTAGCGGACATAGCCGGCATCGCCGGGGCCGGAAACCGCACGGATCAACTCGCGCATGATATAACGCCCGGCATCGTCGCGGTTGTTCATCAGCGACGTGCCTTCCAGCCGCGGAACCGTGGGCAGCAAGATGCAATTGCCATCCATGTCGTCGATGAAATAGTAGCCGCGCCCGGAAAAGAAACGGGGCGAGCGCAAGGCTTCGCGCACCAGGGCCTTGATCGCCGCCTGGGGCATGGTGCCTGCGGCCTGATCATGGATGGCCTGGGCGATGGCCACCGCTTCGTCCGCCCGCTGGCGCACCCTTTCCTTCAGCACCACCTCGGCCTGGGATTGGACAATGGCCAGATGGCGTTGGGCGCTTTCGGTCTCGTGTCGCAGCAAGGTGGTCAATTCGTTGCCGGGAGCCATCGCCTGGCGTTGCAGCGAGGCGCTGCGTTCGGCGCCGAACTCGCCGATCAGCCAAGTGGCCTGGGCACAGACCAGCAAGACCAAGGCCAGCAAGGGCACACGGATATTCCGGGGTGGGGCTGGTGCCTCCGCCATTGTCACCTCCCTGACCAGACGTTTGGTTTTTTTATAAACTTATACAAAAGGACAAAGCTTATCCATGCCCGTCCCACATGGCAGGATCATAATGGCAGCAATCCCCTGCGCGCGGCGGCCAGGATGGTCTGGGCCTTGGTCGCCGCCCCCAGCTTGCGGCCGCAATTGCCCAGGTGGAATTCCACCGTCTTCGATGAAATCCCGAGGATTGCCGCGGTCTCCCACGCCGTTTTGCCTTGGGCCGCCCACAGCAGCACCTCACGCTCGCGCGCAGTCAGGGCGGGAACGGGGTCTTGCGTGCTGCGCCCCTCGCTCACCTTGGTAAAGACCTTGACGATGCCGCCATCGGCCATGGCGGTCGATCGGATGCGGATCAGCGTGCCGTCAGGACGGCGGCGGGAATAGGAATCGGTCAGGCTGGCCAGACGCTGGCTGACGATCAGGCGGCGTTCGCCGGGGCCGTGTTCGCCCCGCGCCACGTTGAATTCGACAAAGGACAGAAAGGGTGTTCCCACCTGCATCAATGCAGGCGGGAACGCCATCAAGTCCACCACCGCCCGGTTCCAGGTCAGCAGATTCAGGTCGCCGTCGAAGCGGATCACCCCGTCTTCCAGCGCGTCCAGGGTTTGCTGCAACGGATGGGCGTCCGTGTCCATGGGCCGATCAGCCCAGCATCTTCAGGATGTCGGAGACCACCGCCTGGGCGCCGTCGTCGATTTGCGAGATGGTGGCGTCCAGCATGTAGCACGGTGACGACACCAGCTTGTTGGCCCGATCGACCACGGTCTGGCCGTGGCTGGTGGTCACATGGCTGGCCCCGGTGGCTTCCACCGCCTGCGCCGTGCCGGCATCGGAGCCGATGGTGACGGTGACAGGGCCCAACACCTTGGCGATCAAGGCGGGGGCGATGCATAGGGCACCGATGGGCTTGCCGGCGGCGTGGGCGGCCTTGATCACCCGTTCGGTCTGGGGGTCGACGGTGCAATCGGGGCCGGCAATGGCGAAGGTGCACAGATTCTTGGCGGCACCGAAACCGCCGGGCAGGATGAGCGCGTCATGCTCGGCCATGTCCAGATCCGACAGGGGCTTGATATGGCCGCGGGCGATGCGCGCCGCTTCCACCAGGACGTTGCGGCTTTCCTCGGCGGGCTGGCCGGTCAGGTGGTTGACCACATGCATCTGCGCCACATCGGGGGCGAAGCACTGATAAGCCGCCCCGGCCCGGTCGATGGCCAGCAAGGTCAGCACCGCCTCGTGGATTTCAGCGCCGTCATAGACCCCGCATCCCGACAAAATCACCGCGAATTTGGCCTTGGCCATGGACGTTCCCCTGATAATGTCTTGAACCACGCCCATATTAGCGGGAAAACCGCCGCTGCCGCCAGACCGTCACAGGAGTCCGCATGTCCCGCGCATATGATCTTTTGGAAGCCCGTTTCAAGAAGGCGGCGATTTTGGGCGACGCCTTGTCGGTGTTGCATTGGGACATGTCGGCGATGATGCCCGAAGGCGGGGCCGAGGCCCGGGCGGAACAACTGGCGCTGTTGAAGACCCTGTCGCATGAAACCCTGACCGCCCCCGACATGGCCGATCTGCTGGCGGCGGCCAAGGCCGAGGCGCTGGACGAGTGGGAACGGGCCAATCTGCACGAAATGCACCGCGATTGGGTGCATGCCGCCGCCCTGCCCGCCGACCTGGTCGATGCCATGGCCAAGGCCGAATCGACCTGCGAGATGATCTGGCGCCAGGCCCGGCCCAATGCCGATTTCGCCGCCGTATTGCCGTCCTTGCGGGAAATCCTGAACCTGACCATCCAGGCTGGCCAAGCCAAGGCCGAGGCTCTGGGGGTGGGCATCTACGACGCTCTGCTCGATCAGTACGAGCCCGATGGCCGCTCTGCCGACATCGACGCGGTGTTCGCCGACCTGGAGGCCTTTTTGCCCGATTTCATCGGCCAGGCCCTGGAGGCCCAGGCGGCCCGCCCGGAACCGCAACTGCCCGCCGGCCCGTTCCCGGTGGAAAACCAGAAACAACTGGGTCAGCGCATCATGGCGGTGCTGGGCTTCGACTTCCATCATGGTCGCCAGGATGTCAGCGCCCATCCGTTCTGCGGCGGCTACCCCGAGGATGTGCGCATCACCACCCGCTACAACACCGACGACTTCACCACGGCGCTGATGGGGGTGATCCACGAGACCGGCCATGCGCTTTACGATTTCGGCCTGCCCACGGGTAAATGGCGCTATCAGCCGGTGGGCCGGGCGCGCGGTATGCAGATGCATGAAAGCCAAAGCCTGCTGATGGAGATGCAGGCCTGCCGGTCGCGCGGCTTCGCTGGCTTCGCCGCCCCCCTGATGCAACAGGCCTTCGACGGCACCGGGTCAGCATGGCAGCCGGAAAACCTCTATCGCCTGGGCACCCGGGTCAAACGCGGCTTCATCCGCGTCGATGCCGACGAATGCACCTATCCCGCCCATGTCATCATCCGCTATGGCCTGGAAAAGGCGCTGATCGAGGGTCGCATGGATTTGGCCGACCTGCCCGGCGCCTGGAACGACGGCTATCGCCGCCTGCTGGGCATCACGCCTCCCGATGACCGCTTGGGCTGCTTGCAGGACATACACTGGTATGGCGGCTCGTGGGGTTATTTCCCCACCTACACCTTGGGCGCCATGAGTGCCGCCCAATTGTTCGCCGCTGGCTTGGCCGCCGACCCGGCCATCGAGACCGGCATCGCCCAGGGCGATTTCGTCCCGCTGTTGGCGTGGTTGCGCACCCATGTCCATGGCAAGGGATCAAGCCTGTCCACCCGCGACCTGCTGGTCGCCGCCACCGGCGAACCGCTGGATGCCGGGGTGTTCAAGGCGCATTTGCAGAAACGCTACTTGGACTAAGCCGGAAGTGCCGCTAATGTTGCCCGTTTTTCCGTACCGGAGCCTGTAATCCGTGAAATATGTCAGCACCCGGGGCAATGCGCCCGTTCTGTCCTTCGACGATGTCCTGCTGGCCGGTCTGGCCCGCGATGGCGGCTTGTACGTTCCGCAAAGCTGGCCACAATTTTCCGCAAGCCAGATCCGGGCCATGCGCGGGCTGTCCTATCACGAGATCGCCATCGAGGTGATGGCGCCCTTCGTCGAGGGCTGCCTGAGCCGGGCCGAGCTGACCGAATTGGTGGTCGATACCTATGCCGGTTTCACCCATCCGGCGGTGGCGCCGCTCAAGCAATTGGGCCGCAATCAGTGGGTGCTGGAACTGTTCCACGGCCCGACCATCGCTTTTAAGGATTATGCCCTGCAACTGGTCGGCCGTCTGTTCGACCACGTGCTGAAGAAGCGCGGCCAGCACGTCACCATCGTCGGTGCCACCTCGGGCGATACCGGTTCGGCCGCCATCGAGGCCTGCCGCGACCGCGATAGCATCGATATCGTCATCCTGCACCCCCATGGCCGCACCTCGGACGTGCAGCGCCGGCAGATGACCTCGGTGTTGTCGGACAATGTGCGCAATCTGGCGGTCAACGGCACCTTCGACGACTGCCAAGACATGGTCAAGGCGCTGTTCAACGATCATGGCTTCCGCGACACCTATAACCTGTCGGCGGTCAATTCCATCAACTGGGCCCGGGTGATGGCCCAGATCGTCTATTACTTCGCTTCCGCCGTGGCCTTGGGCTCGCCCGACGTGCCGATGACGTTTTCGGTACCCACCGGCAATTTCGGCAATGTCTTCGCTGGCTTCTGCGCCCGTCAAATGGGGCTGCCGGTGGAAAAGTTCATCGTCGGCTCCAACAGCAACGACATCCTGACCCGCTTTTTCGAAACCGGGGTGATGAATGCCGATGGCGTCGTCCCCACCCTGTCGCCCAGCATGGATATCCAGGTGTCGTCCAATTTCGAGCGTCTGGTGTTCCATTACCTGGGCAATGACGGCGTCGCCGTCGGCAAGCTGATGGATGAATTCCGCGCCACCGGACGCATGGACATGCCCCAGGGCGCCTATGGTGCCATGCGCGAGCTGTTCGAAGGCTATCGTTACAATGACGATGAAACCCTGGCGGTGATGAAAGTGATGCGGGCACAGACCGGCGAGATGTTGGACCCCCATTCGGCCATCGGCGTTGCCGCCGGCATCAGGGGCCATTCCTATAAGAGGTCGACCCTGATCGCCCTGGCCACCGCCCATCCGGCCAAGTTCCCCGATGCGGTGGAAAAGGCCACCGGCATCCGCCCGCCCCTGCCTGACCACATGGCCGATCTGTTCGAACGGCCCGAACGCTTCGACGTCATCGCCAATGATCTGGCTGCCGTGCGCGATTATGTCGCCACCTTCGCCGGGCGGGTGCGGACATGAGCGGATTGCGTCAGACCACCCTGCCCAGCGGCCTGCGCGTGCTCAGCGATCCCATGGACACGGTGGAAAGCGTGTCGCTGGGTCTGTGGGTCGATGCCGGCACTCGGCACGAACCGGCGGACATCAACGGTATTTCCCATCTGCTGGAACACATGGCCTTCAAGGGCACCGAACGCCGTTCGGCCCGCGCCATCGCCGAGGAAATGGACGCCGTCGGCGGCCATTTGAACGCCTATACCGCGCGTGACCACACCGCCTATTACGCCAAGGTGCTGAAGGAGGATTCGGCCCTGGCCCTGGATATCCTGGCCGATATCTTGCAAAACTCCACCGTCGATGCCGAGGAACTGGCGCGCGAGCAGGCGGTGGTGGTCCAGGAAATCAACCAATCTTTCGACACCCCCGACGATATCATCTTCGACCACTTCCAGACCACCGCCTTCCCCGACCAGCCCCTGGGCCGTCCGGTGCTGGGCACCGAGGAACTGGTCCGCGCCATGAGCCGCGACACCGTGCTGGGCTATATGGCCACCCATTATTCCGCCCCGCGCATGGTGTTGTCGGCGGCGGGCCGCATCGACCACGACCAATTGGTAGAGCTTGCCGGCAAAGCCTTTGCTGGCCTGCCCACCGCCGCCGACGTGGTGCCGGCCCCGGCCCTGTACCAGGGCGGCGAATATCGTGAGGAACGCGATATCGAGCAGGTCAATCTGGTGCTGGGCTATGGCGGCGTCAGCTATGACGATCCCGATTATTACACCGCCTCGGTGTTGTCGACCCTGCTGGGCGGCGGCATGAGCTCGCGCCTGTTCCAGGAGATCCGCGAAAAGCGCGGTCTGGTCTATTCCATCTATTCCTTCGCCTCGTCCTATGCCGATGGCGGCCTGTTCGGCATCTATGCCGGTACCGGCGAGGACGAAGTGGAGGAACTGGTCCCGGTGCTGTGCGACGAGGTGGTCAAGATCACCCAAGGCGTCGATGCCGATGAATTGCAGCGCGCCCGCGCCCAGTTGAAGGCGTCGATCCTGATGAGCCTGGAAAGCACCAGCTCGCGTTGCGAACAACTGGCCCGTCAGGTGCTGGTCTATGGCCGTCCCATCCCCACCCAGGAAGTGGTCGACAAGGTCGAGGCCATCGACGGCGCCCAGATCGCCCGCGTCGCGCGGCGGCTGTTCGCCACCCCGCCGACCATCGCCGCCATCGGTCCGCTGTCCAAGCTGGAAAGCCATCACTCCATGGTCGACCGGTTGAAACTGTAACCGCTTGGTCATCGGCCCGGGCTTGTCCGGCTCGTCCGGCTTGGGCCAAGATGCGCCCTTGGATTGAGAGGCGGGGGTGTCATGCGGGTTTCGGTGTGGGTGGCGGTGGTTTGTCCGGGCACCAATCGGGTGTTGCTGGCCAAGCGTGGCCCGACCACCCGCAATGCCGGACGCTGGAATTTCTTCGGCGGCGGCATCGACGATGGTGAGCATCCGGAAGACACCGCCTTGCGTGAACTGGCGGAAGAAGCCGGCATCAGCGCCGCCCGCGATGACCTGATCTATCTGGGGCATTGCCAGACCGGGACCAAGCGTAATCTGCTGTTCGTGGTGACGACGCAATCCGAGTTCGCGCCAGCCATCAATCACGAAAGCCAGGATTGGTGTTGGATGGCGCTCTCCGATCTGCTGGCCCTGCGGCGCCTGCACGGCCCCACCCAAAAGCTGTCGCCGTTGCTGCGCCAATGGCTGGAAACCCTGCCCAAAACACAGCCCGCCGCCAGTCAAAGCCGATGGGAGTGGCTGCTGTCCCAGGTGTCTCGCTGTTGGGGGTGAGGCCGCTATCTATGGCGCGCTGATCGCGCTATAATAAGTCTGTATTTACAAGTGAGGGTGGTCATGGCCGGCATCGCCCCGATTTCCAGCGATAGCTATGCGCTTCTCAGCAGCGGCACGGTCAGCAGGGTCGCGTCGGTGGGCGGCGTTGCGTCCGCCACCACCTCGACGGTCACATCGGGCACGGCTGCCACCGGCACCGTCCAATCGGCCCAGCAAAGCAACGCCACCATCAACAAGGCGTCCGAAAACGCCGGCAAGGCCTATGAAGCGCTGACCGCCTTGCGCAAGGAGCTGGCGGTTGCGACCCAGGCAGGATCCGCCCTCGCTCAGGAGGAAATCACCCGCCTCAACCAGCGCGTCACCCAAGTGCGCGAGCAAGTCAACGCTTTGTCCACCGGGGCGCAGGTGGGGGGAGCCAACCTGCTGGGCGGCACCGCCTCGTCGGTGACGGTGACCTCGGCGGTCGGCGATACGGTCAGGGTGAGCAGTCAAAAGCTGAACAGCAAGGCGCTGGGGTTGGACGATCTGAAAATCACCGACGCGTCGTCGTTGCGCCAAGCGGCGGGGCAAGTGGCCCTGGCCTCGGTTCAGGCGCAAAGAGTGGATTATAATCTGCAAGTGGCCAAAAGCGTCATCACCCCGGTACGGACCAATCCGGGGCTTGACGCCTTTAGCCAGATCAGCGCCACGCAAAGCAGCGCCCCCAAGGCCGGCACCGCCCTGGATTCGGTGGCCAAGGCCATCAGCAGCCAGACCGCCGCCAACGAAGCCAGTGCCGCCACCCGCTATGGCCAGACCGCTCTGGGCTTCACCCGGTCGAGCGCTCGGACCAACACCATCCTGGATTTGTTCGGTTAGAGCGGTACGCCTGAAACCGGAATCAGACCTGGGGGATTTTCTCGGGCCATGAAGCGTGATTCACTTGTCCAGAGGTGAATCATGGGCGAAGCATAAACGCTCGCCGCTCTAAGGCTTGCTCCAGCCTTCCGCGCTCCAACGTCCACTCACCTTGTGGCCGCATCATTGCGGGCCGCAGTCGATCGCCCCCAAAACGACGACGGAGCCACCTCGGAGGCACGTGAATGCCGCTTCGGTGCGCCCGCCAACATCTTAATTTCAGGGGACACCCCTTATTTCTTAATCCTGCTTGCGCGGCTTGGGCTTCCAGGGCTTTTTGCCCGGCGGCGGACCACCTTGCGGACGCTGTGGGCGTGGGGCGGTGCGGGCCGCCCGTTCCGGCTCGGCGCCGTGGCTTTCACCCAAGGGCTCGATGCGCACATCGCGGCGTTCCATCTGGGCGATGGCGGCGGTGAAGCGCGCGGCGGTTCCGGCTTCGATCTCGAAGCGGGTTTCGCGCTCGAAGATACGGATGGAACCGATTTCCTGCTTGGTGATCTTACCGTGACGGCAAATCATCGGGATCAGCCAACGCGGATCGGCATCCTTTTGCCGTCCCACATTGAGGCGGAACCACACGCTTTCGCCCGGGGCCATGGCTCCGGGACGATCACCACGCGGCTCGCGCGGTTCACGCGGCGCCCGCGGTTCACGCGGGCCGGTGGACGGGGCCGGGCCGGAACCGGGATCGAACAATTCCTCGGCCGCCGGCAATTGCGAGCGGTACAGACGGACCAGAGCCGCCGCCACCTCTTCCGCCGGACGCTGGGCCAGCAAGGTGCGGGCCATTTCAAGGTCCTCCTCGGTGGTTTCGCCGGTCAGCAACGGGCTTTGGATCAGCCGTTCGCGGTCGAGCTGACGAATGTCCTCCGCCGACGGCGCACCGCTCCAGGCGGCTTGCACCCCCACCGATTGCAGCAGCAATTCCGCCTTGCGCCGCCGCGACAACTGCACCAGCAAGACGCTGACGCCCTTGCGCCCGGCGCGACCGGTACGACCGCTGCGGTGCTGTAAGGTCGGGCCGTTTTGCGGCAGCTCGGCATGGATAACCAGATTGATGTTAGGCAGATCGATGCCACGCGCCGCCACGTCGGTGGCGACGCAGACCCGGGCGCGACCGTCGCGCAGGGCTTGCAGCGACTGATTGCGTTCGTTCTGGCCCAGCTCACCCGACAGGGCGACGGCGGCGAAGCCGCGTTCCTGCAAGATGGCTTGCAGATGGCGCACCGATTCACGGGTGTTGCAGAACACCAGGGCGCCGGGAGATTCGAAATAGCGCAGCAGGTTGACCACCGCGTGCTCGATTTCATTGGGGGCGACGCGGACGGCACGATATTCGATGTCGGCATGGCCGTGTTCGCCGGCGGAAACGGCGATGCGGAACGAATCGCGCTGATAGCGCTTGGCCAGGGCGATGATCAGCTTGGGCAGGGTGGCCGAGAACAGCAGCGTGCGCCGGTTCTGCGGCGTCGCTTCCAAGATGAATTCCAGATCCTCGCGGAAGCCCAGATCCAGCATCTCATCGGCTTCATCCAACACCACCGCGCGCAGCTGACCGGTGCGCAGGGCGCCGCGCTCCAGGTGATCGCGCAGACGGCCCGGGGTGCCGACAACGATATGGGCGCCTCGGCCCAGCATGCGCTGTTCGGCCCGCGGGTCCATGCCGCCGACACAGGCCACCACTTGGCCGCCGGCCTGCTGATAAAGCCAGGTCAGCTCACGCTGCACCTGAAGAGCCAGTTCGCGGGTGGGGGCAACGATCAGGGCCAGCGGCTCGCTGGCCGGACCAAAGGCCAAGGCATCGCCCAACAGGGTGTCGGCAATGGCCAACCCGAACGCCACCGTCTTGCCCGATCCGGTCTGCGCCGACACCAACAGATCGCGTCCGCGCGCCGCCGGATCGAGAACCGCATTCTGCACCGAGGTCAGATCGGTATAGTTGCGTTGGCTGAGGGCTTGGGTCAGCGGATGCCCTGCGGGGAAAAAGTCCATGTGGAGTAGTTTGCTTTCATCGAATAAGCCGGCACCGCCCGATGCGGGGCCGGATCAGGGCGGAGCCGAAAGCGACCGCCCAAAACACACACGCCGCACGTGGGGAACCCACGGCAGCGCAGCTGAATTTTATTGCTGTTTGCCCCTGACCCAAGGTCAGGAGAATGGCGGAGAGGGTGGGATTCGAACCCACGGTGAGCTTGCACCCACACCGGTTTTCGAGACCGGCCCATTCGACCGCTCTGGCACCTCTCCGCGAGAAAAGTGACGCCCCGGTCGGTGGCGAGGCGCGGAGACTAGCGTAAACACGCAACCTCCGCAACCCCTCTCGAACCGGAAAATGCGCCGCTTATTTGGGCGAGACCACCATCACCATCTGACGGCCTTCCATCTTGGGGACCTGTTCGATCTTGCCCAAGTTTTCCAGGTCGTCACGCACGCGCTCCAGCACCTTCATGCCCAGATCCTGGTGCGCCAATTCGCGACCACGGAAACGCAAGGTCACCTTCACCTTGTCGCCTTCCTCCAGGAACTTGCGCATGGCGCGCATCTTCACGCCGTAATCGTTGTCATCGATATTGGGACGGAGCTTGATCTCCTTCACCTCGATGACCTTCTGCTTCTTCTTCGCCTCGGCCTTCTTCTTCTGGGCTTCGTACTTGAATTTGCCGTAGTCCAGAATCTTGCAGACCGGCGGGTCGGCGTTGGGCGAGACCTCGACCAGATCGAGCCCGGCCTCTTCGGCCATGACCAGTCCGTCGCGCAAGGACACGACCCCGATCATCTCCCCTTCGGCGCCGACAAGACGAATGCTGCGGACGTCGATCTCTCGGTTGACGCGCGGCCCATCGTTTTTGGGCGGCGTCTGCATTGGCGGCCTAGCTATGAAAACTTCTCCATCGGTTCGAACACACATATGGGCACCGTCGCGTCACCCCCGCGATACTTGGCCCGGATTCTGGTGAAAACCCGCCCCCTTGCTGACCCGAAGGTCAGGCCGGAGGGGCGGCTTCATTTACGAGTGTAGCAAGTGCTTGGTCAAGCGCAAGAAATTCTTGACCCTGACTGCCCAAACGACGCACCGCCACCGTGCCCTCTTCGGCTTCGCGGCGGCCAACAACCAGCAAAACCGGCACCTTGGCGTTGGAATGCTCGGCCACTTTTTTATTGATCTTTTCGTTCCGAAGATCGGTCTCGACCCGCAAACCGGCCCCACGCAGCTTGGCCGCCACACTTTGGGCGTAGTCGTCAGCATCGGAAACGATGGTCGCCACCACCACCTGGATGGGCGACAGCCACAGCGGGAACCGCCCGGCGAAGTTTTCGATCAGGATGCCGATGAAGCGCTCGAAGCTGCCCAGCACGGCGCGGTGCAGCATGACCGGGCGGCGGCGCGAACCGTCTTCAGCGGTGTAGCTGGCGTCCAACCGTTCCGGCAGGACGAAGTCCACCTGAAGCGTACCGCACTGCCAGTCGCGGCCGATGGCGTCGCGCAGCACGAATTCCAGCTTGGGGCCATAGAAGGCGCCCTCGCCCGGATTGAGGGTGGTTTCCAGGCCGGCGGCCTGAGCCGCTGCCAACAACGCACTTTCCGCCTTGTCCCAGGTCTCGTCGCTGCCGGCCCGCTTTTCCGGACGGTCCGAGAACTTGACGCGCACGTCGGTGAAGCCGAAATCCTGGTAGACCAGCTTCAGCAACTGGCAAAAAGCGATGGTTTCCGAGGTGATCTGATCCTCGGTACAGAAGATATGGGCGTCGTCCTGGGTGAAGGCGCGCACCCGCATGATGCCGTGCAGGGCGCCGGACGGCTCGTAGCGATGGCACGAACCGAACTCGGCCATGCGCAGCGGCAGGTCGCGGTACGACTTGATGCCCTGGCGGAAAATCTGCACGTGGCAAGGGCAGTTCATCGGCTTGACCGCCAGATGACGCTCATCCTGGGTCTTGATGGTGAACATGCTTTCCGAGAACTTGTCGGCGTGGCCCGACGCTTCCCACAGCGAGAAATCCACCAATTGCGGGGTCTTGACCTCCTGGTAGTTCTCGGCCTCCAGGCGGTTGCGCATATAGCTTTCCACCGTGCGGTAAAGCGCCCAACCCTTCTGGTGCCAGAACACCGCGCCCACCGCTTCCTCTTGCAGGTGGAACAGGTTCATTTCCCGGCCCAGGCGGCGATGATCGCGCTTTTCCGCCTCTTCCAGCATGTGCAGATAGGAATCCAGATCCTTCTTGTCGAACCAGGCGGTGCCGTAGATACGCTGCAACATTTCATTGCGCGAATCGCCGCGCCAATAGGCGCCGGCCAGCTTCATCAGCTTGAAGGCCTTGCCCAGCTTGGCCGTCGACGGCAAGTGCGGGCCACGGCACAGGTCGATGAAATTGCCCTGGCGATAAAGACCGATGGGCTGATCGGCGGGAATCGAGGCGATGATCTCCGCCTTGTACTTTTCCCCCAGACCTTCAAAGAAGGCGACCGCGTCGTCACGGTTCCATTCCTCGCGCGTGATGGCCTCGTCGCGGTCGACGATCTCGCGCATGCGGGCCTCGATCTTTTCCAGATCCTCGGGGCCGAACGGGGTCGGGCGGGCGAAGTCGTAATAGAACCCGTTCTCAATGCTGGGACCGATGGTCACCTGGGTTTCCGGATACAGTTCCTTGACCGCCTCGGCCATGACGTGGGCGGCGTCGTGGCGCAGCAATTCCAGCGCGTCGGCGCCGTCCTTGGCGGTGACGATGGCAAGCTTGCAATCAGTGGTGAGGGTGGTGGTCAAATCCTTCATCACGCCGTCGATACGGATGGCAAGGGCGGCCTTGGCCAGGCCGGCGCCGATGGACTTGGCCACGTCCAGACCCGTCACCGGGCCGGGAAATTCGCGGACGCTGCCGTCGGGAAGCGTGATGGCAACCATGGACATTCACTCTTTCGTGCAAGTGCGAAGGAAAGAGCGGACTCTGTTGGAGTTTGTCCATCAAGTCAAGAAAAGCGGGGCCAAGTCAAGAAAAGCGCGGAAATTAGACGACGAAGGCGCCCGGCGTCATCGGCGCGGCCTGGGCCAGGGGTTTGTACAGGCGCAAGATGGCGGCGGTGGCCATTTCCACCTCGACCTTTTCCGCCGTCAGGATGGTACAAAGCTGCTGGCCGATGGCCGACAGCGCCGCCTCGTCGTCATCGCCGGCGAAAGCGATGGGGAAGGCACGGAACACGGTCAAGGCCGCATCCAGATCGCGCTCGAAACTGGCGCGCGGCAGGGTGTTCCACACCGAGAACAGGGCCTTCAGCGCGGTGGCGGCGCGGATTTCGTCCAGCCGCTTGCGCATCACCTCGCGCAACTGGAAGGCCAGTTCGCGCGGACGCCGGGCCAGTTCCGCCGACAGGAAGGGCCGCTGGATCGACCGCACACTCTGGTCACGCGCGGTGCCGATGGCGGTTTCGTAAAGTTCGGCAAAGCCGAAGGGGCCGCCGACGGCACCATGGAACAACAACAGGGCGATGGCGTCGGACAGCGTATTGGCGAAGGTTTCGTCGATGGCGCGCAAGCGTTCCATCAGATAGATGCGGGTGGTTTCCTTGTGCTCGGCCAACCCCATCAATTCCTTGACCGTTTGCGCCAACCGGCGGCCATCGACCTGGAACAGGGCGGCGAGAAACTCGAAATCGCACGCTTGCGGCAAATCCAGCCCGGCTTCCGACGCCCGGTCGCGCAATTGCGAATAAAGGTTCAGCGCCGCGATTTCGTCGGCATCCAGTTCCTTGGCCGAGCGCACCTTGACCTTGACCCGCTTCAACTCGGTGCGCGTGCCCATGCGAAAGCCGACACCCAGCACCCGGAACACCCGGGGCCGGTCCACCGGCACTTCCACTTCCTGGTACTTGGGCAGACCGTCTTCCGCCGGTCGGGCCAATTTCGAGCGTGCCCCGTTCAGCCGCGCCGCCAGCTTGCCCAGGCGTTCGTTGATCACCGCCCAGATATCGCCCTGGCGTTCCGCCAGCCCCATGTCGGGGCGGGTGGTGGCCTGCTGGCTCATGCCTTTATAGACCCGGCGCTCCAACACGTCGCGGCACAGCGGCATGATGGCTTCGGCGATGAACTCGCCGGCGACCCGCTGGAAAATGGGCAAGAACAGAAAGAATTCCTGCTCGTGCACATAGGCGATGGACGGAAACTGGAGTGTGGGCAGGCGGAACAGGCTGAGGCGACGGGCCAGGGTTTCCAGCACGTATTCGGTCACCTTGTCCTCGGCATTGCCGAAAGCATAGGGCGGCTTGGGCCGCGGCGGGGCCGGCGGCGTGGCGCCGATCAGGTCGAGATCGGGCAGATCAGGGTCGGCCACCACCGGCGGCGCCAGCCCGCGATCGGCGGCACGGCGATGGGGATTGTCGTCGCCGCCTTGCTGCTTCTGCCAGGCCAGGGCGATTTCCGGGCGCTTGGCGATGACGATCAGGATCACCTCGCGCGCCAGCGCCACCTGTCCGGGCCAATCCCGTCCCATCAACCCGCTGATGAAGGCATCTTGGATCGCCCCCCTGAACTCGGCATCGCCCTGGCGGCGCAACAACGTGCGCAGCACCTGCCCCATATAGGCGATCAACTGATCCGGGCCGCCCAGCCGGTCCAGCTTGGCGGTCAGATCCTGGTACAGCAGGTGCTGGTCAAGCGGCAGGTCCATGGCCTATTTCCCCAAGGGCACGGTGACGGGCACCACCGAAATGGCGTTCTTGGGCGAGCCTTCGATGATGCGGTCGGAATAGACCAGATAGATCAGGACGTTGCGCCTGGTATCGTGGAAACGCACCACCTGAAGCGTCTTGAACAATAACGAGGTGTCCTTCTGGAACACCGTCTCGCCGTCCTTGAACTTGCCGGTGAAGGCGATGGGGCCGACCTGACGGCAGGCGATGGACGCATCCGACGTGTCCTCGGCCACCCCCAGGCCGCCGGAAACGCCACCCTTCTTGGCGCGGGACAGATAGCAGGTGACGCCGGCCACCTTGGGATCGTCGAAAGCCTCGACCACGATCTTGTCGTTGGGCCCCAGCATCTTGAACACGGTGGAGACGCTGCCGATTTCCTCGGCCAGGGCGGGCGTGGCGGCGAGGCTGGCAAACAACCCCAAGGCTAAAATTTTAAGCAAATATTTCATCGACTTGTCCGCCTATCAGCTGGCTGCCCCGACTATACGGGCATGTGAGGGGCATTGAAAAGAGGCGCCAGCGATGCCCCAATCGCCGCATCCCTTCAAGAGCGGCGGGAAATCTGCTAGAACCCGGACCATCAGTCATGGTTGCAACAAAGAAAGCATCGTCATGTCCGTTCTGGTTCCGGTGTCGTGGGGCGAAGTGATCGACAAGATCACCATTTTGGAAATCAAGGCCGAGCGTCTGAGCGATGCTGGCAAGCTGGCCAATGTCACCCGCGAATTGGACGAATTGGTCAGCGTGCGCGAGCGCGAATTCCCCAGCCACGCGGATCTCGCCAAGTTGGCCGCCGAGTTGAAGGCGATCAATGAGAAGCTGTGGGTGGTGGAAGACGATCTGCGCGACCTGGAGCGGGCCAAGGATTTCGGCCCCCGCTTCGTCGAACTGGCCCGCGCCGTCTATTACACCAATGACGAACGCGCGGCAGTCAAACGCAAGGTCAACGATTTGCTGGGCTCGACCCTGGTCGAGGAAAAATCCTACGCCCCCTATGCGTGAAGGCTGAACCCGTTGCGCCCCTACCGCCTGCTTGATCGGCTGTTACGCCTTGGCCGGACGTTCAACAAACGTCCCGGCCCGCCCGCCGGCGTGCTGCTGATCAGTGCCGGCGGCCTGGGCGACACGGTGTTGCTGGCCTGCGTGCTGCCGCGCTTTTTGACTCTGGCCCAGCCGGGCGAATCGGTGACCGTGCTGTTGCGCCACGACGCAGCCCGCATGGCCTTTTTGTTTCCGCCGCAAGTGCGGGTGCTGAAGGTGGATTTCAACCGTTTGCGTCAGTGGGATTATCGCCGTCAGATATTGGGCGAGCTGTACCGCGCCCATTACCGGTTGGTGGTGCACACCGATTATCTGCGCCATCCCGATCTGGACGAGGCTTTGGTGGAGGCTGCCGCCGCCCCGGAAAGCGCGGCCATGGAGCCCAGGCCGTCGGAGAAATTCGCGCGCAAACTGGCTGCCAATCGCCAGCTTTACACCAAACTCTACGAATCGGGACCGCCGCATACCGACAAGGTGCTGCGCTGGGCCGGTTTCGCCCAATTCCTCACCGGTCAGGCACTGCCGCCGCCCTTGGTGGCGCTGCCGGAAACGCGCCTGCCGCCAGCCATCATCCCCAATCATCCGACGGTAATCCTGCAACCGTTTTCGGCGGTCAAGCTGAAGCAAAGCCCGCCCGATCTGTGGGAGTTGATCATCGGTGCCCTGCCGCCCCACTGGCATGTCAAACTGGCCGGCCATCCCAGCGACCTGGACAAGAACCCGGAGTTCAAGCGCCTGCTGGAACTGCCCAACGTGGAATTCGAGGGCGCGCCCTTCGCCCAATTGGCCGGCATCATCCGCGGCGCCGCCTTGGTGGTCAGCGTCGACACCGCCTGCATGCATCTGGCCGCCGTGATGGGCACCCCCACCTTGTGTCTGGCCTCGGCCGCCTATGTGGGGGAAATCGTCCCCTATGCCGACCAGATCATGCCCGCCAACCTGCATGTGCTTTACGAACCGATGGAGTGCAAGGGCTGCCTGGGCGCCTGCTGGTTCCCGCCCGAGGACGGCATGTATCCGTGCGTCGCCGCCCTTGATCCCGACGCCGTGCTGGGCGCGGTGCGCGACATGGTGGCGCGCCGGGCATGAGCATCCGCCTGACCTCGATCCTGTTCCCGTCCGGTATGCGCCGGCGCTGGTGGCTGTTTCGCCCCATCGACGCCCTCGTCGCCCTGTGGCCGGCGCCGCGCGCGAAGCGAGGTGTGCTGGTGGTACGCATGGACGGCATCGGCGACATGGTCATGTTCCGCCGCGCGCTCGAGCATTATCCCAGCGCTTTCGGCATCGACAAGGCCGACATCACCGTCTTGGGCTGCAATTCGTGGAAAGGTCTGGCCGATCAGGTTTTCCCCGGATTCAAGGTCGTCGCCATCGACGAACACGCCTATGAAAAGAAATGGCTGTACCGGCTGAAGATTTCCCTGTGGGTGCGCCGCCAGGGCTTCAAGACCACCATCTGCGACATGTTCATGCGCAAGGTGATGACCGCCGACACCCTGGTCTGGCACAGTCGGGCGCCGGAACGCATCGTTTGTCTGCCCTTCATCACCGACCGCACCCGGGCGGAATATTCCTGGTATCTCGACCGCGCCACCCAGGTCATCGATACCGGCCCCTATCCCACTCATGAAGGCCTGCGCCACTTCACCTTCCTGTCAAAGCTGACCGGACGTGAATACCCGCCGGAAGTGCCGGCCATCCCCTGGCGCGACCAGGCACCGCCCCTGGCCGACGGCCCGCCCTATGTGGTGATGAATTTCGGCTCGAACGAGCCGGGCCGGCGCTGGCCGTTCGAGCATTTCCTGGCGGTGGCGCGGCATTGCCTGGACGCGGGATTGCGCGTGGTGTTCGTCGGCGCGGCGCAGGAAGCCTTCGCCAAGCCGGCCATCGCGGCGCTGGACCACCCCAACGCCATCGACACCATCACCGTGCTTAAACTGGGCCAGTTGGTGGATGTGCTGAAACACGCGGCTTGCGTCGTCACCAACGACACCGGACCGGGCCATCTGGCCCTGGGGGTGGGCACCCCCACCGTGCTGCTGGCCGGCGGCGGCCATTTCGGCAGTTTCGTCCCCTATCCCGAGGAAATCCGTCCGACTGGTGCGGTATTCCTGAACCACCAGATGGAGTGCTATCACTGCCTGTGGGTGTGCCCGAAACGGGCGTCACGCGCCGATGCCTTTCCCTGCGTCGCCGACATCAGCCCCGACAGGGTGTGGCAGGCGGTGCAATCAGTGCTTGGCCGGTAGCTGGCCCAAACGGCGGTTGGCGCTGCTGTGCAGGTCGTTGTCCATGACATAGGCGTGCACTTTGGCGCCGCCATCGCCGATGATGGCGGCGTCGTTGCGGTCGCTGGTCCAATGCACGGTTTGACCGCGGCGGAAACTGGGCAGGCCGAACATGCGGTCCCAGGACCGTGCCACATCGTCGAAAGCGCCGCTGGGCAGGACCAGCTTGATCTGCACCAGCCGTTGCGTCCCGGTCTGATCGGGCAGGAACACCGCCCACATCTCGCCCGGCCAGCCGGCGACGGAGAGCGGCGCCGGATGCCAATGGGCCGATTGATCCTGGGCATAGAAGCCGCAGCGCACGGCGCCGACCCAGGCCACGCCCTTGGGCGGCGTGAGGTCGAGATCGGCGGGAAGACCAGGATCGTTGGAACAGAGAACCCGTCCGCCGCCTTCTTGGGGGCTGTCGCGGAAATGCGCCTGCTCCATGCCCGGACGGGCGAAACCAAGGTCGAAAGCCCCGTCCTCGGCCTGGGCGGGCAAGGCGATGAACAACAGCACCAGGGCGCGGATCAACACTCTCATACAAGAAGGATGTCACAAATGTTGCATCGCGTCATCACCTTCGCGCCTGCACCATAAGCATGTCCTACTTCCGTTTGGTCACCTGCTCCAGCCGCTGGTTCATGGCCTCTTGCAGCTTGGTATCGATCAGCATGGCCAGGACGGTGTCGCCTTCCTCGTGCATGACCAGGGCTTCGTTGCGGGCGGTCTGCCAATGGACCATGCGCTCGCTTTCGCTGGTGGGGGCGCCGAAGCGGGCGACGAAATGGCGGACCATGCCGGCATAGCCTTCCCGCGGCGCGGTCATGAACAATTGCACCAAGCGCCGTGTGCCTTGCAAATCGGGGGCGAAGGTGGCCGACATTTCCACCGGATGGCCGGCGATCTTGCGCCGGGCCACGTTCCAGCCGCCCTTTTCATCCACCGCCATCAGGGAACAGCGGGTCGCCCCCAAATCCAGCATCTGCTTGGGCATGAACAACAGCCGTCCCAGATCCTTGGGCAAATCGGGGTCGTCGCTGCAATAGATGGCCATACCCGGCGGCCAGGCGCCGAAGCGGAACTGGCCCTGCATCATGCCGGGACGGGCGAAGCCCAGATCAAATTCGCGTTCCGCTGCCCAGGCCGGCAGGGCCGGCAGCACCAGGGCCAAAACCAGGGCGATCATCTTTTGCATGAGCAAACCTCGGGTTTTACGGGCGCCTGCTTATCGGCGCCCGAGGGCAAATCAGCGTCATTGTCCACCATCCACGCCGCCATGTCGTCCAGCACCACCTTGGCCTGAAGGTCGCGCACCAGCATGTGCCAGCCGTTGGCATAAAAGGCAGCGCGGCGGCTGGGAATGGCGCCCGCCGCCTGCCAGGTGGGGGCGGAGGGAATGATTTCATCATGGGCGCCGTACAGGAACAGGGTCGGCACGCGGATGGCCGCCGGCGCCGCTTCGGCTTGGTCCATCAGGTCGACCACGCCCTTGACCGCGTCGATGCGGGTGCGCTTGATCACCAGCGGATCGGCCCCCAGTTTGCGCAGCATCTCCACATTATCCGAGGGCCGGATGTTGAGCCCGTGGCCCGATGGCGACCACCCGGGCGCCACATTATAGGCCAGCCACAGCGACAGGCGCTGCCACCACGGCATGGCCGAGCGGCCCCAGACGGCGGGCGCGGCCAGGATGATGCCGTCCATGCCGGCGGGCGGCTCGGTAGCGGCCAGCATGGCGACGGCGCCGCCCATGCTTTCGCCGAACACATAGAATGGCAGGCCGGGATGACGGGACGCCAACAGATCGGTGGCGGCGCGGGCATCGGCAACCATGGTGTCGGTGCTGGACCAGAAACGCGGATGCGGGCCTTGACCGAAACCGCGCTGGTCATAGGCATAGGACAGGATGCCGTGGCGGGCCAGATGCGCCGCCGGTTCGGCGAAGAATTGGGAATAATCGTTCATGCCGTGCAGCGCCAGAACCACCGCCCGGATTTCGCCCGCCGGCCGCCACGTCTTCAGCGGCAAGCGGACGCCGTCGGCCATGACCAGATGATCGGCCAAGACCTGCGGCGGCTGGGTGTCCGGGCCGGCGGGATGGGTCATGGGTGCCGCGCAGGCCGGCAGCAAAAGCACAAGCAGCAGGGCGAGGATACGGCGCACATTCCTAGCCCTTGGACGAGGTCAGCCGCAGGAAGATGTCTTCCAGATCGGCTTCTTCGGTGGACAGGTCGCGGATGGCGAGGCCCGCCGCCGCCACCGCCGCCAGGATCATCCCGGCGGGTACGGCGGAAGGGGCATAGCGCAAGGCCAGCCGGCCATCGGCACGGATTTCCGGCGACCACGCCTCGAGGCCGGGCGGCACCTGCGTCAACCCGCCTTCCACCGTGATCACCAGGCTTTTGGAATCCAGCCGGGCCAGCAAAGCCTGCTTGGTGTCGCAGGCCACCAGCTTGCCATGGTTGATGATGGCGATGCGGTCGCACAATTCTTCCGCCTCTTCCAGGTAATGGGTGGTCAGCACCACCGTCACCCCCTGGGCGTTGAGCTTGCGCACATAGGCCCACAGCGATTGCCGCAATTCGATGTCGACGCCGGCGGTGGGTTCGTCCAGCACCAGCACCGGCGGCGTGTGGACCAGGGCCTTGGCCACCAGCAGGCGACGGCGCATGCCGCCCGACAGGGTGCGGGCGTAGGCGGTGGCCTTATCGGCCAGCCCCACTGCTTCCAGGATTTCGTCGGTGCGGCGCTGGGCTTTGGGCACGCCGTACATGCCGGCCTGCACTTCCAGCAATTCTCGGGGCGTGAAGAACGGGTCCAGGTTCAGTTCCTGCGGCACGATGCCGATGGCCGCCTTGGCGGCGCGGCCATCGGCATCGATGTCGCGGCCCCAGATGGACGCCTGACCGGACGTCTTGGTCACCAGACCGGCCAGAATGTTGATGAAGGTGCTTTTTCCCGCCCCATTCGGCCCCAACAGGGCGAAGAACGAACCGCGCGGAATGTCCAGAGAAACCCCGTCCAAGGCCACCTTGCGCCCGCGCTTGCCGGCATAGACCTTGGTCAGGTCGCGGGTGGTGATGGCGTTATCGGGCAGTGTGGTGTCGATGAGTGTTTGATCCATGGCCCGCAATGGGTATCATCCGCCCGTTTCAACGGTCAATGGATCATGCCGTCATGTCGTCTGCCGCAGCTGCCAAAACCGCCGAATTCGAGACCATCGTGGTGGAAACCAACCATGTCGCCTGTGACGGCGGCAATGCTGGCCTGGGTCACCCGCGGGTTTACCTGAACATGGGTCACGACCGCCAGGTGGTCTGCCCCTATTGCTCGCGCACCTATGTGCTGGCCGAAGGGGCCAAGGTCGGCGGCGGGCATTGACCGCCGTGGCTGGCGACCCGCAACACGTCTTTTTGGTGGATGGCTCGGGCTTCATCTTCCGCGCCTTCCACGGTCTGCCGGCCATGTCGCGGCCCGACGGCACCCCGGTGAATGCCGTTTACGGCTTCACCACCATGCTGCTGAAGCTGCTCTCCGACACCGACGCCGATCACGTGGCGGTGATCTTCGATGCCGGGCGGCTGTCGTTCAGGAACGACATCTACCCTGAATACAAGGCCCACCGCCCGCCGGCACCCGAGGATCTGGTGCCGCAATTCCCGCTGATCCGCGACGTGGTCGCCGCCTTCAACGTGCCTTCGGTCGAGATGGAGGGCTTCGAGGCCGACGACCTGATCGCCACCTATGCCACCCAGGCGGTGGCCCGAGGGGCGCGGGTCACCATCGTGTCGTCGGACAAGGATCTGATGCAGTTGGTGGGCGAGCGGGTCGAGATGCTCGACACCCTGAAAAACCGCACCATCCGCGCCCCCGAGGTGCTGGAGAAATTCGGTGTCGCCCCCGACAAGGTGGTCGATGTCCAGGCCCTGTGCGGCGACCCGACCGACAACGTGCCGGGCGTGCCCGGCATCGGCGTCAAGACCGCCGCCCAGTTGATCGGCGAATACGGCGATCTGGACAGCTTGCTGGCGCGTGCCAGCGAGATCAAGCAGCCCAAGCGGCGCGAAACCCTGCTGAATAATGCCGAACTCGCCCGCATCAGCCGCGAATTGGTGCGCCTGAAGTGCGACGTGCCGGTGACGGAATCCCTGGACAGTTTCGCCAAGCGTCCGTTCGATCGTCAGGTGCTGGCCGATTTCCTGGCGGCGCAGGGCTTCAAAAGTATCGTTGCCCGCCTGGGCGGATCGTCGGTCACCCCCACCGCCGCGCCCGCTGTCACCGCCCCGGTTGCGGTCGCCGCCCCGGTGGTCGCCCAATATGAACTGGTGACCAGCGTCGAAGTGCTGGAGGCCTGGGTGGCAGAGGCCACCCGCATGGGCACCGTCGCCTTCGACACCGAAACCACCGGCCTTGACCCGCTTCGGGCCGAACTGGTCGGGGTGTCGCTGGCGACCGCCCCCGGTCGCGCCTGCTATATCCCCATCAAGCACGATGCCGGCCCGGCGCAAGGCTCGCTGCTGCTTGACCCCAGCCCCGCCGCCGCCGGCCCGGACATCCTGGGCCGTGAGGTGACGCTGGCCAAACTGGCGCCGTTGCTGGCCGATGCTTCGGTGCTGAAGATCGGCCACAACATCAAGTACGACATGCAGGTGATGGCCCAGGCCGGGCTGACCGTTACCGCCTTCGACGACACCATGCTGCTGTCCTATGTGCTGGACGGCGCCAGCCATGGCCACGGCATGGACGAATTGGCCAAGCTGCATCTCGACCACGACACCATCAAATTCGCCGATGTTTGCGGCACCGGCAAGAACCAGATCACTTTCGACCGGGTGCCGCTGGACAAGGCCCTGGCCTATGCCGCCGAGGATGCCGACATCACCCTGCGCCTGCACGGGGTGCTGAAGGCGCGGCTGCTGGCGGAACGCATGGTCACGGTATACGAGACCCTGGAACGCCCGCTGGTACCGGTGATCGTCGCCATGGAAGCCGCCGGCATCAAGGTGGATCGGACCGCGCTGATGGCGCTGTCGGCGGAATTCGGCGGACGCATGGCCGAGCTCGAGGTGCAGATCCAGACTTTGGCCGGGCGTGAATTCAACGTCGGCTCGCCCCAACAATTGGGCAAGGTTCTGTTCGAGGACATGTCGCTGCCCGGCGGCAAGAAGACCAAGACCGGCCAATGGGGCACCGGTGCCGATGCCCTGGAAGAGCTGGCCGCCCAGGGCCACGATTTGCCCGCCCGCGTGCTCGATTGGCGGCAATTGTCCAAACTGAAGGGCACCTATACCGACGCCCTGGTCGCCCAGATCAATGGGCGGACCGGTCGTGTCCACACCAGTTTCGCCCTGGCGCTGACCACCACCGGGCGGCTGTCGTCGTCGGACCCCAATTTGCAAAACATCCCCATCCGCAGCGAGGAAGGCCGCAAGATCCGCCACGCCTTCATCGCCGAGCCCGGCCATGTGCTGTTGTCGGCGGATTATTCGCAGATCGAGTTGCGGCTGGTCGCCCATGTGGCCGGCATCAAGGGGCTGATCCAGGCCTTCCACGACGGCGCCGACATCCACGCCATCACCGCCGCGCAAGTGTTCGGCGTACCGGTCGAGGGCATGGACCCGATGCTGCGGCGTCGGGCCAAGGCCATCAATTTCGGCATCATCTACGGCATCTCCGCCTTCGGTCTGGCCCAGCAGCTTGGCATCAGCAACGGCGAGGCCAAGTCCTATATCGACGCCTATTTCGGTCGGTACCCGGAAATCCGCGATTTCATGGAACGCACCAAGGAAGAGGCGCGCGCCAACGGTTTTGTCCTCACGCCCTTCGGGCGCAAGGTGTTCACCCCCGGCATCAAGGATAAAAACGGGGCCATGCGCGCTTTCGCCGAACGCGCCGCCATCAATGGCCCGATCCAGGGCGGTGCCGCCGATATCATCAAGCGTGCCATGATCCGCCTGCCCGCCGCCCTGGCCGCCGAGGGACTGAAAGCGCGCCTGTTGTTGCAGGTGCATGACGAATTGGTGCTTGAGGTGCCGGTGGCTGAACAGGATGCCACCCGCGCGGTAGTCTGTCGGGTAATGGAAAGTGCCGCCCAATTGGATGTGCCTTTGGTCGCCGAAGCCGGATTTGGCACCAGTTGGGGCGATGCGCACTGAAAGCCATTAATGACAAGTTCAGGTGCTGTTTACGGCGCATTCATAACAAGTCACAAATGGTCGTAAATAAATAATTCCAGTTAAGTATTGGCCAGGATTAGTACAGGTATTAATCCTATTGAACGACTTCCCTTAACCCATGCTATCGATATAAGGTCGTAAGCGAAACGAGGCCGAATCATCGGCTTTGATAACTTATGCCATGCACGGGAGATCGGATCATGGATGCCGCCATTCTTGAGATGGTCTTGACCGCTTTCGAGGAAACGCGCGACGACGCCCTGGCGCACGGCAACGATTCCGGCACCGCCCTCAAGGAGGCCTTCACCGCCGCCGCCATGTGCCTGTCGGCCATGACCGGGGTGGAGGACGCCGCCGCCCGCGCCCAGATCGAGGCCCTCAACCCGCTGCAACGCTTGGCCGCCTGAGCCCTGGGATGATCGACATGGCCGAATTGTTGGCGGAGAAAAAGCGCCTGGACGCGTTGCTGGACGACGCCCTGGACCAGTACGCCCTGTATGAAGAGGGCATGAACATCCGCTTCAAGAGCGCGAACGAGACCGAGCGCACAGCCTTGATGGCCGAACGCAACGAGGTCGAGGACAAGCTGGGCATCGTCGCCCTGGTGCTGCGCCTGGACGAAATCCGCGAAATGATGGAGCAGGCGGCTAAAAATCCCGCCGCATGACGATGGCGTCCTTGTCGGCGTAATAGCCCTTGCGCAAGCCGACCTTGGCGAAGCCGTTGGCCAGATACAGGGCCTGGGCGCCCAAATTGTCGTCGGCCACTTCCAGGAACATCACCACCGCCCCCTTGGCCCGACTGGCCCGAGCCGCCGCTTCCAGCAGGCGCTGCCCCAGGCCGCTGCGACGCCAGGGCGGCAACACGGCGATGGTCAGGATTTCCGCCTCGTCACCGGCCACCCGCCACAACACCATGCCGGCGGGACCGGGCGGAACCGTCGAGGGCGTTAACGAATTGCCGTCCACCGCCAGCAACCCTTCCGCCCCCGGCATTTCCAACAACTCGACCATGGCTTCCGTCGACCACCGATCGGCGAAGCAGATACCGTGCATGCCCGACAGCAAGGGGGCGTGGACCAGCGAGGCGGGGATCAGTTCGATCATCATCAGGCACACGCCAAGGTGACGTCGGCGTCACGCAGATAAAGCGGCTCGGGCGGCAACACCGCATCGGGCCAGCCTTGTGCCGCCAGCCGGGCCACCTGCACCGCATCCACATGGTCGCAATCGTGGGCCAGCATCGCCTGGGGCAACAACGGCGCCACCAAGCCGGCGCCGTCGCCGGCCAACAACACCGCCCCGGCACCCACCGCCGCCGCCTGTTGCGGCGTCAGCGCCTGGATCGGCCCCAGGGCGGTCAGAGTGTCGTCATAGCACTGCACCCATAATTCAGCTCGGCGCGACTCCATCACCACCATGACCAGACGATTGCGGCGCTGATCCGGATCGGTGGCGGCGGCGATGGCATCGGTGGTGCGGATGCCGGCCAAAGGTTTGGCCGCCGCCAGGGCCAGGGCGCGGGCCGTGGCCAGACCGATGCGAATACCGGTGAAGGCACCGGGACCGACGCTGGCGGCCAGCAAATCCAGGTGATCGAAGGTCAAGCCGGCGTCCTTCATCACGTCGCCAACCATGGGGACCAACACTTCCGACTGACCGCGCGCCATCAATGCCCGACGCCGGGCAACGACGACACCGTCGCGCAGCACGGCGGCGGAACAGGCGGAACCGGCGGAATCCAGGGCAAGAACCAGCATCACGTTGACCGGATGGTAAAGAGGGCCGCTATACTGCACAGCACCCAAGGCAAATGCCAGCAGCAAAACACCATACGAGGCCCGCCCATGTCGCCGCTTGTTCGTATCACCGCCGCCAGCCACGACGTGGATATCGACCTGACCTATACCACCCCCGGCAACTTCACCGGACAGCCGGTCTATGCGACAACAGCCGGCTGCTTTTTGAACGCCGAGGCCGATCGCCTGCTAACCCGCGCCATCGAGTTGGCCCGACCCTTGGGCCTGCGGCTGAAGATATTCGATGCCTTCCGCCCGGCGGAAGCCCAGTGGATTTTGTGGAACCACACCCCCGATCCCGGTTTTCTCGCCGATCCGCGGCGCGGCTCTCCCCATTCCATGGGGGCGGCGGTGGACCTGACCCTGATCGACGCGACCAGCGGGGCCGAGCTGGACATGGGCACCGCCTTCGACGAATTCACCCCGCGTTCCCATCACGGCAACCAGGAAATCGATGCCCAGGCCCAGCGTCATCGCCATCTGCTGATGGGGATCATGACCACCGCCGGCTGGGATTTCTATCGTAACGAGTGGTGGCACTATCAACTGTTCAACGCTCGCGCCAACCATCCGGTGCTCAGCGACAGCGTGTTGGGGCCAGAACGCATGATGCCCTGATTTCGCCACCTTTAGCTTGTCTACTGGACAGATCGATACCATATGAGCTTTGCAATCGCCGCAGCGCAGCACAACGTGCCGCATATCGGCAATTGTCGCTAAATTTTTATCAATATCCGCCCTTTGTCAGACCAACAGATACTTCTGAACACGTAGACAAAGTTTTGCAGGTCACAGACTATACTGGTAATGGCAGATCAACACGAAAGGGGGCATACATGATTCGCAACATCTGCTCGCCCGCCACCCTTGACAGCGACAACCGCGCCACCCCCGCTGCGTTCACCGTGGCTCGCAAGGTCAAGCGCATCCAGTATCTGGGCAATGATGAACCCAGCCTGGACGATCTGTTGTCGGATGAGGTGTTGATGCGCCTGATGGCCCGTGACGGCGTCGCCGTCGATCAGGTGCGTTGCCTGGCGGGGCACATCAGAGATTAGTCTTCGCTTTCCAGCGAGGCCACATGGCGCAACCCATCCAGCGCCGTGTGGAACCATTCCTCGCGCGCTTCGTCCTGGGGATGGACCAGCCAGGCGGGGCGGCGGAATTCCGGCGCGCCTTCCACCGCAAACAGGCGACCGGCGGCCAGATAGGACCGCACCACCCGCATGGGGAAATACCCCGAACCGCCCGACGACAGGATGTATTGCAGGCCCAAGGCGCCCAAACCCACGGTTACCGCCGGCGACGGCTGATCGGGAAAGGTTTGGCCATGGGCCTGACGGAATTCCGGCCCCCAATCGACGAAGACGTAATCCTTGATCCAGTCATCGCCGCCGCCGCGGCGGGTGGATACCAGGATAAGCCGCTCTTCCAGCAATTTCTCGATGTGCAGGCCGGGGCGGGCCTGGGGCGAATACATGACGCCGATATCCAAGGTGCCTTCGCCCAAGCGACGCATCAGCCCCTCGGACAACCCCACCTCGGCCCGTACCGCCACGTCGGGCAGCGCCGTGCGCATCCACGGAATCCACTGTACCAGCAGGCGATCCCACAGGGAAAACTGGCCACCCACGTTCAGCACCGTGCGGAAACCGGCGGGCAGGGCGATTTCCTGGCGCGCCTGCTCCCACACCCGGACCATGGTGGCGGCATAGCGGCGGAATTGTGATCCGGCGGCGGTCAGTTCGGTGCCGGTCTTCGAGCGCAAGAACAGCGGACGCCCCAATTCGTCCTCCAGCGCCTTGATGCGCATGGAAACCGTGGACTGGGTGACGCTAAGCCGTTCCGCCGCCTTGTTGAAGTTGCCGGTTTCGACGATTTCCAGAAAGGTGCGGGCCAGATCGATGTTCATGGAATGCCTGAAATCACGTTCGCACGTGCGAAGAATGGCGCCTTCTAACGTAGAAGGGCACAAACATCAATACATCTGGGGGGTCTGATCGAAATTTCCAATCCACACCCCTGGGCGCGGACGCACAAAACCACCCGCTGCCCTCAGGGGCCGCGAGTGGTTTTAGCCGGCAAAGCGCCGAAATCAGGAGGCGTTGGCGCGGGACTTGACGTCGCCGCGCGAGCGGGCAACGTATTCCTTGAGCTGACGTTCCATCGCCTGGAAAGCGCCCTTCAGCGCGGCATAAACGTCTTCATGCTCATCGGATTCGCGCTTGACCACCAGTTCCGAGCCCGGAACGTTCAGGTCGATGCGGACAAGATAGGAATTGCCCTTGTGGTGCAGGTTGGACGAATTCTTGTGATCGGATTCGATGGCCACCCGGCACGAGGTGATGCGATCGAAAAATTGCTCCAGCTTGGCCACCTTCTCGCGCACGCGGTTTTCCACGGCTTCCGAATGGTCGATCCCATGAAAGGTGATCTGGAGGGGATTCTGCATGAACATCTCCTACGTTCTCTGTCGCTGCGCCGGTTCCTTGCGCGTCGCAGCCGCGGCCCGCACCCGCGGGGCCGCTATACATACCCATTCGTTCCGCCCAGAGCAACAAGGAAGGCGGCGACAACGAAGGGGGAACCATTGTTGCCAATCACGGGCGGGCTTGCAAGCTTGCTCGAACCACCTCATATCAGGGCGCTTCCCTTTTTCCGGGGGGCGTAGACTGAATTCGATCAAGAGGGATGAAAAACGTCATGGCCGAAGAAAAGCGGGAATTTCAGGCGGAAGTCGCCAAGCTGTTGGATATCGTCGTCCACTCGCTTTATTCCAATAAGGAAATCTTCCTGCGCGAGTTGGTTTCCAACGCTTCCGATGCCTGTGACAAGCTACGCTACGAATCCCAGACCCAAACCCATCTGGCCGAAGGCGGCGGCGAGTTTTGCATCCGCATCCAGATCGACAAGGATGCCGGCACCCTGACCATCGCCGATAACGGCATCGGCATGAACCACGACGACCTGATCAGCAATCTGGGCACCATCGCTAAATCCGGCACCGCCGAGTTCATGAGCCGGCTCTCTGGCGACGCCAAGAAGGATACCAGCCTGATCGGCCAGTTCGGCGTCGGCTTCTATTCCGCCTTCATGGTCGCCGACACCGTGACGGTGTTCACCCGCAAGGCTGGCGAGACCCAAGGCTGGCGCTGGGAATCCGACGGCAAGGGCAGCTTCACCATCGCTGAGGATGACAGCGCCGAGCGCGGCGCCCGCATGGTCCTGAACTTACGCGACGACGCCAAGGAATTCCTGGAAGCCCATCGTCTGCGCGCCATCATCAAGCGCTATTCCGACCACATCGCCATCCCGGTGATGCTGGCCGAAAAGGACAAGGATGAAGAGACCGTCAACTCGGCCTCGGCCCTGTGGACGCGGTCGAAAGCCGACATCACCGCCGAGCAATACACCGAGTTTTATCACCACGTCGCCCATGCCTTCGACGAGCCGTGGCTGACCGTCCACTACAAGGCCGAGGGCGCCATCGAATATACCGGCCTGCTCTATGTGCCGGGCTCGAAGCCGTTCGACCTGTTCCAGCCCGAACGCAAGAACCACCTGAAGCTTTATGTGAAGCGTATCTTCATCACCGATGAAGCCGCCGACCTGTTGCCGCCCTACCTGCGCTTCCTGCGCGGCGTCGTCGACAGCCAGGATCTGCCCCTGAACGTCAGCCGCGAGATGCTGCAACACAATCCGGTGCTGGCCAAGATCAAGACCGGCTTGGTCAAGCGGGTGTTGAGCGAGTTGAAGAAGAAGGCCGAGGCCGATGCCGAAGCCTATGCCGCGTTCTGGGAAAATTTCGGTGCCGTGCTGAAAGAGGGCATCTACGAGGATTTCGAGCGTAAGACCGATATCGTCGCCCTGTCGCGTTTCCAGACCACCCAGGCCGAAGGCTGGACCAGCCTGGATGAGGTGGTGGCCCGCATGAAGGACGGCCAGGAGGCGATCTACTACGCCACCGGCGACAGCGTCGCCAATTTGAAGAAAAGCCCGCAACTGGAAGGCTTCATCGCCAAGGGCGTCGAAGTTTTGCTGCTGACCGACCCCATCGATGAATTCTGGGTGCCGTCCTTGGGCGAATGGAACGGCAAGAAGCTGATCTCGGTCACCGATGGCAGCGCCGACCTGTCGGCGGTCAAAGCCGACGAACAGACCGAGGCCGCCAAGCCGGAGGCCGCCGACAATGCCAGCCTCGATACCCTGATCGCCGCCTTGAAACTGAACCTGGGCGACAAGGTCAGGGACGTGCGCGCCTCCGACCGCCTGACCAATTCGGCGGTCTGCCTGGTCACCGATGCCGGGCAGATGAGCCTGCATCTGGAAAAGCTGCTGAAGGCGCACAAGCAGGTGGACCAGGACACCCCGCGCATCCTGGAGATCAACCCGCGCCACGGCCTGATCAAGACCATGGCCGAACGGGTTAAGGCGGGCGGGCGTGAAGCCGTCGAGGACGCGTCGTGGCTGCTGCTGGATCAGGCCCGCATCGTCGAGGGCGAAATGCCCGCCGATCCGGTGGACTTCGCCCGTCGCCTAGCCAGCATCATGGAAAAGGGGATCGGCTGAGCGGATCATACGCGCCGCCGCTCACGCCTCAAATCGGCGTGGGCGGCGGCCCGCTTATGCTTCCAACATTTGCAGCATCTGGCCGTCGGCGCCGAAGCAGGCGGCGGTCAGCGGACCGCCCAGACCACAGCCGGAATCCAGGGTGGCGGTGAACGCCCCCACCCTTACGCCGCCGCGACGACGGTCGGAGCCGCGCACCACCATGCGGAAACTGCCGTAAGGCCCATCCAGCAATTCGAACCCGGACGAGCCCCACCAGAACGCATCCAACTGGGCCGACAAAGGCCGGGTCGGGTCGATACCGGCATGGACGAACAGCAATCCGTCATCGTCGGTATAGGCCGCATGCTTCAGCACGCTCATCAGCGTGGTGTGGCCATCATACAAGCGCATGTTCTGACGCAACGCCGAAGTCCATTTGGTCAGGGGCGAAATGCCGTCACGCGCCGCCAGCATGCCTTCCTCGATATTACCGCCATAAGCGGCCAAGGTCGGACCGATGCCGTGATCCAGCATCCATTTCAGCACTTCGGTCGGATTGGGGGCGAATTGCAGTTGCAACAGCTTTTGCCACATCTCCTCCTGGGCACCGCGCAGGAAGACGATATCGTCCACCTCGACCCCCGGCTGAGCCAGGAACGAGCGGCGGAACACCAGCACCTCGTCGATGGCGGCACGGACATCGGCGCCATAGCCCAGGATATCCCCCAGATAGACGATCTGATCACCGGGCTTCATGGTCTGGGCCAAGGATGCGTGCAGAGCGCGCAGACGCCCGACCTCGCCGTGGATGGCCCCCACCGCCCAAATTCGGCCCGATCCCCTGAGGGTGGCAAAAACGTTGTTATCGGAAATACTGGCAGCCATGCCCACACGATCCCGCTTGCAGCCTGGGGCATGGTCGCAGGCGCGAAAGAATCCGTCAACGCCCGCGATTGATGCTGACCAATGGAAAACGCGGCCCCAGCCGTCTGGCCGGGACCGCGTTCGCTTTAAGAGCCTGAATTATCAGGCCGCAGCCAGCAATTCACACAGCTTGGCGGCAGCGGCTTCGGCGTCGATACCTTCGACCGCGGCCAGCTCGGCGGCCAGTCGCTCCAGCGCCGCTTCATAGATCTGGCGTTCGCTATAGGATTGATCGGGCTGGTTGGCGTTGCGGTACAGATCGCGCACCACCTCGGCGATGGAAACCGGATCGCCGGAATTGATCTTGGCTTCGTATTCCTGAGCCCGGCGGCTCCACATGGTGCGCTTGACCTTGGCCCGGCCCTTCAGGGTCGACAGCGCGGTGTCCATGTCCTTGCGCGACGACAGCTTGCGCAGGCCCGACTTGGTCGCCTTGGCCACCGGAACCCGCAGGGTCATGCGATCGCGCTCGAAGGTGATGACGAACAATTGCAGCTTCATGCCGCCGATTTCCTGGTTCTCGATGGCCATCACCTGGCCAACGCCATGGGTCGGGTAAACCACATAATCACCTTCGGCGAAAGAAACGCTCGACATTTGTTCTCTTCCCTGCTGGGTCCGCGTGGCTTCACGGGAACGGGCCGGCCTTCATCGAAACGACGAAGGCGATTCCGGCCACATCCGAAAGTGGCGGAGGATCAGTAAATCATATTGTACAAAAGGGGACGGAAGTCCGCCCGATGGCTCCCCAGAGCCGCATGGCGTCCGCGGGTACCTGGCTCGGCGGACTGGCTCTTATAGCATGACGGTCCGATGAAAGCACGGTAAAAAGCCCGGCTCCACCTTTCGAGTGGGCCGGGCTGCATTGCAAAAACGATGGGGCAAAAACGGTCAGACCGTGCCTTTACCCGGATTGGGCGACAGCAAGTCAGCCTTGTCCGGCTTGTTCTTCCACGCGTCGGCATCGGCGGGGGCATCGCCCTTGCGGGTGATGTTGGGCCATTGACCGGAATAATCGCGGTTGAGCTGAGCCCAAGCGGCAGCCTTGTCATCGGAATCGGGGACAATGGCCTCGGCCGGGCATTCCGGTTCGCAGACGCCGCAATCGATGCATTCATCGGGATTGATGACCAGGAAATTCTCACCCTCGTAGAAGCAATCCACCGGGCACACTTCGACGCAATCCTGGTATTTGCACTTGATGCAGTTCTCGGTCACCACATAGGCCATGATCGGCTCCTGATCGGCACGGACGAAAGCGCGGGCTTCAGTCAAAAAAACGGCGCAAGCCTTACCATAAGAGCACCAGAGCAACAACCCTGATGCTCTTATGGTTAAGTAAATTACAGCGAATTGCGCAGCTTGACCGGCTTGCGCCTCTTGCGGGCGATCAGATTGAGCGCCTCGACCAGGACCGAGAAGCCCATGGCGAAGTACAGATAGCCCTTGGGAATGTGGAAGCCCAGGCCATCGGCGATCAATGCCATGCCCACCAGCAGCAGGAAGGACAGGGCCAGCATCTTGACGGTGGGGTGGGCGGAGACAAAGGCCGACAGCGGCCCGGCCGCCACCAGCATGACGATGACGGCGATGATCACTGCGGCGGCCATCACCTCCAGTTGATCGACCATGCCGACGGCGGTGATGACCGAATCGAGCGAGAAAACGATATCCAGAATACCGATCTGAATGATGGTGGCGGCAAAGCCGGCGGCGGCGGCCTTGACCGCACCGCCATGCCCATCCTCCTCTTCGCCTTCCAGCGAGCCGTGGATTTCGTGGGTGGCCTTGGTCAGCAGGAACAGACCGCCGCCGATCAGGATGATGTCGCGCCACGACACCGCATGCCCCCAGACGGTGAACACCGGATCGACCAGACCGACGATCCACGACAGCGAGGCCAGCAAGGCCAACCGGGTGATCAGGGCGAAAGCCAGACCCAGCTTGCGGGCCAGCGGGCGTTGCGGCTCGGGCAGACGGTCGGACAGAATGGTCAGGAATACCAGATTGTCGATGCCCAGCACGATTTCCAGTGCCGCCAGCGTCAACAGACTGATCCACAATTGCGGATCGCTAAGCCATTCCATCATCGAAATCCCCCCTTGGTAAAGCGAGCGCCTATGTAGGAAGGTCCGCTGGTTTTACCAGACGGTCAGACGCGGTTTTTACGAATGAAACGAAAAAACACCGGATCGCGCCTGGCCAGGCATTTCTGCTCATAGCGGGTCGGCGGCCAGTCATCGGGCAAGGTGGCACGGTCGCTGGTGACCTGAACCTCGGTGAAATCGACATGGGCGCGCAATTGCTCCGCCGCCCAGTCCTGGTAGACCGGATCGTCCGAGGCCACCCTCAATTCAGCCCCATCGGCCAGCACCTGGGCCAAGGCGTCCAGATTGTCCTTACCAATGAAGCGACGCTCGGCATGACGCTTCTTCGGCCACGGATCGGGAAACAGGACAAAGGCGCGCCCGATGCTGCCCTGGGGCAGGCCGGGCAACAATTGGCGCACGTCGTCGGGGAAAATGCGGACATTGTCGATATCGCTGCCGGCCAGATGGCCCAGCAGGCTGGCGATACCGTTATTGAACGGTTCGCAGCCGATGATACCGATGTCAGGGTAAAGGCGGGCTTGCGCCGCCACATGTTCGCCGCCGCCGAACCCCACTTCCAGCCACACGGCCTGGATCGGGCGGGGAAACAGGGCGGCGACGTCAAGACAGGGCTCACCCTGCCCCGGTGGCACGATGGCCAACCGGGGCAGCAGCGTTTCCATCAATCCCTGGGCGGTGCGCCGCAGCGTCTTGCCGCGGCGCCGGCCGAAAAAGCGCGGCTTGTCGTCAACCGGCTTCTTGCCGTCGCCCTTGGGCATCACGCACCGAAGGCGCGCTTGAGTTGATCGACCAGATCCAGCTTTTCCCACGAGAAACCGCCATCGGCGTCGGGGTTGCGCCCGAAATGGCCGTAGGCGGCGGTGCGGGCATAGATGGGCTTGTTCAGACCCAGATGGGTGCGAATGCCGCGCGGGCTCAGATCCATCAATTGCTGCAACACGTCGGACAGCTTGTCTTCGTCGACGCGACCGGTGCCGTAGGTGTCGACATAGACCGACAACGGCTTGGACACGCCGATGGCGTAGCTGAGCTGGATGACGCAACGCTCGGCCAGACCGGCGCCGACCACGTTCTTGGCCAGATAGCGCGAGGCATAGGCGGCGGAACGATCGACCTTGGTCGGATCCTTACCCGAGAAAGCGCCGCCGCCATGGGGAGCCGCGCCACCATAGGTGTCGACGATGATCTTGCGACCGGTCAGGCCACAATCGCCGTCGGGGCCGCCGATGACGAAACGACCGGTCGGGTTGACGTAGAAGGTGTCTTCCGGGCACATCCAGCCTTCCGGCAGCACGTTCAGCACGTGCGGACGAACGATTTCGCGCACGTCGGCCTGGGACAGGCTGGCGCCATGCTGGGTGGAAACCACCACCGAGGTGCAGCCGACCGGCTTGCCGTCGCGGTACTGCAAGGTCACCTGGCTTTTGGCGTCCGGACCCAACAGCGGCTCGGCGCCCGAATGGCGGGCCTCGGCCAGCGACTTCAGTATCTCGTGGGCGAAATAGATGGGAGCGGGCATCAGCACCGGGGTTTCAGTGCAGGCATAACCGAACATGATGCCCTGGTCGCCGGCGCCTTCATCCTTTTCACCGGCGGCATCGACACCGACAGCGATGTCGGCGGATTGCTGGTGCACATGGACCTGAACCTGGGCGTCCTTCCAGTGGAAGCCTTCCTGCTCGTAGCCGATATCGCGCACTGCATGGCGAGCGATGTCTTCCATCAGCGCCGCATTGACCGAAGCCGGGCCGCGCACTTCGCCGGCCAGCACGATCAGATTGGTGGTGGTCAGCGTTTCGACCGCCACGCGCGAATGCGGGTCGGCAGCCAGGAAAGCGTCAACCACGGCATCGGAAATGCGGTCCGACACCTTGTCGGGATGGCCTTCGGAAACCGATTCGGACGTGAACAGGAAATTCTTTTTGGACACGGGCAAGCCCTCCTAGTTCCAGACGAAAGTGGACCAGGGGCATTCGGAATGGATCAAACAGCCATCGCGATGCACCCACTTAGCCGGTGTTTTTCGTGGCGGCAAGCGGTCACAAATCTCCACGTGGGCAAACAGGTGGAATACATCTGTTCCCAGGGCCGTTCTTGTGGCAGGTGGCGCCACCCGCCGTCAAGCGCATTCGCACAAAAGGGGCGGGGGATCGTGCCGATTCCCCCGCCCTCATCAGGGCTATTTCAGCTATCCGAATCGGCCAGGGCCTTGGCCAATTCATAGACCCGCTTCCGGACCTGGGGGTCGGCGATGCGGTAATAGGCGCGCACCAGTTCCAGCGTCTCGCGCTTGGCCAAAGGGTCATGCTCGAAATGGGCCGGCGGCTCCTCCAGCGCGGTCATGCCGGCGATCAGGGCCGGGCTTTGTGCCTTCAGCTCGTCATTCATGTCATCGAAGAAAAAGCTGACCGGCACGTCGAGCACGCGCGACAGGTCGAACAGGCGCGAGGCGCCGACGCGATTGGCGCCGCGCTCGTATTTCTGCACCTGCTGGAAGGTCAGGCCCAAGGCCTCGCCCAGCTTTTCCTGGCTCATGCCCAAAAGCGTCCGGCGCAAACGGACACGGCTCCCCACATGGACATCGATGGGATTCGGCTTACCCGATGGCGTCCGCCCCCGGGAGCTTCCCTTACGGGGCGTGGTTTGTTCCTTACGCGGTGTCTGAGCCATGAGATCGTTCCGAATGCTTGCATGAATGACGGGGCGGGTGCTTTGCCGCGGCCACCATATGTCTTATGTTGTATGCAAGTCAATCGTGTGATTATCCCTCAATAATCACGATTGTCGGAAATCAATTACTTCTAATTCTCCGAAATCGCAAAGAAATTCCTAAAAGTAGTAAAGCACAAGCGACCAACAACGGAACAGCATTACCCCAGCGGCTGTACGGAGTCGGCATCAGCGGCTTAGGTAAACCTGTATCCATAATTCCTCGTTTGCCCAGATCCAGTCTCGCCAATTGGCGCCCCAGCGGATCGAGCACGGCGGAAATACCGGTATTGGCGGAGCGGACCAGGGGCAGCCCCTCCTCCACCGCCCGCATCCGTCCGGCGGCCAGATGCTGATGCGGACCGGCGGATTTGCCGAACCAGCCGTCATTGGTCACCGTCAGCAGCCATTCCGGGCGTTTTTGATCACTCCCCACCACTTCCCCCGGAAACACGGATTCGTAGCAGATGAACGGCCCCACTGGCGGCAAACCGGGGATATCCAGGGTGCGCAAACCTATTCCGGCGGAAAAATCGGTGCCCCCGGCGGTCAGCTTGGTGATCGGCAACAGACCGCGCAGCGGCACGTATTCGCCGAACGGCACCAGATGCACCTTATCGTAGAGCCCGACAACCTGACCGGCGCCGTCGATGGCCATCAGACTGTTCCACAAGTGTCGGGGCTCGACCTCTTGCGGCGTGATGCGCGGCGCCCCGGTCAGCAGCGCGCCGCCCACCGGTGCCGCCATGGCAGCGATGGCCCGGCTGCGCGCATCCAGATCCAGGAAGAACGGCGCCGCCGTTTCCGGCCAGACCACGTGGGTGACGGTGTCGAAACCAGGACCACGCGACAATTCCACATGATCGAGCAATTGGCTTTGCCGCAAATCCTCGCGCCACATGTGACGCTGGGCGATGGCCGCCTGCACCAGCCGCAGCTTGAGCCCGGGCACCATTTCGGTCGGATTGGCGCTCAGACGCGCCTGACCGAAGACGAAGCCGCCGGCCAGCAACAGCCCTACCGCCGCCAGCACCAGCCAGCGTTGTCGCCGACTGAGAAAATCGGCCAAGGCCGCCGGCAGGGCGAAAACCAGGATGGTGAAGGCGCACAGACCATAAACCCCGGCCAGCGACGCCAATTGCAGCACGGCAGGTACCGCGTCCCACACCGAGCCCAACGGATTCCAGGGAAAGCCGGTCAGAAACCAGGCTCGCACCCATTCCATAATCGTCCAGGCCCCGGCCAGCACGACGATGCGACCGATACCACTGACCCGGCTCAAATGGGTGCCCAAGGTGGCCAGACCGATGAATACCGCCTGCACCGCCCCCAGACCCAAGGTGGCGAAGGGGATCATCCAGGCGAATTTGCCAGGATCGACCAACATGGCGTTGCCGATCCAATAAAAACCGATGCCATACCACGCCCACGCCCACAGCCAGCCGGCCCCAAAGGCGGCCCAGCGCGAGCGTGACCCTTCCAGCACCCAGACCAGACCGCACAAGGACGGCAACAGCACCGGCAACGCCCCCAAGGGCGGCAGGGCCAAGGTGGCCAGGGCCCCCAGCAGCAGCAGCAGCAGAACCCGACGCCAGCCGGTCAGACCGGCGGCACGACTGGCCAAACCGCCCCACGGCCCCAGGCCCGAGGGCGAACCGCGCATAAGAAGGGGGAGCGCCATCGCGGCCATCACGACTGGTCGTCGGCGACGGGCAGCAGACGCCGCACCCGCAGCCACTTGATGCGGCGGGGGTCGGCATCGACCACCTCGAATTCCAGCCCCGAGGAATGCACGATCAACTCGCCGCGCGACGGAATGCGCCCAGCGATGAAGAACACCAATCCGCCCAGGGTGTCGACTTCGTCGCGCTCCTCATCGGTCAGCACAGCCCCCAAGGCGGCCTCGAATTCCTCGATGGAGGCCCGCGCATCGGCCTCGATGGTGCCGTCGGCGGCGATGCTCATCACCGGGTCGTCGTGCTCGTCGTGCTCGTCCTCGATCTCGCCGACGATCTGTTCCACCAGATCCTCGGTGGTGACCAAGCCGTCGATGCCACCGTATTCGTCCACCACCAAGGCCATATGCGTGCGCTTGAGGCGCATTTCCAGCAACATGTCGGGCACCCGCATGGCTGGCGACACGAACAGCACCCGGCGCATGATGTGCGGCAGATGAAAGGATTGGTCGGATCGGGTGGCGGCCAACACGTCCTTGATGTGGACCATGCCGATGATGTCGTCCAAGGTGCCGCGATGCACCGGCAAGCGCGAATGGCCGCAGCGGATGAACAGGTCGATCAGGTCATCCAGAGTGGTGCCGTCCTCGACACCTTGGATATCGGCCCGCGGCACCATGACGTCATAGGCGGTGACATCGCGCAGATGCAGGATGTTGCCCAGCAGGATGCGTTCATGGTCGTCGATGGGGATGCCGGTATCGTCGCGGTCGTCGATCAGGTCTTCCAGCGCCTCGCGCACGGATTCGCCACCCTTGGCCCGGCGCAGCGCCCGAACCCAACCACGCACCATGGCCACCAGCGAATCGTCGCCGGCAGCACCGCCGGTCTCGGGCGGATTTTTCACGCCCATCCCGCCATCGCGGGACACTTTCACATTTGCCCCGTTATCACGGGACACCTTCACGTTTGCCCCGTTATCACGGGGCGGGCGACTATGGGGTTCGCTCATGATCCCTGACCCTCTCCCTCCGCATACGGATCGGCGATGCCGAAGCCGGACAGAATAACCGCCTCCAGCCGCTCCATTTCCTCGGCTTCCGCCTCGTCCTCTTCGTGGTCCCAGCCCAGCAGATGAAGCGTGCCGTGCACCACCAGATGGGCGGCGTGATGGGCCAGGGTCTTGCCTTGCTCGCGCGCTTCCTGCGCGCACACGCCAAAGGCCATAATGACGTCGCCCAGCAGGATGGGGGCGCCCACCACCACCGGCGCCTCGTCGTCGTCAAGGCCAGCGAAGGACAGCACGTTGGTGGGCTTGTCCTGGCCGCGCCAGTCGCGGTTGAGCGCGTGCACGGCGGTGTCGCTGGTCAGAACCACGCTGACTTCCACCGCCGGTCCGTCAAAATCGCCACCCGCCGCCTGCAATGTCGCCAGCACCATGGTCCGGCACAATTCCTCGGCCCCCGGCAGGGCCTGGGTCCAGGCCTCGTCCTCGATGGATATGGCGACGTCGATTTCGGCGCTCATTAAACGGGTTCTCCCTTGGCTTGCTTGCGGGCCCGCTCGACCCGGTCATAGGCGCGGACGATACGGGTGACCAGATCGTGGCGGACGACGTCGCGGTCGGTGAAGGTGACGAAGGACACGCCCTTGACCCCGTCCAGGGTCTCAAGCGCATCGGCCAGACCCGAGCGCGCGCCCGGCGGCAAATCGGTCTGCGACAGATCGCCGGTGATGACCATGCGCGAATGTTCGCCCAGACGGGTCAAAAACATCTTCATCTGCATGGGCGTGGTGTTCTGTGCCTCGTCCAGGATGATGAAGGAATTGGCCAAGGTGCGCCCGCGCATGAAGGCCAGGGGGGCGACCTCGATCTCGCCGGCACTCAGCTTCTTCATCACCTGATCGCCGGGCAGCATGTCGTGCAGGGCGTCATAGAGCGGCCGCAGGTAGGGGTCGACCTTTTCCTTCAGATCGCCGGGCAGAAAACCCAGGCGCTCACCCGCTTCCACCGCCGGACGCGACAGGATGATGCGGTCGACCTCGCCGGCCAGCATTAAGGCCACCGCCTTGGCCACCGCCAGATAGGTCTTGCCGGTGCCCGCCGGCCCCAGCCCGAACACCAACGGGTCTTCGTTCAGTGCCTTCAAATAATCCGCCTGGGTCGGCGTGCGCGGGGCGATGTGGCGCTTGCGCGTGCGCAACACCAATTCGTCGGCATCGGCGCGCGGCTCGTTCATGCGGGTGGCGGCATCCACGTCGGCGGTTTCCAGATGGCCCTGCCGCCCGGCCAAGGCATAGAGATCATCCAGCACCCGGGCGGCCTCGGCCGCCGATTCCGGTGTACCGGAAATGCTGACGGCATTGCCGCGCGCGTTCAAGGCCACCCCCAGCAACCGTTCGATCCGGTCCAGATTGACGTTGTGCGGACCGAACAGCACTTGCGACAGGGCGTTGTTGTGGTACTCGCGCAGCAGGATGGTTTGCCGGGGCGAGATGTCGGTCACGCGCGCATCCTTTCGGCCTCGATGATTTCACCCTTCAGGCTACGGGGGTGAATCTCGCTGATCCGCACATTGACCAAGTGTCCGGCCAGATGGGCGACATTGTCCACGTGCACCGGCTGCATATAGGGCGAGCGACCGATCAACTGGCCCGGATACTTGCCCTGACGGTCCAACACCACCGCCATTTCCATGCCCAGGCAGTTCTGGTTGAAATGGTTGGTCTGCTCTTGCAGCAAATCCATCAGCTGGGCCAGCCGCGCTTCCTTGACCGCCTCGTCCACCTGATTGGGCATGATCGCCGCCGGGGTGCCGGGACGGGCCGAATACTTGAACGAATAGGTGTTGACGAAGCCGACCCGGCGGACCAGGTCCAAGGTATCGGCGAAATCGGCATCGGTCTCGCCGGGGAAACCGACGATGAAATCCGACGACAGCGCCAGATCGGGCCGGGCGGCGCGCAGCTTGTCGACCAGACCGAAATAGAAATCACGGTCGTGGCGACGGTTCATGGCCTCCAACATACGGTTGGACCCAGCCTGGACCGGCAGATGCAGGAACGGCATCAGCTTTTTCACCTCGCCATGGGCGTCGATCAGATCGTCGTCCATGTCGCGCGGATGCGAGGTGGTGAAGCGGATGCGCTCCAGCCCGTCCAGCTTGGCCAATTGACGGATCAGCCAGCCGAAGCTTTTGCCGTCATCGCCATGCCAGGCATTGACGTTCTGGCCCAGCAGGGTAATCTCCACCACGCCTTGGTCCACCAGCTTTTTCGCTTCGTCCAAGATGGCCTGCGAGGGCCGCGAATATTCACCGCCCCGAGTATAGGGAACGACGCAGAAGGTGCAGAACTTGTCGCAGCCTTCCTGCACCGACAGAAATGCCGCCGGGCCGTCGGCGCGCGGCTCGGGCAGATGGTCGAACTTGGGTTCGATGGGGAATTCGGTATCCAGCACGGCGCCGCCATTGCCGTTGGCCAGGGCGGCGCGCGACGCCTGCGCCACCATCTCCGGCAACCGGTGATAGGTTTGCGGCCCCAACACGATGTCGACGAAGGGAGCGCGGCGCAGGATTTCCTCGCCCTCGGCTTGCGCCACGCAGCCGGCGACGGCGATGATCAGTCCGCCATCTTTCTCGGTCTTGATCTGACGCAGCCGGCCCAGTTCGGAAAATACCTTCTCCGAGGCCTTCTCACGAATATGGCAGGTGTTGAGGATGACCATATCGGCATCCTCGGGCGAATCACCGGGGCCATAACCCAGCGGCGCCAGGACATCGGCCATGCGGGCCGAGTCATAGACGTTCATCTGGCAGCCATAGGTCTTGACGAAAAGCTTCTTGGTCAATGCCGTTCGCCCGCGGCCCTTTCGCCGCCGGCGCTTCCAATGACAGAAATGGGCGCCCGAAGCCGCCCTCCACGAAGACCAGAAGCTAACATCGCCGTCCCAGGAGTCAATATATCCACAGGTTGAACTTTCAATGAACCACCGGAACCGGCGCATCCAGCCGCCCGGCCAAGGCCTTGACCACACCCTGGCGCACCAGATCGTGGCAATGGTTGGACAGCGCCTTGCGGTCGCCGAAATCGGTCAGGCTGACCACCGGATGGAACACCACCTCCACCTGCACCCGGCCCAGCCCCAGGGCATCAAGCAAATGGCCGACCAAAGTCATGTCGCCATACCAAGCGAAATAGGGCCGAAGCGCCCGGCACAGCGGCATGCCGTCCAGGCGAGTATAAGCGATGGACACCGGCTGCACCGGCAACGGCTTGCCGTCGGGGCCGGTCATTTCCGCCACCGCGAACAGCGAACTTTTGAAGGCCAGCACATTGTTGCCGTCATTGCTGGTGCCCTCGGGGAACAGCATCAGCGAATCACCGCCCTTCAGGCGGTTGGTCAGCGCGTCGCGCTCACCCGCCGTGCCGCCACGTTTGCGGGCGACGAACACCGTCCGGGCGATCTTGGCGAGAAAGCCGAAACCGGGCCAATTGGCCACTTCCGCCTTGGCGACGAAATTGGCCTTGATGACGCTGCCCAGGATGATGATGTCCAGATAGCTGGCGTGGTTGCTGACGAACAAAACCGGCCCCGCCGCCTGCAGCGGCTGCCCCCGCGTCTTGACGACGAAGCCGCAGATGCGGGCGACGATCTGGAAATAGCGCCGGGCGTAATGGATGCAGGCGTATGGGCGGATAGCCAGCAACACCAGATACGGCCCCATGGCCAGCAAGGTCCACGAGACGAAACCGATAAAGCGCATGATGGCGACGAAGCGATTGCTCATGGCCGTTAATGGCCGCCCGGAATATCGCGGGTGCGATCATAATGCTTGGCGTATTTGGCCGTCACCAGTTCGGTCTTGACCATGACGCAGACATCGGTGGTGTTGAACTGGTGGTCGATGACGGCGCCATCGCCGACAAAGCCGCCCAGACGCAGATAGCCCTTGATCAAGGGCGGCAACGAGGCCAGCGACCGGCGCGGGTTGAGACTGTCCTTGTCGACCAGATTCATGTCGACATACAGGGCATCAAGGGCGCGCGGACAAATCTCCGCCGGGGCCAGATGGTAGTGATACAGATAGGACAATTGGGTCGACAATGCCGCCGGGTCGGTGCCGGGCAGCGAAGCGCAGCCGAACATCAGTTCGATACCGCGATCCCAGACATAATTGGCGATGCCCGACCACATGACCTGCATGGTGGCGCCGGTGCGATAATCCTTATCGACGCAGGACCGGCCCAGTTCCATGAACTTGCCGCCCTTGGCCAGGATTTTGGAAATATCGTATTCACTGGCGGTATAGAACTTGCCATGGGCCTCGCCCACCTCGCGTCGGATCAGGCGATAGGTGCCGACAACCGCCTTGCCGCCGGCACCGCGCGCCGGGTCCAGCACCAGAAGATGGTCGCAGATGGCGTCGAAGGGATCGAAATCCGAGTGCCGCGCCGCCATTTCCGGCGTCGGCTTGGCCCCCATTTCCTCGTAGAATACGCGATAGCGCAGCGCCTGGGCCGCCAGGATTTCCTCTTCGTTGGCGGCCAACCGAACCTCAAGGCGCGATCCAGCCGCCTCGACCTCGTTCTCCAGCGAACTCATGTATCCTCGCCTGATTAAATGGCGCCAAGGAAAAGCCCCAAGCGTTCCTTGGCTATTTGTCGTCGGAATCACCGCCGGAAGTCAACGGAACTCCGTACAATTCCAACCGATGCCCAACCAGACGAAAGCCGTGCTTGCGGGCGATTTCCCGCTGCAGCGCCTCGATCTCGGGGCTGGTGAACTCGATCACCCGGGCCGAGTTGACATCGATCAGGTGATCGTGATGTTCGCTCGGCGCCTCTTCATAGCGGGCGCGGCCATCGCCGAAATCATGGCGTTCAAGGATACTCTCCTCCTCGAACAGGCGGACGGTGCGATAAACGGTGGCGATGGAAATGCGCGGGTCCTTGGCGGTGGCGCGGCGGTACACCTCTTCCACGTCCGGGTGATCGGCGGAATCGGACAGCACCTGGGCGATGACCCGACGCTGGTCGGTCATCTTCATACCCTTGTCGATGCAACGCTGTTCAATACGCGAAACCATGGCGGCCCTTCGTCAGGATTATCGGACGGGGATCATAAACCAAAGGCGCCGCAAGCGAAATGCCCGCGGCGCCCATAAAAAATTTATGGTTGAGATCAGACGCGGCAAAAGATCAGGCGCGGCGAACCGGACGCTTGCGCGGCTTGGTGCCCAGGCCGATCTTCTTGGCCAGCGACGAGCGATGCGCGGCATAGTTGGGGGCGACCATGGGATAATCGGCCGGCAGACCCCAGCGATCGCGGTATTCTTCCGGACTCATGTTGTAAGCGGTCTTCAGGTGCCGCTTCAGCATCTTCAGCTTCTTGCCGTCTTCCAGGCAGATGATGTAATCGGGATTGACCGACTTCTTCACCGCCACCGCCGGCTGCGGACGCTCGGGCGCCGAGGGGGCGCTGCCAACGGAAGCCAGAGTGCGGTAGACTTCATTGATCAGCTGCGGCAGATCGGCGACGGCGACGGAATTGTTGGCGACATGCGCGGCCACGATTTCGGTGGTCAGGGACAACAGGTCGCTGGTGTTAGAACGCTCCGACATTTAAGAGCATGCCTCCGGTTAAGACGAGTGTCGCTTATATAGTTCTTTCTTCTTTTCACCGCAATAACCATTACCAGCAACCCAAGTGGCGGAAAACGCATGACTGAACAAAACAACTACAGCCTTGACATAACTGCCGACGTCTGCCCCATGACCTTCGTCCGCGCCAAATTGCTGATCGAGAAAATGTCCCCCGGACAGCTGGCGGAAATTCGCCTGAAAGGGATGGAACCTTTGATCAATGTTCCCCGATCCCTGGCAGAACTAGGACACGAAATCGTCAGCATTCAAGCCGAAGACGGCGCGGCCACCGATGGCCCGCATCGCTTGGTGGTGCGAAAGAAATAAACACCGCACCGACTTGATGATGATCAAGAAAATACCGGTCCACACCGATTTTACGGCATCTCGGTGCTGATTTCCGCACTCCCCCTTTAGCCATACCTTCGCATGACTTCCTGCGCCGGAAGGCGTAATTGTCGCGCCGCAATCGTGATCAGGGCGAGCCGAAAAGATCACGGGTCAACTGCCCGAGCAGACGGCGGAATCGGGGGTCGTCGACGCCCTCGACCTTGGCCACCCAGCCCTGCACCGACGACAACAGCCCGGATTTGTCGCAAAACGCCGCTACCGCCGTCACCTTGTCACCAGCCTGGGCAGCGGTGGCGATCTGACCGGCACACAAATCACGCGGATCGGCATTGGCCGGAGCATTGAAGGCCAGCACGACGCGAAACTCGGGCTTGTCGGCCTGATCGCGCCGGGCGGTGAAGGCCAGTTGCCGACCGACCAGTTGATTGGTCATGGCCGCCGCCACCTTGTCCTTGAAATCGCCATCACCGCCAAAGGGTTGGCCATGCACGTCCAGCCACAATGGGCCCTGGGCACTGGCATGGACCATGGTGCTCCACACCGCCGCGCTGCGCCAGCCGCCGGGAATGGTGGCCGGGCCGTCCTCGCAGGCCGAGGTCAGGGCAGCGATTGCCGCAGCACCAAAAGAAACCAATCGCTTGAACATGCAATCACGCCCTCCGACCGACGCCGGCATGGCGCCTTTAAGAAATATTGTTCAACTATACCGAAAAGATAGGCTCTCGACGCTTAGTTGCGCACATCGGGTAAAGTCTGTATATTCCGTTGAGCGGCTTATAAACAGCCGCGCACGTGACCAGCAACCCCACTGTAAAGGGCGATGCCTCGGATGTTAAGGGTGGACGGCAGCAAGGCCCGTGTACTGGTGATCCATCCCAGCGCCCACATGCGCCGCCTGATCATCACGCTGATGGCCGCCCTGGGGGTGAAGTCGTGCGAGGAGGCCCGCTCCACCGTGCAGGCCATCCCCTTGGTTCTGAAGAATTTACCCAATCTGATCGTCATCGACCTGGGCGGCGATTCCACCGAGGCGCTGTTGTTCGCCCACCGCCTGCGCCGGGGCGAATTCGGTCATGCGGACACCTCGGTTCTGGGGATCAGCCCCAGCAGCCACCATGCCATGCTGGAACTGGCCTGGGAAGCGGGGATCAGCGACATGGTCCCGACCCCCATTTCCGCCATCGAAATCATTCAGCGCGCCGGCGCCCTGATCGAGGAAAGCCATCGGCGCAAGCCGCTTGGCGGCACCCGGTCGGCGGCCGAGTAAGGCGATGGCCGGCGGCGACGCCTTGCCCGATGGCTTGGATTGCGAGGCCCTGGCCCGGGCCGAGGCCGCCTTGGAAAGCCTGAGCCAGGATTATCCCCGCTGGCTGCGGGCCGATCTTGCCGCCGCCCGCGCCTGTCTGACCCCGTCCCTCGATCCTGACCGGCTTTACACCATTCTCCACGATATCAAGGGCCAGGCCACCACCTTCGGCTATCCGTTGATCAGCCGGATCAGCCAGCATCTATGCCGCATGCTGACCGATAAAGCGCCGCCCCCCGACCACATCATCGCCTTGCTGGACGCCATGGAAAGCGTGGTCGATCATGGCCTGACCGGTGACGGCGGCGCCATGGGCCGTGAATTACTGGCACGGCTGGATTGATCCCCGCGCTAATCCCCCCATACTATTAAGGCGTTTCGTCTTTCGTGGAATTTCCCATGCCCGCCTTGCGTCTATCGTCCTTGTTTGCCGCCCTTGCGCTTGTGGCCGCGCTGCCCGCCTGGGGACAGGCGGTGCCCACCTCGCGCCCGCAAATCCAGCAATCCTTTTCCCCGGTGGTCAAGCAGACGGCGCCGGCGGTGGTCAATATCTACACCAAACGGGTGGTGCGCACCGCCACCTCGCCCTTGTTGAACGACCCGTTCTTCCGCCGCTTCTTCGGTGACCAATTACCCCAGGGCATGCCGCAGGAACGGGTGCAAAACAGCCTGGGCTCGGGCGTCATCGTCACCCCGGACGGCACGGTGATCACCAATCACCACGTGGTCAAGGGCGCCGACGAAGTCACCGTGGTGCTGGCCGACCGCCGCGAGTTCGAGGCCAAGCTGCTGGGCTCGGACGAACGCAGCGACCTGGCCGTACTCAAGATCGACCCGGGCAAGGATGCGCTGCCGGTGCTGCCCATGGGCAATTCCGACGCCCTGGAAGTGGGCGATCTGGTCATCGCCATCGGCAACCCCTTCGGCGTCGGCCAGACGGTGACCAGCGGCATCGTCTCGGCCCTGGCCCGCACCAATGTGGGCATCACCGATTACCGCTCGTTCATCCAGACCGACGCCGCCATCAATCCCGGCAATTCCGGCGGTGCCCTGGTGTCCATGGACGGCAAGCTGATCGGCATCAATTCCGCCATCTTCTCCAAAGGCGGCGGCTCCAACGGTATCGGTTTCGCCATCCCCACCTCTTTGGTGCGCACGGTGCTGGCCAGCATCAAGGAAACCGGCAAGGTGGTGCGGCCGTGGCTGGGGGCCTCGGGTCAGGCGGTGACCAGCGAACTGGCCCAGGCGCTCAGCCTCAGCCGCCCGGTCGGCATTCTCATCAACAACATCCACAAGGACGGCCCCGCCGCCCGCGCCGGCCTGCGGCCCGGCGACGTGGTGGTCTCCATCAACGAGCACGAGGTCGACGACCCCGAGGGCATGCGCTTCCGTCTCGCCACCTTGGGGCCGGGGGCCGACGCCCACCTGACCGTACTGCGCGACGGCGCACAGCGGGTGCTGAACGTGCGCCTGATCGCGCCGCCGGAAAGCCCGGCGCGCGAGGTGACCGAAGTGGGCGGCGCCAATCCCTTCACCGGCTCGGTCATCGCCAACCTCAATCCGGCCCTGGCCGAGGAACTGGGGCTGGAAAGCGCCGCCATCGGCGTGGTGGTGCTGAAGATCAAGCGCGGTTCCATCGCCCACCGCCTGCGCATCGAACCCGGCGATATCATCCTGCGCATCAACGACCAGGCCATCGCCAGCGTCACCGATGCCCGCCGGGTGCTGACGCGGGAAGCGCCGGGCTGGGCCATCATGGTGGAACGCGACGGCGAGAAACTGAGCCTGCAGGTGGGCGGGTGACCAGCCTGTTCGAGCGCCCGCAGGATCGCCCGCTGGCCGACCGGCTGCGACCGGCCAGTCTGGATCAGGTGGTCGGTCAGGATCATCTGATCGGCCCCAGCGGGCCTTTGGGCCGCATGCTGGCCGCCGGACGGCTGACCAGCATCATCCTGTGGGGGCCGCCGGGCTGCGGCAAGACCACCATCGCCCGCCTGCTGGCCGACCGCACCGATCTGCATTTCGAGCCGCTGAGTGCGGTATTTTCCGGCGTCGCCGATCTGCGCAAGGTGTTCGACGCCGCCGGCAAACGCAAGGAAGCCGGGCGCGGCACGCTGTTGTTCGTGGATGAGATCCACCGCTTCAACCGCGCCCAGCAGGACGGCTTTCTCCCCTTCGTCGAGAACGGCACGGTGGTGCTGGTCGGCGCCACCACCGAAAACCCGAGTTTCGAGCTGAACGGCGCCTTGCTGTCGCGTGCCCAAGTGCTGGTGTTGAAACGCCTGGACGACGACGCCCTCGACGCCCTGATCACCCGAGCCGAGGCGGAATTGGGCCGCCCCCTGCCGCTGGCCGAGGATTCGCGGGCGGCGCTAAAGGCCATGGCCGACGGCGATGGCCGTTATTTCCTCAACCTGATCGAGGCGTTGTCCATCCTGCCCTCCGAGCCGGCGCTGGATTCCGCCCAATTGGCCAAGGTGGTGCAGCAGCGCGCACCGGCCTATGACAAGGACCGCGAGGGCCATTACAACCTGATCAGCGCCCTGCATAAATCCCTGCGCGGCTCCGACACCGACGCGGCGCTTTATTGGATGGCCCGCATGCTGGAGGGCGGCGAGGACCCGGCCTATATCTGTCGCCGCCTGACCCGCTTCGCCGTCGAGGATATCGGTCTGGCCGATCCCAACGCGGCGGTGCAGGCTCTGGCCGCCTGGGACATCTTCGAGCGCCTGGGCAGCCCGGAAGGCGAATTGGCCATCGCCCAATTGGTGGTCTATCTGGGTACCGCGCCCAAATCCAATGCCGCCTACACCGCCTATAAGGCGGCACGCAAAGCGGCCAAACAGACCGGCAGCCTGATGCCGCCCATGCATATCCTGAACGCGCCGACGCGGATGATGAAGGATCTGGGCTACGGCAAGGATTATCAATACGACCACGATCAGGCCGACGGCTTTTCCGGCCAGAACTACTTCCCCGACGGCATGGCCCGCCAGCGCTTCTACGATCCGCCGGAACGCGGCTTCGAGCGCGAGGTGCGCAAGCGCCTGGAATACTGGGACCGCTTGCGGGCCAAAAAGCAGAACAGCTGATTTGGCATTATTCTAAATTGGCTAAATCACTGTAAAACATTGATTCAGCATTGATTTGGATGGCCTTTTAGAACGTGTCCATTTGTGAAGGATAATTAAGCCAGCGCATGATCTTGACGTTGAAAACGCAAGTTCCTTAGGGGGAAATCCCATGCGCTCTCTGATTCTGATTGCCACCGCAATCACCCTGTCGGCTACCGCCGCCTTCGCCGCCGACGAGCCGATCTCGCCGATCCAGCCGGCCAAGATCGCCAATCCGGCCATGGTCGAACTGGGCAAGAAGCTGTTTTTCGATCCGCGCCTGTCCAAGTCGGGCTTCATCTCGTGCAATTCGTGCCACAACCTGTCCATGGGCGGCACCGACAATCTGAAGACTTCCATCGGCCATAACTGGCAGAAAGGTCCGATCAACGCCCCGACCGTGCTCAATTCCAGCCTCAATCTGGCCCAGTTCTGGGATGGTCGCGCCCTGACCCTGCAAGACCAGGCCGGCGGCCCCATCGCCAATCCGGGCGAGATGGCTTCGACCCACACCCTGGCGCTGTCGGTGCTGCAATCGATCCCGGCCTATGTGGCTGAGTACAAGAAGGTGTTCGGCTCCGACAAGGTCAGCGTCGACGGCGTGACCAAGGCCATCGCCGCCTTCGAGGAAACCCTGGTCACCCCCAATTCCCGCTTCGACAAGTGGCTCAAGGGCGACAAGAAGGCTTTGACCGCCCAGGAACTGGCCGGCTACGAGTTGTTCAAGGATTCGGGCTGCACCGCCTGCCATAACGGCGCCGCCGCCGGCGGCAACACCTATCAGAAGATGGGCGTGGTCGAACCCTACAAGGCCAGCAGCCCGGCGGAAGGCCGCGTCGCCGTCACCAAGGACGAAGCCGATCGCTTCTACTTCAAGGTGCCGACATTGCGTAACGTCGAGATGACCTATCCCTACTTCCACGACGGCGAAGCCGCCACCTTGGCCAGCGCCGTCGACACCATGGGCCGCATCCAGTTGGGCAAGAAGTTCAGCACGGAAGAAAACGACAAGATCGTCGCCTTCCTGAAGTCGCTGACCGGCGACCAGCCCGACTTCAAGCTGCCGATCCTGCCGCCGTCCACCGATTCGACCCCGCAGCCGAAGCCCTTCGACTAGAGCGGTTTCACGCCGAGCGGAATCGGTAGAGGATTCCCCCTGAGGTCATTTTGTGATTCAACATCTTCGGTAACAACGCTCCCGAGGATGATGCGATGACGTGGCGCTCAGGGCAGTCCTATTCTCAGGACTTGCGCGATAGAGTTTTGGCGGCTGTGGACAGCGGCATGAGCGCCTACGAGGTGGCGCCGCTGTTCCGGGTGAGCGTTTCGTACATCTACAAGGCCCAAGGCCGCCGCCGGGCCACCGGCGAGACGACGGTGAAGCCACGGCCTGGGCGGCCAGGACAGAAGCTGGCGGCTCACCTTGAGGCGTTGCAGGCGCAGATCAAGGTCGAGCCCGATGCCACGCTGGCTGAGTTGCGCGCCTGGGTTCTGGCCGAATTGGGCGTGTCGATCAGCGTCGGCGGCCTGTGGAACACGCTTGAGCGGCTCGACCTCAGTCTGAAAAAAAGAGTGCGCATGCTGCCGAGCAGGAACGTCCCGACGTAGCCGAAGGACGCATCGCCTGGCGAGCCGAGCAGCCGGCGCTGGACCCAACCCGCTTGGTCTTCCTTGATGAAACCGGGGCATCGACCAACATGACCCGGCGCTACGGACGGGCGCCGCGCGGTCAGCGGCTGCTGGCTGCGGTGCCGCACGGTCATTGGAAAATGACCACCTTCGTCGGGGCGCTCCGGCATGACGGAATCTCCGCCCCCTTCGTCATCGACAAGGCGATGAATGGCGCGATCTTCCTGGCCTATGTCGAGCAGGTCCTGGCTCCGACCTTGCGGCCCGGCGACATCGTCGTAATGGACAATCTGCCCGCCCACAAGGTGGCAGGGGTCAAGCAACTCATCGAAGCCCGAGGGGCCACCCTGCGGTATCTGCCGCCCTACTCCCCAGACCTCAATCCCATCGAGCTCGCCTTCGCCAAGCTCAAGAGCCTGCTGCGAAAGGCGCAAGCCCGCACCATCAACACCTTATGGGACGTGATCGGAAAACTCATCGACCTGTTTCCGCCCGAGGAATGCGCCAATTTCTTCGCCCACGACGGATATGGACGCTCGATGTGAAAATGCTCTAAGCGAGAGCGGATGAACCAAGGGGCCGGGCGACAGCGATGTCGTCCGGCCCATCGTTTGCCAAGAGGGGCGATGCCGTGAAGAAATGGGTATTGATCGGCTTGGCCGGCATGGTGGCGGGAGTGATCGGCTGGGGCGGCTTCAACACCGCGCTGGAAGCCACCAATTCCATGGCGTTTTGCATCTCGTGCCACGAGATGCGCGACACCGTCTATGTGGAATACCAGCAATCCCCCCATTTCCAGAATCCGTCCGGGGTGCGCGCCACCTGCCCCGATTGCCACGTGCCGCGCGATTGGTCGCACAAGCTGATCCGCAAGATCCAGGCCAGCGGCGAGTTGTTCCATTGGGCCGCCGGTTCCATCGACACGGCGGAAAAGTTCGAGGCCAAGCGCCATACCCTGGCGCGGCGCGAATGGGAGCGCATGCGCGCCAACGACTCACGCGAGTGCCGCAATTGCCATTCCTTCGAGGCCATGGCCTTCCACAAGCAATCCATCAGGGCATCCCGCGCCATGCGCGACGCCGCCAAGGACGGCAAGACCTGCATCGACTGCCACAAGGCCGTCGCCCATAAAATGCCCGACGTCACCGCCACCCACCGCCGCCTGTTGGCGGACTTGAAGGCGGAGGCCGCGATCATCCGCCCCAGCCCCGGCGATCATGTCGTCGCCCTGGACAACCTGCCCCTGCGCCCCAGCCCCGAATCAGAGGCCGAAGGTGAACTGGCGGCAGGCCACCTTGTCCGCGTGCTGACGGTAGAGGGCGATTTCGCCCGTATCGAGATCACCGGTTGGCAGCGCGAGGGAACGACAGCATTGCTTTACGCCCGTCAGGGCAAGCGCATCACCCTGGCCAGCCTGAGCGAGACGGCATTGCCCCGCCGGCAAATCCTGGGCAGCGTCGAGGATGCCGAGAGCGGCCAGGTTTGGACCGAGACACGCTTGCTGGCCTGGGTGCCCATGGGCGCATTCCTGCGCGAGACCGCACCGCTTTGGGATTACGCCGAGCGCATGGCCAAGGACAATTGCACCTTATGCCACGCGCAAAAGCCCGCCGCTGGCTATGGCGCCGATGACTGGATCGGCCACATCAATTCCATGAAACGCCTGACCCCGCTGACCGAGGCCGAAGCCGGTTTGCTGCTGACCTATCTGCAAGGCCGGGCCAAGGACGGGGCGCGGTAAGGAAACGGAGCGGAGATGATCCGAACCGCTTCCGCCAACGCGCCCCATATCCTTACCCGTGCGGCAGACGCCGCAGGCGGATCACCACTTCCACCGCTTCGATCATCATCCCCGGCGGTGGTTCCGGCAGACCGGCGATCACCGGCTGCGGGTCGGGGATGTCCTCGATCCGACCGGTGCGGGCATCGTAAAAATGATGATGCTCGCGCGTATTGGTACAGAAATAGTGACGGTCGCCACAGCCCACCCGCCGCAACAGATCAGCCTCGGCGAAGTGATTGAGCGTGTTGTAGACGGTGGCCAGAGAGAATTCATGCCCCTGATCGGCCAGTTCCTGATGAAAGGATTCCGGTGTCAGGTGGCGATGGCCGCCTTGCTCGATGGCGCGCAAAATGGTGATCCTGGGCGTGGTCGGGCGAATGCCGGCCTCGCGCAGGGTTTCATGTTCCGGTGCTTGATGGCGGACAAGCATTGATCAAAACCTCCCACTTTTGGGGATGTCCCTACCCCTTAGGACATGGCCTGATGGTACGACCGTAACATGGAATTATTCAAGGCTGACGGAGGCTAATTGGAATAGTTCCAAGATCAGCTTTAATCGTTTTTGTCGATTAATTTGAAATTTTAATCCATTTCACCGATGAGTATTCCCTGCCTATGATCCAAGCCGTGAAGTGCCGGAACAGGAGGACGCCATGATCAAGATGCTGAAGATGACCAGCCAATTGGGTGTGCATCTGGTCGTCGCCGTGGCCGTCACCTATGCGATCACCGGTTCGCTGGTCTTGGGCGGCGCCATCGCCTTGATCGAACCGATCTGCAATGTCGTCGCCGGCCACTTCCACGAAAAAGCCTGGACCCGGCTGGGGCCAAGAATCAGTGCCGGTTGAAACAAAAACCCCGGGGTCGTCGCCGGCCCCGGGGTCTTTTCGTCTTTGATCCGCCGATGATCAGGCGAATTCGATGATCTTCTGGTCCACCGCCAGCGATTCACCCGCTTGGGCGTGAATCTTGCCGATGGTGCCGTCGCGTTCCGCCTTCAGGATGTTTTCCATCTTCATGGCTTCGACCACGGCCAGGGCTTCGCCCGCCTTCACTTCCTGCCCTTCCTTGACCTCGACCGCGCGCAGCAGGCCGGGCATGGGCGACAGCAGATACTTGGACATATCCGGCGGCGCCTTGAACGGCATCAGCTTGTTCAGGCCCGCCGCCGCACGCGGCAGGACCAGGGCCTTCACCCGGCTGCCGGCATGGGCCAGGGTATAGGACACGCCGTCGCGGTCCACCTGGACGCAGACGTTGCGGCCTTCGATGCTGCCCCGGAACAAAGGCTGGCCGATCTGCCAGTCGGTCTTGACGCTGACCGCCTCGCCGCCGATGACCACGGCGAAGCCGCCTTCGGCCGGACGGGTTTCGACGTCATGGTATTCACCGTTCAGGACCACGGTCCATTCCACCGGCACCTTCATCTCGTGGCCGGGGAACTGACCGGTCACCTTGATGTTGCGGGCGGTGATGGCGGCCTTGACGCTGGCGGCCACGGCGATCAGCACGGTCGGATCATCGGCCGGCAGATCGTTGGCGTGGAAGCCGTTGGCGTATTCCTCGGCGATGAAGTTGGTGGTGATGTTGCCCTTGACGAAGCGTTCCTTGCTCATCAGCGAAGCCAGGAACGGAATGTTGTGGGACAGACCACGGATGTAATAGGCGTCCAGCGCGTCGCGCATATGGTTGATGGCGGCGTCGCGGGTCGGACCATAGGTGATCAGCTTGGCGATCATCGGATCGTAGAACATGCTGATCTCGCCGCCTTCGTAGACGCCGGTATCCACACGCACCTGATTGCTTTCCGCCGGCGGCTGATAACGGGTCAGGCGACCGGTGGAGGGCAGGAAGTTGCGGAACGGGTCTTCGGCGTAGACGCGGGCTTCCATGGCCCAGCCGGTCAACTTGACGTCGTCCTGGGTCAGCGGCAGCTTTTCACCGGCGGCCACCTTGATCATCAGCTCGACCAGATCGAGGCCGGTGACCATTTCGGTGACCGGATGCTCGACCTGCAAACGGGTGTTCATTTCCAGGAAGTAGAACTCGCCGGTGGCGCCGCCGACGATGAACTCGACCGTACCCGCCGACTTGTACTGCACCGACTTAGCCAGGGCACAGGCCTGCTCGCCCATGGCCTTGCGCATTTCCGGGGACAGGAAGGGCGACGGCGCCTCTTCGATCACCTTCTGATGGCGGCGCTGGATCGAGCATTCACGCTCGCCCAGATAGATGGTGTTGCCGAAGCTGTCGGCCAGAACCTGGATTTCGATGTGACGCGGCTGTTCGATGAACTTCTCGATGAACACGCGATCATCGGCGAAGGACGACTTGGCTTCGTTGGTGGCCGAGACGAAGCCTTCGCGGGCTTCGGCTTCGTTCCAGGCCAGACGCATGCCCTTGCCGCCGCCGCCGGCGGAGGCCTTGATCATCACCGGATAGCCGATCTGACCGGCGATATCCACCGCGTGGTCGGCGTCCCGGATGACGTCCATGTGGCCGGGCACGGTGTTGACGCCGGCCTGACGGGCCAGCTTCTTCGACTCGATCTTGTCGCCCATGCAGAAAATGGCATGGGAATCGGGACCGATGAAGGTGATGCCGGCCTTGGCCAAAGCTTCCTGGAACTCGCGCTTTTCCGACAGGAAACCGTAGCCCGGATGCACCGCCTGGGCGCCGGTCTTCAGGCAGGCTTCGACGATCTTGTCGGCCAGCAGGTAAGACTGGGCGGAAGGCGGCGGCCCCAGATGCACGGCCTCGTCGGCCATCTGCACATGCAGCGCATCCTTGTCGGCGTCGGAATACACCGCCACCGTCTTGATGCCCATCTTGCGGGCGGTCTTGATGACGCGGCAGGCGATTTCGCCGCGATTGGCGATCAGAATCTTGGTGAACATACCCGTTCCCCCCATCACAGCGGAATGTTGCCGTGCTTGCGCACCGGACGTTCCAGCTTCTTGTCCTTCAGCATGGCCAGCGAGCGGCAGATACGCTTCCTGGTCGAGTGCGGCATGATGACGTCGTCGATGAAGCCACGATGACCGGCAATGAAGGGATTGGCGAATTTCTGCCGGTATTCCTCGGTGCGCGCGGCGATCTTTTCAGCGTCGCCGATATCCTGGCGGAAGATGATCTCCACCGCGCCCTTGGGCCCCATCACCGCGATTTCGGCAGTCGGCCAGGCGAAGTTGACGTCGCCCTTCAGGTGCTTCGAGCTCATCACGTCGTAAGCGCCGCCATAGGCCTTGCGGGTGATGACGGTGATCTTGGGCACGGTGGCTTCGGCATAGGCGTAAAGCAGCTTGGCGCCGTGCTTGATGATGCCGTTGTATTCCTGCGCGGTACCGGGCAGGAAGCCGGGCACATCGACGAAGGTGACGATGGGAATGTTGAAGGCATCGCAGAAGCGGACGAAACGCGCCGCCTTGATCGACGACGAGATGTCCAGGCAGCCGGCCAGCACCATGGGCTGGTTGGCGACGATGCCGACGGTCGAGCCTTCCATGCGGGCGAAACCGACGATGATGTTGCCGGCATAGCCGGGCTGAACCTCGAAGAAATCACCTTCGTCCACGACCTTCAGGATCAGTTCCTTCATGTCGTAGGGCTTGTTGGTGTTGTCCGGGATCAGGGTATCCAGGCTCATTTCCTTGCGCTCGGGCGCGTCGGCGGTGGGACGCACCGGCGGCTTTTCGCGGTTGGAGCTGGGCAGGAAGTCCATGAAGCGGCGCAGTTGCAGCAGCGCTTCCACGTCGTTTTCAAAGGCCAGATCAGCCACGCCCGACTTGGTCGAGTGGGTGATGGCGCCGCCCAGTTCCTCGGCGGTGACGGTCTCGTGCGTCACCGTCTTGACCACGTCGGGGCCGGTCACGAACATGTACGAGCTGTCCTTGACCATGAAGATGTAGTCGGTCATGGCCGGGCTGTACACGGCGCCACCGGCGCACGGGCCCATGATCATGGAAATCTGCGGCACCACGCCCGAGGCGTCGACGTTCCTTTGAAACACTTCGGCATAGCCGGCCAAGGACGCGACGCCTTCCTGGATGCGGGCACCGCCCGAATCGTTGAGGCCGATGACCGGGGCGCCGACCTGCACCGCCTTGTCCATGATCTTGCAGATCTTTTCCGCGTGGGCTTCCGACAAGGAGCCGCCGAACACGGTGAAATCCTGAGAAAAGACAAAGACCAGACGGCCATTGATGGTGCCGTAACCGGTGACCACGCCGTCACCGGGGATGGATTGCTGATCCATGCCGAAATCGGTGCAACGATGTTCCTTGAACATATCCCACTCTTCGAACGAGTCGGGATCGAGCAGCAGCTCAATGCGTTCACGGGCAGTCAGCTTGCCCTTGGCGTGTTGCGAAGCGATACGCTTCTCACCGCCGCCCAGACGGGCGCGGTTTCGCTTTTCTTCCAACTGACGAATGATTTCCTGCATCCGATTCCCCCTAGGTTCAGGGCTTCGCCGTTCGGCGTCGGCGGGCGCCCGAGAGCCCCCACCCTTATGGTCAGGGAAGTGCAGATACCATTCCCCCGTCCGTCATGCCACGAAAAAAATACGGCCCGCCAATACCGATTAATTTACCGCAAAGCGGCAGAAAACTGCCGAATTGACCGCCGGGACCGGAATTCGGCGCCGCCGCAAGATTATTACCGGAAAGTGGAAAGACCCCACCTGCCGGATCGCTGGGATTTTGGCGGATTTCCGCCACTTTCCAATTCGGAGTAGAAGGGCTGTTATTCGTGGGTGCGAAATCACCTTAAGGCAACAGCGTCAACAAATCCGCCGCCGCCTGAATATCGCGTTGCAACTCGGCCCGGCGGTCGGCGGCTTCGTAATCGTCGCCCCACTGGGCCACCTGATAGGCTTCGTCCAGGTTGGAGGCGGTAAAGCATTCCGCGCCGGTCAGCCGCCCCTCGGTCAGGGCCAGGGCCAGGACCAGCGAGCCCGAGGCCGAACACGCCGCCTGCGCCGCCGTCAGCCGCCACAAATCATAACCATCGAGCCGGGCGCGCAAGGCGGCCAAGGATGCCGCCGGCTGGTCGATGGCGATCACTCCGGTGGTGACGATCAGGCCCGCATCCAGATGGGTCCGGCACCAATCCAGCAAGGGCTGCCAGGTCTTGGTCTGCACGGCGACCAGATCCGAGGGTGACTCGGCCCGATAGCACAGCAGATCGGTCGCCGCATAGGCGATCATCTGGTCGGTGATGACGGCGCGTTCCGGCCCCACCCGGTCGAGCGCCGTGGTGGCCAATTGGGTCAAGGGCATGGTGTAAGGCTTGATCTCCTCGCCTTGCGCGTCCCATTCACCGGCGATGGCCAGGGCCAGCCTTTCGCTGGGCACTTCCAGCTTGCGCCCCACCGGCGTCTTGACCCCGCGTCCGTCCAATTGGACGGCGAAGCCGCCGTCAACGGCGACAATGCCCGCCTGCTTGTGGAAACGCTTCATGGTCTTGCCCTGCATGGCCCGCATCCCGCGATTGGAAAATCGTCGCCCACATACGGCAAAATCAGCGTCCGAACAAGCCTTCGAGAAAGCCGCCCCCCTTGCCGCCGGCTTCCGAAGGATGGCTGCCCATGGCCAGGGCGGTGCGGCAGGGATTGGTGTCGGCCATCACCTTGTCCAGCAGCAATTCGCCCAGCAGCGACAAGCCGGCGGTGGCGGTGGCCGCCCCCACCGACAGCGCCGCGCGGGCGGCGCCCATTTCATCCACCGACAGCGACGGTGCCGCCAGGGTGCCGCGCAAGCGGGTCAGGCCCGACATCTGGCCGCCCAGCGACAGGCCCAGCCCTTCCTTCGCCCGCGGGGTGAAACCCAGATCAAGCGCCTCGTTGCGCAGATCGATGGTGCCGGCGCCGACCACGTCGATGCCGTCAGCCTGCACCGCCAAGCCCTTGTCGGTGACGGCAACGCCGTCCTTCAGGCGGAAATGGGCCACCGCGCAGGCCATCTCGGTGGTTTCGCGGCTTTGCGCCAAAGGATTGAGGGCGGACAGGATCACGCTGATCAGGTCGCCGCCGGCCAGGGAAAAAGCCCGGTTGTGCACCCGTCCCGGCCCCAGGGACAGCACGGCGGAACCATTGGCATTGGCGGCCAAGGTCCGCAGGTCGCCGCCGCGGCTTTTCAATGCCAGCTTCAAGCCGCCGACACCGCCGGTCAACAGATCGCTGCCGGCCTCCCGGTTCAATTTGCCGAAATCCACTTCGGCCAAGTCCAGCCGCAGGTCGGCCAGGGGTTGGGCCGGACGGGCATCGACAGTCATGGCGCCGTTGACGGTGCCGCCGGCCAAGCCCCCCTTCAGCACCGGCACCGACAACACCCCGCCCTTCAGCCGGGCCTCCATGGCGGCGCCACTCAAGGCCAAGCCGGACAGCACCAGTTTTTCCGCCCGCAAGGCCAGGTCGACATCCTGGCCGCGCAGGCTTTCCAACGGCAGGGCCAGCGCCGGAATCACCCTGCCATCGGCGGGAGCGGGCGCCGACTTGCCGACGAAATCGGCCACATCCAAATGGGCTGAGGTCAAATTCGCCGTCAGCCGACCGCCTGCGTGCAAGCCCGCCTCGCCGGCCAGATCGCTGCCCCCCACATGGGCCTTGATGTCCGAAGCCAGCCAAGCCCCCTTGGCATCACGCAAAGCGGCGCTCACCCGCACCGGCCCCAGCGTCGGCAGTTCGCCATTCAACACGCGATCGAGATGGGCCAGGTTTTCGGTTTCCGCCTGAACCACCACATCGATGCCGGCAAGCGCCACCACGTTCTTTACCGCGCCCTTCAGACTGACAAACATGAAGTCGCGCTTTCCGGCGCTGACATCCATGTCATCCAGGGCCAGCACCCCGCCCGTATCGTGCAGGCGCGCCGCCAGTCGCATGGGCCCCAGCAAGCCATTGCCCCGACCATTGCCGTAGCCGGCCATATACAGAAAATCGCTCAATTCGTCGGTCTGGAAACTGACCTTGAAATCCAAGCCGGTGAAGCTGTTCAGAGTGCCGATGGTGCCATCGACGGAGACGATGGTCCCGGTACCCGCCCCCTTCAGGCTGACCGGCCACGGCTTGCCGGCCAGAGCGGCGCCCAGATTGCCGACCTTGCCGGTGAATTCGAAGGTACGGCCCTGGCTGTCGCCGACCACGTTGACGCCCAGGCCGGTGCCGGCCCCTTGTTCGGGCAGCAGCACCAGTTTATGCACCGCCACCAAGGTCTGCCGCCCGTCCGTTCCCCGCCAACTGACCTTGGCGTTCTTGATCTTCAATTCGCGCAGATCGAAGCGGGTCGGCGTGCCACTGGCTTGCTTGTCGGCCCGCCCGCTGTCCAGATTCCAATTGCCGTTTTCCAAGATGATCTCGGGCGACGACACGATCAGGCGCTGGATCAGGATTTCCTTGCGCAGCAAGGCGGGCAGCGCCACCTCGGCCTCGACCCGCTGGATGCGGATCATCGGCCCCGGTGCGCCGCCGGCGGGATTGGACAAGGTGATGTTGTCGGCGATCAGCGACGGCACCAGCCCCAGGCGCAGTTTCACCGGTCCGCCAAAGGTCAGCTTGCGCCCGGTCTCGGCCTCGACCAGATCGGCGATGTACCCTTTGTATCTCTCGAAATCGATGGCCTTGGTAGCGGCGATCAGGGCGACGGTGACGGCAACCGCCACCGCCGCCACTATTTTTACGGCGAGACTCAAGCGCATGGGATGTCCCCGATCAGGGCGGCGGCGATGTCGGTCAGAGTGTCGAAACTGTCCACCACCTGAACAGCACCGGCATCATGCAATTCCTGCAAGCCGTGATAGCCCCACGACACCCCAAGCCCGGCCACCTTGGCCGATTTGGCCATCTGCATGTCATAGGCGGTGTCGCCGATCATGACCATGCGGGCCAGATCGATTCCGGTCTCAGCCGACGCCCGACGCAGCATGGTCGGATCGGGCTTGCCCGGATTGTCGTCGGCGGTCTGGATGTTGATGAAGCGGCCATGTAGATCGTGACTGTCGAGCATGGATTGCACGCCGCGCTGCGACTTGCCGGTGGCCAGCCCCAACAGCCAGCCGGCGGCCTCCAACTCGTCGAGCGCCTCGCGCACGCCGGGGAATAAAGGTTCCTCGCGTTCCGGCAGCAGACGCAGGGCGCGGAAGGCCTGCTTGTAGGATTCGGCCACGGCGCGGTGCAGGTTGCCCGGCGCCCATGGCAACAGCACCTGACAGGCCTCGACCAGCGACAGGCCGATAATGCGGCGCACATCCGCCGGTTCCGGCACGCCCAAATCCATATGGGCCCAGGCCTCGGTCATGGCGGCAATGATATTGTGTTCGGAATCGATCAAGGTTCCGTCCACATCGAAGACAACCAGGCGCAGCTCGCTCATGGGGTTCGCATCTTCCGGGGCAATGACCACTCAGCTTACAGGATATTTTGCACCGCCGCACCGGTTGGAGTAAGGTCCGCCATCGTCTTAGTTGGAGTCCCCGCGACCATGCGTTTCGGTTTCATCGCCCTCGCCGCCGCCTTGGCGGTCACGGCCCCCGCTTTCGCCCAGACCGCCCCGCAACCGGCCCCCGCCAATCCGGCACAACGCTTCGAGGCCTATGCCACCTCGGAAGGCTACAAAAAGGCCATCGGCCAACTGGCCGTCATGGGCGCCACCATTTCCGCCCCCGAGTGCAAGGAACATAAGGCGGTCAAGCGCGCCTCCATCACCATCTATTCCGCCCCTCAATTCGCCGAGGGCGTGCACCCGGTCGCCGGTCTGTGGCTGGACCGCGTGCTGATGGATCGCTGCGGCAAGCCCGGCTATCAGAACATCCTGGTCCAGGCCATTCCCGGCGCCACCCCCAAGGCGGCGCTGAAGATGCCGGGCCAGACCTTCGCCAATCCGCCCATGCAGGACGTGGTGATGCGCGACATCATCGGCGCCCTGGCCGGCAAGAAGTGTACCGACCCGGCTCAGATCATTCCCGTCGATACCGTGCCGGGCAAGGAAACCAAGCCGCGCAAGATCGACCAGAAGGGTATGCTGGTGGATGGTGTGTGGAAGGAAACCTGGACGCTGAAGGCCTGCGGCAAGCAGGTCAACGCCACGGTGGATTTCACCGCCGACGGCAAGGGCGGCATGACCCACAAGGTCAAGCTGTAAGCCTGGACGGATAAAGGTTTAGGGGGGCGAAAGCCCCCCTTTTTATTTCAATCCTGCTCGAAGGCGTCGAACGGCTTGCCGGCACTGCTGAGGTCGAAGCCGAAGAACTCGAATGACTTCTCCATGTGCTCGGGCAAGGGCGCCACCACCACCAGCTCCTTGCCGGTGCGCGGATGGGGAATGCGCACGGCGCGGGCATGCAGGTGCATCTTGCGCGACACCCCGGTGCCGGAAATAAACGCCTCGGTGCCGCCATACTTGCCGTCACCCATGATCGGCGTACCCATCAAAGCCGTATGGGCGCGTAATTGGTGGGTGCGACCGGTGCGCGGCTCCATCTCCAGCCACGCCGCCTTGCGAAGGGCATTGTCCACCACCCGGTACCAGGTGACGGCGCGCTTGCCCTCGTCCTCATCCACCGCCATCTTTTCGCCGGCGCGGCCCGGCAGCTTGGCCAGGGCAGCGTCGATACGGCCCTGACGCAGTTTCGGTACGCCCACCACCAAGGCCCAATAGCATTTGCGCGCCGCCCGGCTTTTGAAGGCGGCGGCCAGCTTGGCGGCGGCATTGGCGGAACGCCCCAGCAGCAGAACACCCGAGGTGTCCTTGTCCAGGCGATGGACCAGACGCGGACGGTCGTCGCGGTCGAACATCAGGGCATCGAGCCAGGCGTCGATGTGCTTGTCGCCGGTGCCGGTGCCGCCCTGGACGGCGATGCCCGCCGGCTTGTTGAGCGCGATGACGTCGTCGTCCATGTAAAGCACGGCGTCGCGCAGCATGCGGGCGATCTTTTCATCGACCACCGGGCGGCGGCTTTCCGGGCTGGGTTTGGGCGCCTCGCCCTCAGGCAGCGGCGGCACGCGGACGTGCTGGCCGGGGTTAAGGCGCTGATTGGCCTTGGCCCGCTTGCCATCGACCCGCACCTGTCCGGTGCGAAGCCATTTTTCCAGCAGGCCATGGCCAACAGTGGGGTAATGCCGCTTGAACCAGCGGTCCAGGCGGATATCGGCATCGTCTTCGGCGACGGCCAGGATTTGTACGCTATTCATGGCCGGAAGCTACACCAGGTTGCGCACCAAAGCCATGGCGGCGAACAGGGCGCCGACCGAGGCCAGCACCGATACCGCCACATAAAAAGCGGCGACGGCCCAGTCGTGCCGCTCGACCAGCAAGGCGACATCCAGGGAAAAGGTGGAAAAGGTGGTGAAGCCGCCCAGAATGCCGGTCATCAGGAACAGTTTGATGTCCTGACTGGGCTGCCAGGCCAGGGCGCCCAATTCGGCCAGCACGCCCATGACGAAGCTGCCGACGATGTTGACGAACAAGGTGCCCCAGGGGAAAGAACCGCCCAGCCACTGCCCCAGCAGCACCATGGACAGATAGCGGGCGGAGGAGCCCAAGGCTCCGCCCGTCGCCACCCACAGCAATGCGGTCAAGGTCTGGCCGGTATTCATGCCCTCTTGCTGGCATGGGATGCGGCCTTTGGCAAGAAATTCATGCCAAAGGCCGCACCGTCACCGAAGCGCGGCCCAGATGGCGCATGCCCAAACGGTCGGCCGCCGCCGGCGACAGATCGATGCCGCAACGGCCACAGCGGTCGTTGATACGCACCATCACCGATTTGCGCCCATGCCGCACTTCGACCACACTGCCCAAAGGCAGGGTGGGATGGGCGGCGGTCATCGCCCGCACATCGAACTTCTCGCCACTGGCGGTACGCTTGCCGTGATATTTAAGGCCATACCACGATGCCTCTGTCGTCTGCACCGCGAAAGCGGAGGCTGAGTATATACAAGCACAAGACACGATCATTGCAGCGATGAGTCGCAGCATTATTAATGTCCCCGAACATGAACCCGAAGCGACATTAATTTTTCACATCTCATTCATCAACTGTTTTTATTATGGTCTTTTTTTAGTAAAATTTTAAGGATCGAGCGCACAGGAATGACCATGATTGACTGCAAGCATGTCTTGATCTCTGGTCGAGTCCAGGGGGTTTGGTATCGCGGCTGGACGGTTCAGCAGGCCCAGGCCTTGAACTTGGCCGGATGGGTCCGAAATCTGTCGGATGGCCGGGTCGAAGCGGTTTTCCATGGTCCGGTCGAGCGGGTGCGGGCGATGATCGAGGCCTGCCGTCAAGGCCCGCCCGCCGCCTGCGTCGACCGCATCGACATCGACCAATGGACGGAAGCCCCACCCCCTGGCTTTCACCAGCGCCCCACCTTGTAGGGGATGACAAAGGACACGTTTGGGATGAAACTGAAGAGACGTGAATTCCTCGCCGGAGCCGCCGCCATGGCCGTAACCCCCGCTTTCGCTGCCCTGCCATCGCCGAAGACCTTCCCCAAGGACTTTCTGTGGGGGGCGTCGACCTCCGCCTATCAGATCGAAGGTGCGCTCGACGTGGATGGGCGCGGTCCCGATATCTGGGATACCTATACCAAACAGGGCCGCATCACCGACGGCACTTCGGCGGCGCGGGCGTGCGAGCATTACACCCGCTACCCCGAAGACGTGGCGCTGATGAAAGCCGCCCACTTCAACGCCTATCGCTTTTCCATCGCCTGGCCGCGCATCGTCCCCGCCGGCACCGGCGCCATCAACGCCAAGGGTCTGGATTTCTATGACCGCCTGGTGGACGAAATCCTCAAGGCCGGCATCAAGCCCATGGCCTGTCTGTACCATTGGGACTTGCCGCAGCCGTTGCAGGACAAGGGCGGCTGGCAGGGCCGCGAAGTGGTCGGCCCCTTCGCCGACTATGCCCGCATCATCACCAAGCGCCTGGGCGACCGGGTCAAGGATTGGATGATGCTGAACGAACCCAACGTGGTGTCCATCTTCGGCTATGGCCTGACCGATCAGGCGCCCGGCCTCAATCTGGGCGAAATGGGCGTGCTGAAGGCGCTGCATCACCAGAATCTGGCCCAGGGCGCGGCCTTGCGCGCCATCCGCGCCGAACATGCCGATCTGCGGCTGGGCACGGTGACCAACATCCAGCCCTGCCGCCCCGACACCGATTCGGACGCCGACCGCGCCGCCGCCATCCGCTGGGACGCGGTGTGGAACCGGGTCACCGTCGACGGCCTGCTGCGCGGCCAGATCCCCGACGTGCTGGCGGAAAAGATGGCCCCCATCGTCCAGGCCGGCGACCTGGACAACATCAAGTTCCCCATCGACCTGCTGGGCATCAATTATTACAGCCGTTGCACCATGAAATACGACCCCGACCACATGTTCCAGGTGTGGTGGGGCGACCCCAAGGCCGACCGTTACACCTTCATGGGCTGGCCGGTGCAGCCCGACGGGCTTTATGACCTGTTGATGGAATTCAAGAACCTCTACGGCAACCCGGCCACCTTCGTCGCCGAGAACGGCGCCGCCTATGACGACGTGGTCAGCCCCGACGGTCAGGTGCACGACGTCGAACGCACCCAATTCCTGCAAGAGCACATCGCCCAGGTGGGACGCGCCTTGGGCGACGGCGCCAATATCAAGGGCTATCTGGCGTGGTCGCTGTTGGACAATTTCGAATGGTCGTTCGGCCTGTCCAAGCGCTTCGGCATCATCCGCGTCGATTACGACACGCAAAAGCGCACGCCCAAGGACAGCTACAAATGGTACGCCGACTTCATCAAGCAGGCGCGCGGGCTGTAAAAAACCAACCCTTTCAGGGGGTTCGGCTTAGTTATCAGACTTGTGGAAAACTTTGTGGACGGAAGCCTCTTCCGTCCACATTTTTGTCTGTGGATAAGGGGTATAAGTAGTCGTGGCCTTGGGAAATCAAGCACTTGACTTGTGGAAACAAAAATAGAACAATCCACCTTGACGACCCCCTGCCCAAAGCCCTAGACTGCCGCCCGAATGCCGCCTAAACGGCGGTTTTTCCATAAAATTCAATCTGTTTCCAAGGTATCGACAGCCTTGGCCGCAGCAGGCGTGGAGAGTCCGGTATGACGCAGGTGGCCAGCATTTCCCAACAGATCTGGGACATGAAGTATCGGCTGAAGGATGCCGACGGCACCCCTGTGGACAAAACCATTGAAGAGACCTGGGGCCGCATCGCCAAGGCGCTGGCCCAGGCGGAAAAAGACCCCGCCTTGTGGGAAGCCCGCTTCGCCGACGCGCTGGCCGATTTCAAGTTCCTGCCGGCGGGGCGCATCATCTCGGGCGCCGGCACCGACCGCCGCGTCACCATGTTCAATTGCTTCGTCATGGGCGACATCCCCGACGACATGGCCGGCATCTTCGAACATCTGAAGGAAGCCGCCCTGACCATGCAGCAAGGCGGCGGCATCGGTTATGACTTTTCGACCCTGCGGCCCAAGGGCGCTCCGGTCAAGGGCGTGGGCGCCGATGCCTCGGGGCCGTTGTCGTTCATGGATGTGTGGGACGCCATGTGCCGCACCATCATGAGCGCCGGTTCGCGCCGCGGCGCCATGATGGCGACCATGCGCTGCGACCACCCGGATATCGAGGCCTTCATCGACGCCAAGCATGAAGCCGGGCGCCTGCGCATGTTCAACCTGTCGGTGCTGATCACCGATCCGTTCATGGAAGCGGTCAAGCACGATCAGGCGTGGGAACTGGTGTTCGGCGGCGTGGTCTATAAATCCCTGCCGGCCCGGGCCCTGTGGGACAAGATCATGCACGCCACCTATGCCTATGCCGAGCCGGGCGTCATCTTCATCGACCGCATCAACCGCCTGAACAACCTGCATTATTGCGAGACCATCCACGCCACCAATCCCTGCGGCGAACAGCCGTTGCCGCCTTACGGCGTCTGCCTGCTGGGCTCGGTCAATCTGGCCAAGCTGGTGGTCGATCCGTTCGAGGCCAAGGCCCGGCTGGACATGGACAAATTGCGCGATCTGGTGCGCGTCGCCGTGCGCATGATGGACAACGTCATCGACGTGTCGCGCTTCCCGCTCGACCGCCATGAGAACGAGGCCAAGAGCAAGCGTCGCATCGGCCTGGGCGTCACCGGTCTGGCCGATGCGCTGATCCTGTGTAACGCCCGTTACGGCGGCAAGGACGCCCTGCTTCTCACCGAGGAATGGATGGGCGCATTGCGGCGCGAGGCCTATCTGGCCTCGGTCGAGCTGGCCCAGGAAAAAGGCGCCTTTCCGCTTTACCAGAAGGAACCTTACCTGGCCGGTGAGACCATCCAGGCGCTGGATGCCGACGTGCAGGCGGCCATCGCCGAACACGGCATCAGAAACGCGCTTTTGACCTCGATCGCGCCCACCGGCACCATTTCCCTGTTCGCCGACAACGTCTCGTCCGGGCTGGAGCCGGTGTTCAGCTTCACCTATACCCGCGCCGTGCTGCAAAAAGACGGCACCCGGCGCGAGGAAGAGGTCAGCGATTACGCCTATCGCCTGTTCCGGCTGCTGAAAGGCGAAAACGCCGCGCTGCCGCCCGCCTTCGTCGATGCCCAGCGGCTCAATCCGACCGAGCACGTGGTCATGCAGGCCGCCGTGCAGAAATACATCGATTCATCCATTTCCAAGACCATCAACGTCCCCGAAAGCATCTCGTTCGAGGACTTCCGTCATGTCTACGAACAGGCCTATGCCAGCGGCTGCAAGGGCTGCACCACCTATCGCCCCAACGACATCACCGGCTCGGTGCTGACGGTGAAGAAGGAGGAGCCCAAGGCCGAGGATCAGGACCAGCCGCAACTGCCCCTGGGCAAGCCAGCCGCGCGGCCCGAGGATTATCTGGACGCCGGCGGCGTGATCCACCTGACCCAGCCCTTGGACCGGCCCGAGGCGCTGCCCGGCGCCACCTACAAGGTGCGGTGGCCGGACAGCGACCACGCCATGTACATCACCATCAACGACATCATCGAGAACAATCGCCGCCGCCCGTTCGAAGTGTTCATCAACTCGAAGAACATGGAGCATTATGCCTGGACGGTGGCCTTGACCCGGATGATTTCCGCCGTGTTCCGCCGTGGCGGCGACATCGCTTTCGTCGTCGAGGAATTGAAGGCGGTGTTCGACCCGCGCGGCGGCCAATGGATGGGCGGCAAATATGTGCCGTCGCTGTTGGCGGCCATCGGCGAGGTGATCGAGCGCCACATGATCGCCATCGGCTTTGTTGCCGACGATGCCGAGGACGATTTGCCGGAAGACGTCGACCAACGCAAGGTGGTCAACCTGAGCGGGGCACGGCTGCGCCATTGCCCCAAATGCGGCCAACCGGCACTGCTGCGCCAGGAAGGCTGCGACACCTGCACCTCGTGCGGCTATTCCAAGTGTGGGTAATGCCAAGGGGCTGCGGAAACCGACAAGACCTCACCCGGTCGAAGCCGCGCCTCTCGCGCTGAGTTTGACCAACTGTACCAGCGCCGCCAGCAGCTTCTCGATGATCTGTCTGGTCGGCTGGTCGGTCAGCGCGCCATCCTGATCGAAACGTGACGCGGCATTGCCGATCATCACTTCCGGCTGGTTGACCGTGGGCATGTCCAGCGTCACCAGAATTTGCCGGAGATGGTATTGGGCGCGGGCGGTGCCCAAATTACCGCTGGAGGCCCCCATGATTGCCGCCGGCTTGCCCGTCCAGGCACTGTCGCCATAGGGCCGCGACGCCCAGTCGATGGCGTTCTTGAGCCCGCCGGGAATGGAATAATTGTATTCCGGCGTCGTGAACAAGATGGCATCGGCGGCCAGGATCTGTCGCTTGAATTCCAGCACCGAAGCCGGCGGCGCCATTTCATCATCCTGGTCGTAAATGGGAATATTGTGGAGGTCGATCAGCTTCACCACCACACCTTCCGGCGCCAATTCCCGTGCCGCCCTGAGGGCCGCACGGTTGTAGGATTCCTTGCGCAGGCTTCCCACGATGCCCAGAATTACGATTTCAGCCATTTTCACAACTCCGTCCGCTTCTCCGCCACGTTGAGATCCTTGCAATCACCAACCGAAGCCCGGATGACATTGCGCGCAACCAGCGTTTCCGCCTCGGTCCGTGTTTCCACCACCAACACGACCTGACCGCTGGCGATGGCGTCGCTGACCAGATCGGAAAGCCGTCCGTCCTTGCGTTCGTCATTGCCTGGGGAAGCGCCGACCGAGGCCCCGACCAAAGCGCCGAGACTGGCGCCCCACCCCAGCATGACCAAAGGAGCAACCAGCGGGCTGGCGACGAACAGACTGACGCTCGCGGCCACCAAGGCCAACTCCGCCAACGCCGCGATGCCGGTACCGACAGCGGCGCCGATCGTCCCGTCCACCACCACATCCTTCAGAACATCATTGTTGTCCGCCAGAGGGGTGGGGGCAGGAGGCGCTTGGCCTGCGTCGAAAATCTGAAGCCGCGTCCGCGGCAGGCCCTGCTCGACCAGCCTGGAAGACGCGCTTTCCGCTTCTTCGCGGTGGGCAAAAAAGCCCGATACGTGGTGGCGATATGCGTCCATGCCTTTTCTCCGTGGCTGGACCCGGACAAGGCGACCGAAGCTCAAGCCTGAGCCGAAGCTTAGAGCATTTTCACATCGAGCGTCCATATCCGTCGTGGGCGAAGAAATTGGCGCATTCCTCGGGCGGAAACAGGTCGATGAGTTTTCCGATCACGTCCCATAAGGTGTTGATGGTGCGGGCTTGCGCCTTTCGCAGCAGGCTCTTGAGCTTGGCGAAGGCGAGCTCGATGGGATTGAGGTCTGGGGAGTAGGGCGGCAGATACCGCAGGGTGGCCCCTCGGGCTTCGATGAGTTGCTTGACCCCTGCCACCTTGTGGGCGGGCAGATTGTCCATTACGACGATGTCGCCGGGCCGCAAGGTCGGAGCCAGGACCTGCTCGACATAGGCCAGGAAGATCGCGCCATTCATCGCCTTGTCGATGACGAAGGGGGCGGAGATTCCGTCATGCCGGAGCGCCCCGACGAAGGTGGTCATTTTCCAATGACCGTGCGGCACCGCAGCCAGCAGCCGCTGACCGCGCGGCGCCCGTCCGTAGCGCCGGGTCATGTTGGTCGATGCCCCGGTTTCATCAAGGAAGACCAAGCGGGTTGGGTCCAGCGCCGGCTGCTCGGCTCGCCAGGCGATGCGTCCTTCGGCTACGTCGGGACGTTCCTGCTCGGCAGCATGCGCACTCTTTTTTTCAGACTGAGGTCGAGCCGCTCAAGCGTGTTCCACAGGCCGCCGACGCTGATCGACACGCCCAATTCGGCCAGAACCCAGGCGCGCAACTCAGCCAGCGTGGCATCGGGCTCGACCTTGATCTGCGCCTGCAACGCCTCAAGGTGAGCCGCCAGCTTCTGTCCTGGCCGCCCAGGCCGTGGCTTCACCGTCGTCTCGCCGGTGGCCCGGCGGCGGCCTTGGGCCTTGTAGATGTACGAAACGCTCACCCGGAACAGCGGCGCCACCTCGTAGGCGCTCATGCCGCTGTCCACAGCCGCCAAAACTCTATCGCGCAAGTCCTGAGAATAGGACTGCCCTGAGCGCCACGTCATCGCATCATCCTCGGGAGCGTTGTTACCGAAGATGTTGAATCACAAAATGACCTCAGGGGGAATCCTCTACCGATTCCGCTCGGCGTGAAACCGCTCTAGTCGCTGGCGCGCGCAGGGCGAGAGCCTCGGAATCTACCCTCGCCCCTCCGGTTTGGGTACTTTCCGACCCTGCCGGACCGACAACCCCGCTCGCTATCGTCTTGTCGCATATCCCGAAACGTCCAAGACAAACGGAGAGCGTGACATGGCCGCATCAAGCGCGACGCTACATGAAGAATCGACCCAACTGGGGCCCGAAGCCATTGACCAGCATCGGGCCACGGTCTCCCTTATGGAAGAACTGGAGGCGGCCGACTGGTACAACCAGCGCGCCTTGGCGACGCAAGACCCCGAGTTGCGGGCGATTCTGATCCATAACCGCGACGAAGAAAAAGAGCATGCCGCCATGCTGCTGGAATGGCTACGGCGGCATGATGAGGCCCTGAGCGATCACCTGAAAACCTATCTGTTCAGCGATGGTCCAATCCGCTGAGACAATGGCACTGACGCCCGCTTATCCCGCCTGATCCGCCTGCAACGCCGCATCCAACTCGTCGCCATCGACGGTGAAGATCTGTTGCGGGCCGCCTTCTTGCCCCAAGGCAGGGGTGAACAGCATGGTCGCCACCCGGCGCCACGCCGGAAAAGACAGGCCTTGCAGCATTTCCTCGTCGACGATCAGCCGATAGGTTCCCGCCGGCAATGCAGTGCCGACCGCACGCAGGGTGAAGGGGCGGCGGAAGGTGATTTCGCTTTCGGTGCTGCGGTCCATGGTCGCGATCCTTGCCAGAAAAACAAAAGCCCCGCGGCCTTGCGACCTGCGGGGCAATCGTTTCAAGCATCAGCCTGCACGTCAAAAGACGTGATTAGCCGACCAGCTTGAGGTTGTCGGCGGACATCTTGCCGCTGCGACGGTCAGCGACCAGCTCGTAGCCGATCTTCTGACCTTCGCGCAGGTCACCAATGCCCGAACGCTCAACGGCGCTGATGTGCACGAAAGCATCGTTGCTGCCATCATCGGGAGCAATGAAACCAAAGCCCTTTTGGGCATTAAACCACTTAACGGTTCCCGTAGCCATGGGATAGCCTTTTCACAAGAAGAAGTCGCTTGCCAGTCGATCGACCGGCAATTTTTGGTGTAATTTTACGGAAGATTTTTAGAGTAGTGCCGAGCAAGTCGGCACAAGACCAAGACGTCTGGCCATCAAATTACCGTGACACCATGCGCCCTTTGACCGCTGAAAGCAAGAATAATGGGAGATTATTTTCATGCGCATCGATAAATGGCTGTTCTTCACCCGCCTGCTCAAGACCCGCAGCCAGGCCGCCGCCCTGGTCGAGGCGGGCGAGGTGCGGCTGAACGGCGCCCTTATCGACAAACCGGCGCAGCCGGTGAAGGTGGGCGACGAGTTGATCTTCCCCACCGGCAAGCGGTTGCGCCGGGTGGTGGTTTTGGCCCATGGCCACCGCCGCGGCCCGGCGCCCGAGGCCCAGGCGCTGTATCAGGAACTGGAAGCGCCCCGGCCCGATCCGTGGACCGACTAGATCAGGCGCCCTTGGTCACGTGCAGGGGCGCCACCGTGCCGGCATCGACCGTGCCGCGATCGGCTTCCGGCGCGGTCAAGGCGTCGCAGGCGCGCATGGTGGTCAGGCTGCGGAATGCAAGGCGCTGGTATTCCGCCGTACCCGCCGATTTCCAGGTGATTTCCTCGTCCTTCAACGCGCGCATCACCTTGGCCGGAGTGCCGCCGATCAGCGACCGTGCCGGCAGGATGGCGCCGGCCTTGACGAAGGATTGGGCGGCGACGATGGAGCTTTCCCCCACCACCGCGCCATCCATGACCACGCTGTTCATGCCGACCAGGGCGTTCTTGCCGACCACACAACCATGCAAGATGGCGCCGTGGCCGATATGACCATCTTCCTCGACCACCGCGTCTTGGCCGGGGAAGGCATGCATGACGCAGCAATCCTGCACATTGGCGCCGTCATTGATGCGAATGGCGCCGAAATCGCCGCGCAAACTGGCCAGCGGTCCGATATAGCAGCGCGCGCCGATGATGACGTCGCCGATCAGCACGGCCGTGGGGTGGACGAAAGCGGTGGGATGGACCACCGGGATGATTCCATCGATGGCATAGACGGTGGGACGCATGGACCAATCCTTATCGAGAGCAAGAAATGGGACACGGATAAACACAGATGAACACGGATTTTTTATCCGCGTTTCTCCGTGTCCATCCGCGTCATTGATCCTTACGCCGAATGCCGGCGCACCTGCACCACGCGGAAACGTTCGGCGACGAAGGCCGAATCGCACAACGACGCATTGGCCGCCGGATTGGCGCCGGACCCGTGATAATCCGAGAACGCCGCCGACTGATTGACGAAGACACCGCCGGTCAGGTTTTCCGACAAGGCGACGCCGGCATCGATGCACAGATCCTCGGCCTTGGCCAGGAAGGCCGGGTCGGTGGAATAGACGCTGGCGGTCAACGCGCCATGTTGCTTGGCGGTGGCCGTGGCCAGTTCCAACGCTGCCTCGCCCGAATCGGCGGCGATGACGAAGGAGATGGGGCCGAACAATTCCTGGGTGAAGGCACTGGCGTCCTTGGCGTCCGCCGTCAGCATCAACGGCGTGCGCACCCGGGCCTGGGGGAAGGCCGGATGGGTCAGGGTGCGGCTTTCCAGCAGCACCTTGCCCAACGACCGGGCCTGATCCAGGCGGTCGCAGGTGGCCTGGGACTGCACCGCCCCCAACACTTCCACCGCACGTTCGGGATCAGCATTGAACTTGGCCACCGCCCCGGCGATGGCGCCGGCCACCTCGTCGAAGGACAGGTGTGCGTCACCGGCCTTGATGCCGCCCCGCGGCACGAAGATGTTTTGCGGCGTCGTGCACATCTGGCCGGAATACAGGGACAGCGAGAAAGCCAGATTGCGGGTCACCGCCTTGATGTCGTCCACCGAGTCGATGACGATGAAATTGACGCCGGCCTTTTCCGCATAGGTGCGGGCCTGACGGGCGTTTTGTTCCAGCCAGGTGCCGAAGGCGGACGAGCCGGTGAAGTCGATGATCTTGATCTCGGGCCTGAGCGCCAGATCCTTGGCCAGGGGCGCTTCCGCCGTGTCGGCGGCCAGCAGCACCAAATCCTCGGGCAGGCCGGCCTCGGCCAGCACTTCGCGGGCGATTTCCACCGTGATGGCCAAGGGCAGGATAGCGCCCGGATGGGGCTTGACCACCACCGCATTGCCGGTGACCAGACTGGCGAACAGGCCGGGATAGCCGTTCCAGGTGGGGAAGGTGGAACAACCGATCATCAGCGCCACGCCCTGGCCGACGATGTGATAATCCTTGTCCATGCGAAGCGGATCGGCCTTGCCCTGCGGCTTTTCCCAATGGGCATGCGGGGGCACTTCGGTCATGGCGCGATAGCCATAGGCCACCGCCTCCAGGCCGCGATCCTGGGCATGGGGGCCGCCGGCCTGGAAGGCCATGATGAAGGCCTGGCCGGTGGTGTGCTGCACCGCCTGGGCGATCTCGAACGAGCGGCGGTTGAGGCGATGCAGGATTTCCAGACAGACACCGGCGCGGCCCTGGGGGCCGGCCCGGCGCCAGGCCGGCAAGGCCGCCTTGGCCGCCGCCATCAGGCCGTCGATGTCCGGGGACGGATAGGTGATGCCGAGCGCAAAGCCGAAGGGCGAGACTTCCGCCCCGACCATGGCTTTGGTCGCCGGCTGATTGAGGGCGAAGGGCTTGTCCAGGCGCGCCTTGAAGGCGGCCTCGCCGTCGGCGGCGGCGGTTTCGCCATAGATCCGACCGCTGGGGGCTTCCGGGTACGGGGTCCAGAAACCACGCTTGGCGATGGCATCAAGGGCGTTGTTCAGCGTCGCCTGATGCGCGGCGAAGAAATCCTGGCTCATGCTCTACCTTCCCTGAAATCGCTGTTTTTTAGCCATTCGCGACGTTTCGTCTCCATGGCGCTTGATTTTTGATACCAGATTTGGAGAATGAAGTCCAATTTTGTATCTCTTCCAAATCTGGAATACACCGCAAACCCACAGGGAACTTAGCGGTTTTATCCAGCAGCGGAAGGGCGGAAGGGGCGGCAAACGCCTCCAAACATAATTCAATAATATCTGGGTAGCGACGCAAACTCGTATCGCTTTATCCAGGACAGGGACGAGAAGGCGACCAGCCGATGAGCGAGTTTTCGGACATCCGGGCCGAAAAGGTGGGCGCGCATCTATTGCGTATCACCCTTGACCGCCCGCAATTGCGTAACGCTTTGCGCACCCAGACGCTGGCGGAAATCGCCCAGGCACTGGACGGAGCCGAGGCCGATGCGGCCATCCGCGCAATCATCCTGACCGGCGGCCCCAATGTGTTCGCCGCCGGGGCCGACATCAACGAGCTGGCCGCCCATGACGCCGTCAGTATCCAGACCGATGCCCGCCCCAAATACTGGGCGGCGATCCGCCGCTTCCCCAAACCGATCATCGCCGCGGTGAACGGCTTTTGTCTGGGCGGCGGCTGCGAATTGGCCATGCATGCCGACATCATCGTCGCCGGCGAGGATGCCCGTTTCGGCCAGCCGGAAATCAATCTGGGCATCATTCCCGGCGCCGGCGGTACCCAGCGCCTGACCTGGGCTTTGGGCAAATCACTGGCCATGCGCATGGTGCTGACCGGCGAGATGATCGATTCCCGCACCGCCTTGGCCCATGGCTTGGTCGCCGAAACTTGTCAGCCAGAGTTGACGCAAGAGCGCGCCCAGGCCATCGCCGAGATCATCGCTGGCAAGCCGCCCTTGGCATTGCGTGCGGCCAAGGAAGCGGTGCTGAAAAGCTTCGAGTCCGGGCTGGAAGCCGGACTTGCCCACGAACGCAAATGTTTCGCCGCCCTGTTCGCCACCGCCGATTTCCGCGAAGGCGTTGCCGCTTTCCGCGACAAGCGTCGCGCCCAATTCCAAGGATTGTAAGCCCATGACCACCATCTTGTTCCAGATCGAAAACGGCGTCGCCACCCTTACGCTCAACCGGCCCGACCGCCTGAACAGTTTCAACACCGACATGCATGCCGAGTTGAAGGACGCGCTCAAGCAGGTGCAGGACCCGGCCAACAAGGTGCGCTGCCTGCTGATCACCGGCGCCGGGCGCGGTTTTTGCGCCGGCCAGGATCTGTCCGACCGCGCGGTGGCGCCGGGGAATGACACCCCCGATCTGGGCGAATCCATCGACAAGCGCTACAACCCGCTGATCCGCACCCTGCGCGCCCTGGAGATGCCGGTGATCTGCGCCGTCAACGGCGTCGCCGCCGGGGCCGGCGCCAATCTGGCCTTCGCCTGCGACATCGTCTTGGCCGCACGTTCGGCCAGCTTCATCCAGGCGTTTTGCAAGATCGGTCTGGTCCCCGATTCGGGCGGCACCTGGACCTTGCCGCGTCTGGTCGGCCAAGCCCGCGCCGTGGCTTTGTCCATGCTGGGCGACAAGGTCTCGGCCGAGCAGGCGGAAGCCTGGGGCATGATCTGGAAATGCGTCGATGACGACCAATTGCAGGCGGAGGCGGCCAAATTGGCGGCGCAACTGGCCACCCAGCCGACCAAGGGTCTGGCGCTGATCAAGCGGGCCTTGGCCGCCAGTTCCACCAACACCTTGGATCAGCAGCTTGACCTGGAGCGCGACCTGCAACGTCTGGCCGGGCGCACCCGCGACTACCAGGAAGGCGTCGCCGCCTTCATGGAAAAGCGCGTCCCCACTTTCCAGGGGATGTGAGATGGCCGCCCTTCCCCCCACCGCCATCATCGGCATCGTCGGCGCCGGGGCCATGGGCGCCGGCATCGCCCAGGTGGCGGCCCAATCCGGCCATGAAGTGCTGCTCTATGATGCCTTCGACGGCGCGGCGGCCAAGGGCAAGGCGGGCATCGTCGCTGCCTTGGGCAAACTGACTGCCAAGAGCAAGCTGACGCCCGAGGACGCCACCGCCATCAGCGACCGCATCACCATTTGCACCGAATTGACGCAATTGGCGCCGGCAGCCCTGATCATCGAGGCCATCGTCGAGAAGCTGGAGATCAAGCACGATCTGTTCCGCCGTCTGGAAGACATCGTCGGTCCCGAATGCATCTTGTCGTCCAACACCTCGTCGTTGTCCTTGACCGCGCTGGCCTCGGTACTGAAAAACCCAGCCCGCATGGTCGGCATGCACTTCTTCAACCCGGCCCCCATCATGGCCCTGGTCGAGGTGGTCAAGGGACTGGCGACGGCGGAGGCGGTGGCCCAAACCATCACCGACACCGCCGCCGCCTGGGGTAAATCGCCGGTCTTATGCAAATCGACGCCGGGCTTCATCGTCAATCGCGTCGCCCGCCCGTTTTATGCCGAGGGCATGCGTCTGGCCCAGGAAGGCGCCGCCACCATCGCCACCATCGATGCGGTGCTGCGCGAGGCCGGCCAGTTCCGCATGGGACCGTTCGAACTGACCGACATGATCGGCCACGACGTCAATTTCGCCGTCACCCGATCCGTCCATGCCGCCTATTTCAACGATCCGCGCTTTTTGCCCAGCCTGTTGCAGCAGGATCTGGTCGATGCCGGCTGGTTGGGCCGCAAAAGCGGGCGCGGCTTCTATGATTACGGCGCCGATGCCGTCAAGCCGGAAGCGCAAACCGCCGCCCCCTGCCCCGCGCCGACAGCCCTGGATGTGTTGGGCGATCTGGGGCCGGCCTCGGCCCTGGCCGATCTGGCGGCCAAGGCCGGCATGACCCTGGCCCGCATGGGCGGCGCCGGCATGATCGACCTGCATGGTGTCACCATCGCGTTGACCGATGGGCGCAGCGCCAGCGAACGCGCCGCCCAATTGGGCATCAATGATCTGGTGGTGTTCGATCTGGCGCTCGACTGGTGCACGGCCAAGCGCATCGCCATCGCCGCCGCCGGCCAATGTTCGGCCATGGGGCTGGACCGCGCCATCGGCTTCTTCCAGGCCTTGGGTTTATCGGTGTCGGTGTTCGCCGACGTGCCCGGTCTGGCGGTGATGCGCACAATCGCCATGCTGGCCAACGAAGCCGCCGACACCGTCTATCAGGGCGTCGCCTCGGCTGCCGATATCGACATCGCCATGACCAAGGGGGTCAATTATCCCCTGGGGCCGCTGGCCTGGGCCGAGCGCATCGGCCTGGACCGGGTGCTGACGGTTTTGGACAATCTGGCCCGCACCTATGGCGAGGACCGCTACCGCGCTTCCGCTCATCTGCGCCGGCTGGTTTTCGCGAAAGGACGTTTTCATGACTGACGCCAACAAGCGGCAGAAGATCGCGCAACTGGTCCTCGATCATATGTATCCCAAGGACCACAACGCCCATGCCATGGGCATCGCCATCGACGAGATCCGCCCCGGCTATGCCCGTGCCAGCATGGTGGTGCGTCGTGAGATGCTGAACGGCCACGGCTCGTTGCATGGCGGCATGTCCTATGCCCTGGCCGATACCGCTTTCGCCTATGCCTGCAATTCCTACAACACCAACGCGGTGGCCGCCGGCTGTTCCATCGTCTATCCGTCCGCCGGACGTGAAGGCGACCGGCTGACGGCGGAAGCGGTGGAAACCCATTTGACCGGCCGCAACGGCGTCTACGACGTCACGGTCAGCAATCAAGACGGCGATATCATCGCCCTGTTCCGCGGCCAATCGCGGATGGTGTCGGGTACCGTCGTGCCATCAGAGGAGATCGCCAAGCATGTCTGACGTGTTCATCTGCGACGCCGTGCGCACCCCCATCGGCCGTTACGGCGGCGTATTGTCGTCGGTGCGCGCCGATGATCTGGCCGCCATCCCGTTGAAAGCGCTGATGGAACGCAACCCAAACGTCGATTGGGAGGCGGTGGATGATTGCATCTTGGGCTGCGCCAATCAGGCGGGCGAGGACAACCGCGACGTCGCCCGCATGGCGGTGCTGCTGGCCGGTCTGCCCATCTCTATCGGCGGCACCACCATCAACCGCCTGTGCGGGTCCGGCATGGATGCGGTGTTGACCGCAGCGCGGGCCATCCAGGCCGGTGCCTCCGACATCCTGATCGCCGGCGGTGTCGAAAGCATGAGCCGGGCGCCCTTTGTCATGCCCAAGGCGACCAGCGCCTTCACCCGCGACAACGCGGTCTATGACACCACCATCGGCTGGCGCTTCGTCAACCCGTTGATGCATCAGGGCTTCGGCACCGATTCCATGCCGGAAACCGCCGAGAACGTCGCCGCCGATTTCAACATCAGCCGCGCCGACCAGGACGCTTTCGCCGTCCGCAGCCAGTTGCGCGCCGTCGCCGCCCAAGAGCAAGGCCGCTTCGACGACGAAATCATCCCGGTGCCGGTACCGCAAAGAAAGGGCGATCCCGTCCTGGTGACCAAGGACGAGCATCCGCGCGGCGACACCACCCTCGACAGTCTGGCCAAGCTGAAGGCGCCGTTCCGCCAGGGCGGCTCGGTGACGGCGGGCAATGCGTCGGGCGTCAATGACGGTGCTTGCGCCCTGATCATCGCCAATGCCGATGCGATCAAACGTCATGGCCTGAATCCGCTGGCCCGCATCACAGGCGGCGCCGTGGCCGGGGTGCCGCCCCGGATCATGGGTATGGGCCCGGCGCCGGCGTCGAAAAAACTGCTGGCCCGGTTGGGCCTGTCGCTTGCCGACATCGACTTGATCGAGCTGAACGAAGCCTTCGCCGCCCAAGCCCTGGCGGTGTTGCGCGATCTCGGCGTGGCCGACGACGCGGCCCACGTCAACCCCAATGGCGGCGCCATCGCGCTGGGGCATCCGCTCGGCATGAGCGGGGCACGGCTGTTGACCACCGCCGCCTATCAGCTTCGTCGGACCGGAACCAATCGGGCGCTTTGCACCATGTGCATCGGCGTCGGCCAAGGGATCGCCAGCGTCATCGAACGCGTCTAAAAATATAAGAAATACAGGGAGGATAACGTCCATGAGCAACCGTCTGATCCCGCCGTCGCGCGACATGCTGGACCCCATCGAGATCGCCAGCCGCGACGAAATCGCCGCCCTTCAGCTGGAACGGCTGAAATGGTCGGTGCGTCACACCTATGACAACGTCGCCCATTACCGGGCCAAGTGCGATGCCAAGGGGGTGCACCCCGATGATCTGAAAAGCCTGGCCGATCTGGCCAAGTTCCCCTTCACCACCAAGGAGGATCTGCGCCAGACCTATCCCTTCGGGCTGTTCGCCACGCCCATGGACAAAATCGTGCGCATCCATGCCAGTTCCGGTACCACCGGCAAGCCCACCGTGGTCGGCTATACCCAGAACGACATCGACACCTGGGCCAACATGGTGGCGCGCTCGATCCGCGCCTCGGGCGGGCGGCCCGGCCACAAGGTGCAAATCGCCTATGGCTACGGCCTGTTCACCGGCGGTCTTGGCGCCCATTACGGCGCGGAACGCCTGGGCTGCGCCGTCATCCCCATGTCCGGCGGCCAGACGGAAAAGCAGGTGCAGTTGATCCGCGATTTCGAGCCCGACATCATCATGGTCACCCCCAGCTATATGCTGGTGGTCCTTGATGAAATGGAACGCCAGGGTCTGGACCCGCGCGAAAGTTCATTGAAGGTGGGCATCTTCGGCGCCGAGCCGTGGACGGGCGCCATGCGCGAGGAAATCGAGAAGCGCGCCGGCATCGACGCCGTCGACATCTATGGCCTGTCGGAAGTGATGGGGCCGGGCGTCGCCAATGAATGCCTGGAAACCAAGGACGGCCCGCATATCTGGGAAGACCATTTCTACCCCGAGATCATCAACCCGGAAACCGGCGAGCCGGTGGCCGACGGCCAGCCGGGCGAGCTGGTCTTCACCACCCTGACCAAGGAAGGCCTGCCGGTCATCCGCTATCGCACCCGCGATCTGACCCGGCTGCTGCCGGGCACGGCGCGGTCGTTCCGGCGCATGGACAAGATCACCGGGCGCTCCGACGACATGCTGATCATCCGCGGCGTCAACGTCTTCCCCACCCAGATCGAGGAACAGATGCTGAAGGACGTGCGGCTGTCGCCGCATTATCAGATCGAGGTGTTCCGCGACGGCCACATGGACGGTCTGGTGGTCAATGTCGAACCCCGGCCCGAATTGTTCCTGGACGACGCGGCCATGGCCGACATCTCCAAGACCCTGTCGGGGCACATCAAAAGCCTGGTCGGCATCAGCACCAAGGTCCGGGTGCTCGATCCCAACACCATCCCGCGTTCCATGGGTAAGGCCAAGCGGGTGATCGACAACCGGCCCAAGCCTTAAGCCCCCCAAATGAAAACCCCCGCCGGTTGCCCGGCGGGGGTTGATCATTTCAGCCCGAAAGCGTGAATTACACGGTCACCGTGGCGGCGATATCGCGGAATTCGGCGATCTGGTCGAAGTTCATGTAGCGATAGACGTCGGTCGCCTTGGCGGCGAGACCGCTGACCTGCGCCATGTACTCGGCCACGGTCGGGATCTTGCCCATCAGGGCGCAGACGGCGGCCAGCTCGGCGGAGCCGAGATAGACGCGGGTGTCGATGCCCAGACGGTTGGGGAAGTTGCGGGTGCTGGTGGACATGGCGGTGGAACCCTTGCGGATCTGCGCCTGATTGCCCATGCACAACGAGCAGCCCGGCATTTCCATGCGTGCGCCCGACTTGCCCAGGATGCTGTAATAGCCTTCCTCGTTCAAGATGGTGGCATCCATCTTGGTCGGCGGTGCGATCCACAGACGGGTGGGGATGTCACTCTTGCCGTCCAGAACCTTACCGGCGGCGCGGAAGTGGCCGATATTGGTCATGCACGAGCCGATGAACACTTCGTCGATCTGGTCGCCGGCGACTTCCGACAGCAACTTGACGTCGTCGGGATCGTTCGGGCAGGCGACGATGGGTTCCTTGATGTCGGCCAGATCGATCTCGATCACGGCGGCATATTCGGCATCGGCATCGGGTTCCAGCAGGGCCGGGTTGGCGATCCAGGCTTCCATGGCCTTGATGCGGCGACCCAGGGTGCGGGCGTCCTGATAGCCTTCCGCGATCATCCACTTCATCAGGGTGATGTTGGAGGTCATGTACTCGATGATCGGGTCCTTGGACAGACGCACCGAGCAGGCGGCGGCGGAACGTTCGGCCGAGGCGTCCGACAGCTCGAAGGCCTGTTCCACCTTGAGGTTGGGCAGACCCTCGATTTCCAGGATACGACCGGAGAAGATGTTCTTCTTGCCCTTCTTTTCCACCGTCAGCAGGCCAGAGCGGATGGCGTAAAGGGGGATGGCGTTGACCAGATCGCGCAGGGTGACGCCGGGCTGCATCTCGCCCTTGAAGCGCACCAGCACCGATTCCGGCATGTCCAACGGCATGACGCCGGTAGCGGCGGCGAAGGCCACCAGACCGGAGCCGGCGGGGAAGGAAATGCCGATGGGGAAGCGGGTGTGCGAATCGCCGCCGGTGCCGACGGTGTCGGGCATCAGCAGACGGTTGAGCCAGGAATGGATGACGCCGTCACCGGGGCGCAGGGCCACGCCGCCACGGGTCGAGATGAATTCCGGCAGCGTGCGGTGGGTCTGCACGTCCACCAGCTTGGGATAGGCGGCGGTGTGGCAGAACGACTGCATGACCAGATCGGCGGAGAAGCCCAGGCAAGCCAGATCCTTCAGCTCGTCGCGGGTCATCGGGCCGGTGGTGTCCTGCGACCCCACGGTGGTCATCTTGGGCTCGCAATAGGTGCCCGGACGCATGCCCTTGCCTTCCGGCAAGCCACAGGCGCGACCGACCATCTTCTGCGCCAGGGAATAGCCCTTGCCGCTATCGACGGGGGCCTGGGGCAGACGGAACAAGGTGCTGGCCGGCAGACCCAGGGCGTCGCGCGCCTTGGCGGTCAGGCCGCGACCGATGATCAGCGGAATACGGCCGCCGGCGCGCACTTCGTCGAAGATCACGTCGGACTTGACCTTGAATTCGGCGATGACCTTGCCGTTCTTCAGCGCCTTGCCGTCATAGGGACGCAGTTCGACCACGTCGCCCATGTCCATCTGGTTGACGTCCAGCTCGATGGGCAGGGCGCCGGCATCTTCCATGGTGTTGTAGAAGATCGGCGCGATCTTGGTGCCCAGGCAGACACCGCCGAAACGCTTGTTGGGGACGAAGGGGATGTCCTCGCCGGTGAACCACAACACCGAGTTGGTGGCGGATTTACGCGACGAGCCGGTGCCGACCACATCGCCCACATAGGCGACCAGATTGCCCTTGGCGCGCAAATCTTCCAGGAACTTGACGGGACCGCGCACGCCGGCTTCTTCCGGCTCGATGCCGGGGCGGGCGTTCTTCAGCATGGCCAAAGCGTGCAGCGGGATGTCGGGGCGGCTCCAGGCGTCGGGGGCCGGCGACAGATCGTCGGTGTTGGTCTCGCCGGTCACCTTGAAGATGGTGACGGTCAGGCTTTCAGGGACTTCCGGACGGCTGGTGAACCATTCGGCGTCAGCCCAGGATTGCAGCACGCCCTTGGCGTCGGCATTGCCCTTGTCGGCCAGATCCTTGACGTCGTGGAAATAGTCGAACACCAGCAGGGTCTTCTTCAGACCCTCGGCGGCGGCGGCGCCGCATTCGGCATCACCCAACAGGCGGATCAGCGGCTGAATGTTGAAACCACCCAGCATGGTGCCCAGCAATTCGGTGGCCTTGACCCGGCTGATCAGGCTGCACTTGATGGTGCCGGCGCTGACTTCGGCCAGGAAGGTGGCCTTGACGCGGGCGGCGTCATCGACACCGGCGGGCACACGGTAGGTGATCAGGTCGACCAGGACCTGCTCTTCCCCCTTGGGCGGGTTTTGCAGCAAGGCGACCAGTTCCTCGGTCTGCTTGGCCGACAGCGGCAGGGGCGGAATCCCGAGGGCGGCACGTTCGGCGACATGCTGGCGATAGGCTTCAAGCACGGATGACCTCCGCAAAAAAGGGGGTAAAGGAAAGCGGCCCCGCATGGGGCAGCCGGCTGGCCTTACTATATGGGGCCTCTCAGCCTGCGCTTACAGCATAAATTTCAATTCAAGTCCAGTCTGAACTATCCGTTCGGGCGGGGCGCACACCACCCGAGTGTGGGTTAAAGCGGTGATTCGCTTGATGTTCGTCACTTTCGTCGGGCGCGGTTTTCTGCCATACCAAGGGCCATGGACACGACTGAAAAGCTCCCCCCGTTTTCCGGCCACGGCCTGGGCTGCATCCGCGGCGGTCGGGTGGTGTTCGCCGGATTGGATTTCGCCGTGGCGCCGGGCGAGGCTTTGGTGCTGCTCGGCCCCAACGGCTCGGGCAAATCCAGCCTGCTGCGGGTCATGGCCGGACTGTTGAAGCCGGCGGCGGGCAAACTGGCTTGGGGCGAGGTGGCCACCGGGGCCGAACCGGAACTGCACGCCGCCCGCACCCATTATGTCGGCCATCACGATGCGGTGAAGACAGTGTTGTCGGTGGCGGAAAACATCCGTTTCTGGGCCCGGCTGCACCAACCCGACGCCGGCTTGGCCCAAGGTGCGGTGGAGAATGCGCTGGCCCGCTTCGGCCTGGCCCATCTGCGCGACATTCCCGGCAAGCTGCTGTCGGCGGGACAGAAGCGCCGCACCAATCTGGCCCGCCTGCTGGCGGCGCCGTCGCCGCTGTGGCTGCTGGACGAGCCGACCACGGCGCTGGACCGCCACAACATCAAGGTGCTGGAAACGGTGTTCGCCGAACATCGGGCGGCGGGCGGCATGGTGGTGCTGTCCACCCACCAGGACGTCGACCTGCCCGGTGCCCGCACCCTGCACCTGGACGATTTCGCCCTTGACGCCGAGGACACGCAGTCATGATCCGCTTTTTCGAAGTGGTGCGCCGCGACCTGCGCCTAGCCCTGCGCCAGGGCTCGGACAGCTTGATGGTGGTGACCTTCTTCGTCCTCACCGTGGTTTTGTTCCCCTTCGGCATCGGCCCCGAGGCCGGCATTCTGGAACGGGTCGCCGCCGGTGTGCTGTGGGTGACGGCATTGCTGGCGTCCATGCTGTCGCTGGACCGATTGTTCCAGACCGATTACGAGGATGGCTCGCTGGAATTGCTGGTGCTCACCCCCACCTCGTTGATGGTGGTGGTCTTGGCCAAGGTGCTGGCCCATTGGCTGACCACCGGCCTGCCGCTGCTGGCGGCGGCGCCCATCCTGGCCGTGCTGCTGCACATGAATGCCGACGGCTTCGCCATCCTGATGCTGACCATGCTGATCGGCACCCCGGTGCTGTCGCTGATCGGCGCCATCGGCGCCGCCCTGGTGCTGGGGGCCCGGCGCGGCGGCGTGCTGGTGTCGCTGCTGATCCTGCCGCTTTACGTCCCGGTGTTGATCTTTGGCGTCGGCGCCATCGACGCGGCGGTGCAGGGTTTGTCAGCCGAGCCGCATCTGCTGATCCTGGGCGCACTGTTGGCCGCCTGCCTGCCGCTGGCACCGTGGGCGACCGCCGCCGCGCTGCGGCAGGCGCTGGAATAGGCATCAAAGGGATTGAATCCGGGCAAGGCCCGCCATATTAAAGTCACGACCACCCGGCGGGGACGACCCCGCCCCTGATGGGTATTGTGGGGACGGCCCCGTTTGCGGACGGAGGCTTGCTATGTCCTGGGTCTATCTGTTTTTCGCCGGTCTTCTGGAAGTGGCCTGGGCCATGGGCCTGAAGGCCAGCGACGGCTTTTCCCGCCCTTTGATTTCACTGGCGACCATTGCCGCCATCATCGCCAGCCTGGGCCTGCTGGGTCTGGCGGTGCGCACCTTGCCGGTGGGCACCGCCTATGCGGTGTGGAGCGGCATCGGCATTCTGGGCACCACCGCCTTGGGCCTTTTGTTCCTGAACGAAGCGGCCTCTCCGGCCCGGCTGGGCTGCATCGCCCTGATCGCCATCGGCATCATCGGCCTGAAAGTCCTGCACCCATGAAAAAAGCCCCCGGATTGCTCCGGGGGCTTTTTTTCAAAGAATGGCCGGATTAGCGAACGTAGACCTGCACCTCGCCGGAATTCACGCCGGGGCTGGTGGTCTGCGACACGCGGATACGGTTGGACGGCAAGCCCATATTGGTCAGCGACCGCACCACCGATTCGGCATTGCGGCGCACGCTGGTGGCGCCCAGAGCCTGGGCACCGGGGGTGTTGCCGGTGGGCGACACCGCCACCACGTCGAACGAGGCGCTGGGACGACGGTCCAGGGCACCCTTGACGGCGGCGTAAAGCGCACTTTCGTAATTCACGTTGGCCTTGTCGAAGCGAATGGTCACCAGGGCCAGATCGCTGGACCCGACGGCACCGCGCGGCGCGGCCAAGGGCGCGTCGTAGGATGCCGGCATGGCGCCGCCACGGCTGGACAGGGCCGAGCTGTACAGCTGGCCGTTCTTGATGGCCAGGGCCAGGGTGTTCAGGTTCTGCCGCTCATTGGCCACATAAGCCTGCTGACGGTTGACGTCGTCGGACAGCTCGGTCAGCAGACGTTCCACCAGCACCACGGTGCGGTTGGTTTCGTCTTCCAGGATGCGCAGCTGGCGGTGGTCCTCGTCGACGGCGCCGGACAGCTGGCGGGCGGCACGCACCGATTCCAGCAGATAGGCGGCCATGGCCGAGGAATTGGTCACCTCGTTGGCCAGCCGGGTCATCTTGAGGACGTCCTCGTTGATGCGATCCAACTCGCCTTGGGCGGCATTCCATTGCTGGTTCAGGATCGGGTTGCCGGGGGTGGTGCCCACCTGCAGACGCGCGTTAACGGCAGCGACGGTGCCGTGATAACGCTGCGAGTCCTGGACGGTGTCGCTGCGGATGCCCTGCAGCGACTGGTTATGCCGGGTCAGCATGTCCTGAAGCGCCGCCAGATCGCCACGCAACGACGACACCTTATGACCGACAAACGTGCCGGTGGCCGTACCGTTGGTGACACCGGGCGCCTCAAAATTGCCGGACCCCAAAGCCGGGGGATTGCCAGGCGCCGTTTGCACGGTACCGGACGAGGGAAACAACGTTTCCTCGGCGAACGAACATCCGCCTACCAGGAGAACCGCGCACAGCGCCGCGGCATGGGTCGTCTTCAGGGCCATTGGGACTGCTTACCTTTTTGTTCGCCAGATCGGATGAAACCCGCCGGGTCAGCAAAATTAGTTGTATGATCTAGGAATTATGACTTGCCCCCGCGCAATTGTGGCGGATTTTACGCAAACGCCCATCCCCCCACAAGCCGTATTGTTGCCACAAAGCGGGGAAAGGGGCAGAAAAGCGAAGATTTAATCTCAAAAAAACAGGCTTGCGCTGCCCCAAGGGTTTGTGTATGTTCCGCTCCCTCGCTGGACGGCAACTTCTGGCGGATACGGCGAAGCACCCGTAGCTCAATTGGATAGAGCACCAGACTACGAATCTGGGGGCTGGAGGTTCGAGTCCTTCCGGGTGCGCCATCGCCGACGATTACAGGCCTCCTTGCAAAAGGTGGCCTTTTTTGTGTCTGAACCGCCAACCGGCAGGTGGCGCCCTTGTTCACGCCCAGCAATGATTTCCTGGCGCAATCCTGCGCCGCCGCCTTTTCCGCCCTGGCGCCCAAGCCGACGGAAGAGGCCGCCAACGCCGCACTGGATCAGGTTTTCGCCATCGCCGAGCAATCCTGGCAGGCGCGCCGCACCAGCCTGGATTATCTGCGCGGCGCCCCGCCTTCGGCTTGCAAGGCCGGCTGCGGCTGGTGCTGTCACCAACAGGTGGGCATCACGCCGTTGGAAGCGGTGCGGATCAGCGCCTATCTGCGCGCCCTGCCCGCCGATCAGGGGCAGGAATTGCTGGATCAGGTCAATGGCCTCAACGCGCGCACCCGGGGCATGAGTACCAGCCAACGGGTGGAAAGCCGACTGGCCTGCGCCTTCTTGTCCATGGACGGCAATTGCCGCATCTATCCGGTACGGCCCTTGCGCTGCCGCGGCCTGCATTCCATCGACGCCCAGTTCTGCGCCGCCTCCCACACCGACCCCGCCGGCATGCGGGCCAAGCTGGAAGCCGGGCAATTGCGCCCGGTCTATCTGTCGGTGCCGGAAGCCATTTTCGATTCCGCCCTGTCGGGGGTGCTGATGGGATTGAAGAGGCTGAAAATCACCCTGGTGTCGCTGGAACTGACGGCGGCGGTGGCCGCCCTGGCCGCCGATCCACGGCTGGCGCGGCGCTGGCTGGGCGGTGCCGCCCCCGATCGCGCCCTGGCCCTGGTGCCCGACAAACGGCGCTGAAGGTCGGAGCATTTTCACGCGAAACGTGGACATGCGATAAGCCGGAGCGGCGCCTGAGCAGCCCGTCACGGGCTACTCTTAAGGCCCCTGACCTGACCTTCGTCAAACCTTACCCAGCAGTAACGTGGAATCCTGCGGTGGTCGCGATATATAGTTCGCAGCTTTCGCATATGTCGGAACGACGACACGAGTCCAGATCATGCATCGGTTTGCCAATCCCGCCCGTTTCCTGCGTATCGCCGCCTTCGTCCAGCCCTGGGCCATGGGGATCGCGGTCTTGAGTTTCGCCGCCGGCCTGTGGTTTTCGCTGCTGGCCTCGCCCGCCGATTATCAGCAGGGCGAGACCGTGCGTATCATGTATATCCACGTGCCGTCGGCCTGGATGGGCATGTTCTGCTATACCGCCATGGCGGTGTTCTCGGCCATGGGGCTGATCTGGAAACATCCGCTGGCCGACCTGATGGCGCGGGCCACCGCACCGGTGGGTGCCGCCTTCACCCTGATCTGTCTGGTCACCGGGTCGTTGTGGGGCAAGCCCATGTGGGGCACCTGGTGGGTGTGGGACGCGCGGCTGACCAGCATGCTGATCCTGTTTTTCCTCTATCTCGGCTACATGGCCCTGGCCGACGCCTTCGACGACCCGGAACGCGGGCAAAAGGCCGCCAACATCCTGGCCCTGGTCGGCGTCTTCAACGTGCCCATCATCAAATGGTCGGTGGATTGGTGGAACACCCTGCACCAGCCGGCATCGGTGGTGAAGATGGGCGGCCCGGCCATCGACGCCTCGATGATGGTGCCCTTGATCCTGATGGCCTTGGCCTTCAAGGCCTATTGGGTGGTGGTGCTGATCCTGCGCACGCGGGCCGAGATCGCCGCCGCCAAGCTGCGCACCCTGAGGATGGCCCAGGTCCATGCCGCCGGCCAGACGGAGGTTGAACTTCATGGCTGATATGACCGCATTTTTCGCCATGGGCGGCCATGGCGGCTATGTCTGGCCCGCCTATGGTCTGGCCGTAGTGGTACTGGTGGCTTTGCTGGTGGCCTCGATCCGCGCCGTGCGCAAGCAGGAACGCGACCTGGAGACCATCCAAAGCCTGCGTCCGACCCGGCGGCGGCGCAACACCGCCAACCAAGGTGAACAAGCATGACCCGCAAGAAGCGCCGCCTTTATTTCGTCATCCTCGGCCTGCTGGCGGTGGGTACCGCCGCCGCCCTGGTGCTGTCGGCCCTGCGCCAGGATATCGTCTTCTTCTTCAGCCCGACCGAGATCCTGGAGGCCAAGGTGCAGACCGAGGGCCGCCGCATCCGCCTGGGCGGATTGGTGGAACAAGGCAGCGTGGTCAAGGACGGCGCCAAGGTACGCTTCAAGGTCACCGACGGCGCCCATTCGCTGCCGGTGGAATTTGAAGGCCTGCTGCCCGATCTGTTCCGCGAGGGTCAGGGCGTGGTCACCGAGGGCCGCATGGGCACGGGCGTGTTCCTGGCCTCGGAAGTCCTGGCCAAGCACGACGAGAATTACATGCCCAAGGAAGTGGCGGACAGCCTGAAGAAGTCCGGCCATTGGCAGGGCGAGGAAAAGAAATAGCCATTTTGCGCAGGAGACCTCGATGATCGCCGAAATCGGCCATTTCGCCCTTATTCTCGCCTTGGCCGTGGCCCTGGTGCAGGCGGTGGTGCCGCTGATCGGCGCCAGTCGCGGCAATGCCGCCTGGATGGCCCTGTCGGGACCGACCTCGGCCGCCCAGGTGCTGCTGGTGGCCATCAGCTTCGCCGCCCTGACCCACGCCTATGTCACCTCGGATTTCTCGGTGATGAACGTGGCCCAGAACAGCCACACCGACAAGCCCATGCTGTACAAGGTGGCCGGCGTCTGGGGCAACCACGAGGGCTCGCTGCTGCTGTGGATCACCATCCTGGCGGTGTTCGGCGGCGCGGTCACGCTTTTCGGGCGCAACCTGCCGCCGGGGCTGAAGTCCCGCGCGCTGGCCGTGCAGGCCATGATCACCGTGGGCTTTTTGCTGTTCATCCTGCTCACCTCGAATCCGTTCGAACGGCTGGAACCGCCGCCGCTCAACGGCCAGGGCCTGAACCCGCTGTTGCAGGACCCCGGTCTCGCCTTCCACCCGCCCTTGCTGTATCTGGGCTATGTGGGCTTTTCCATGGCCTTCTCCTTCGCCATCGCCGCCTTGATCGAAGGTCGCGTCGATGCCGCCTGGGCGCGGTGGGTGCGGCCCTGGACCCTGGCCGCCTGGGTGTTCCTGACCTGCGGCATCGCTTTGGGCTCGTGGTGGGCCTATTACGAATTGGGCTGGGGCGGCTGGTGGTATTGGGACCCAGTGGAAAACGCCTCGTTCATGCCGTGGCTGGCCGGCACCGCGCTGTTGCATTCGGCGGTGGTGGTGGAAAAGCGCGACGCGCTGAAAAGCTGGACCATCTTGTTGGCCATCACCGCTTTCGGCCTGTCGCTGCTGGGTACCTTCCTGGTGCGCTCGGGCGTCATCACCTCGGTCCATGCCTTCGCCACCGATCCGGCCCGTGGCGTGTTCATCCTGGGCTTGCTGGTGGTGGCCATCGGCGGCTCGTTCCTGCTTTATGCATTGCGCGCCCCGGCCTTGAAGACCGGCGGCCTGTTCGCGCCGTTGTCGCGTGAAGGCACGCTGTTGCTCAACAACGTGCTGATGGCCACCGGGGCCGGCACCGTGCTGTTGGGCACGCTGTATCCGCTGTTCGCCGACGCCCTCAATTTGGGCAAGGTGTCGGTGGGACCGCCCTTCTTCAACGCCGTCTTCCTGCCGTTGATGGTGCCCATGGTGCTGGCCATGGCGGTGGGGCCGTTGATGTCGTGGAAGCGCGGCGATCTGGCCGGCGCCTTGTCGCGGCTGAAGATCGCCGGTGCCTTGGCGGTAGCCGCCGCCATCGCCACCTGGGTATTGCAAGGCGGTAGTCTTGGCCCATGGTGGGCCGCCGGCGGCATGGCCCTGGCGGTGTGGCTGTTCCTTGGCGTGCTGACCGAACTGGCCGAGCGTATCCGCCTGTTCCGTGCCCCCTTCAGCCAGTCCCTGTCGCGTCTGGCCAAGCTGCCGCGCTCCGCCTGGGGCATGACCATCACCCATGCGGGCCTTGCGGTGTTCATCGCCGGCATGACCGCGTCGTCGGCATGGAAGCTGGAATCGGTGCAGTCGCAAAAGATCGGCGAGACCATCACCGTCGCCGGCTATGCCTTCACCCTGAAGGACGTGCAAAGCGTGCAAGGCCCCAATTATCTGGCCTCGCGCGGCACCTTCGAGGTGACCAAGGACGGCAAGCCCTTCGCCGTCATGCAGCCGCAGAAGCGCCAGTACAAATCCCCGCCCATGCCGACCACCGAGGCGGCCATCGAGACCACCTTCCTGGGCGACGTCTATGCCGTGGTCGGCGATGCCGGCGGTGATGGCGGTTATGTCACCCGGCTTTACTTCAACCCGCTGGTGGTGTGGATGTGGGCCGGCACCGGCATGATGGTCCTGGGCGGGCTGGTGTCGCTGAGCGATCGCCGCCACCGCGTCGGCGCCCCCACCCGGGCCCGGCTTCCCGCCCATTCGGTGAGGGCCTGATCATGCGCCGTCTGCTTTATCTGCTGCCCGTGGCCGTGTTCGGCATCCTTGCTCTGTTCTTCCTGCGCGGTCTCACCCTCAACCCGCGGGAAATTCCCTCGGTGCTGATCAACCGTCCGGTGCCCGAAATGAACTTACCGCCGCTGCCCGGTCGCGGCGACAACACCGGGCTGGCCACGGCGGATTTGAAAGGCCGGGTGTCGCTGGTCAACATCTATGGCTCGTGGTGTATCGCCTGCGTGCAGGAACACCCCTATCTGATGAAAATCAAGCAGACCGGCATCGTCCCCATCCACGGCATCGACTGGCGCGATGACCCGGTCGAGGGGGCCAAGTGGCTGAAGAAGCACGGCGATCCCTATGAACGGGTCGGCGTCGATCCGGCCCCGGGGCGCACCGCCATCGATTTCGGCGTCACCGGCGCGCCCGAGACCTTCATCGTCGATAAGGCCGGCATCATCCGTTACAAGCATATCGGCCCGGTCACCCCCGAAGCATGGGAAAAGACCCTGCTGCCGATCATCAAGGAACTGAGCAAATGAAGCGCCTGGCCCTCGCCCTGATGCTGGCTGCGGCGGCCCCAGCCTTGGCCGCCGATCCGTCGGAAATGCTGAAAGACCCGGTGCTGGAAAAGAAGGCCGAGGATTTGGGCAAGGAATTGCGCTGCCTGGTCTGCCAAAACGAATCCATCGAGGATTCCAACGCCGATCTGGCCCGCGACCTGCGCATCATCGTGCGCGAACGCATCGCCAAGGGCGAAAGCACCGATCAGGTCAAGCAATACGTGGTCGACCGCTATGGCGATTACGTGTTGCTGAACCCGCCGTTCAAGGGCGCCACCTTGGTCTTGTGGCTGGGGCCGTTCGCTTTGCTGGTGGTGGCGGTGGGCGCCGCCTTCGTCTTTTTCCGCCGCCGCCCCAGCGTCACCACCACCCCGGTGGCGCCGCTGTCGGCCGAGGAAAAGCGCCGTCTCGACGCGTTGTTGAAGGATGAGGACCGCTCATGATCTGGTTGATTTTCGCGGGCCTCGCCTTGGCCACCATCGCCATCCTGGTGCTGCCGCTGTTGCGGGCCAAGACGGCGCCACTGTCGCGGGCCGAATACGATCTGACCGTCTATCGCGACCAATTAGCGGAAATCGAGGTGGAACTGGAGCGCGGCACCTTGTCCGCCGATCAGGCGGTGGCCGCGCGCACGGAAATCCAGCGCCGCATCCTGGCCCTGGGCGGTGCGACCAAGCCCGATGCGGCCCAGGCCACCCGCTCGTGGAAGCTGGCCACCGTGCTGGCCCTGGTGGTGCCGCTGCTGGCGTTTGGCCTTTACGTCTTCCTGGGCGCGCCCATGCTGCCCGACCAGCCCTATGCCGCCCGCGCCGACAAGATCAAGGAAATGCAGGACCAGGGCGAGATGATCCGCACCATGGTCGCCTCGCTCACCGCTAAGCTGGAAAAAAATCCGAATGACGGCAAGGGTTGGGGCATGCTGGGCCGCTCGCTGCGGGTGCTGGGGCAGAAGGATCAGGCCATCAACGCCTATCGCAAGGCCATCGCGCTGTTGCCCGCCGACACCGGCAGCCGCATGGAACTGGCCGGGCTGCTGCTGGAGGACATCCCGCAAGGGGCGGTGCTGCCGCCGGAATTCGTCGGCCTGATGCGCGAAGTGCTGGCCGTCGATCCGGATAATATGGACGCGCTCTATTTCGCCGGCATCGGCGCCCTGCAGATGGGCGACACCCGCCGCGCCCGCGAGCTGTGGACCAAGGTGATGGTGCAATTGCCCGAGGGCGAGGACAAATCCGAGATGAAAAAGCAGATCGACGGGCTGCAATAACCCGCTGTCCGGCGGGGTAAAGGGATTCAACCACAGAGGCACAGAGAGGATGGAACAGACGGTGATGCCGTCGGACAGGCCTCTCTGTGGTTCAAAAGCCCCGGCACGCTTCCGCACCGGGGCTTTTCTGTCGAAATACGGGGGCGACAGCCCCCGACTTCCCTTTTAGAGCATTTTCACATCGAGCGTCCATATCCGTCGTGGGCGAAGAAATTGGCGCATTCCTCGGGCGGAAACAGGTCGATGAGTTTTCCGATCACGTCCCATAAGGTGTTGATGGTGCGGGCTTGCGCCTTTCGCAGCAGGCTCTTGAGCTTGGCGAAGGCGAGCTCGATGGGATTGAGGTCTGGGGAGTAGGGCGGCAGATACCGCAGGGTGGCCCCTCGGGCTTCGATGAGTTGCTTGACCCCTGCCACCTTGTGGGCGGGCAGATTGTCCATTACGACGATGTCGCCGGGCCGCAAGGTCGGAGCCAGGACCTGCTCGACATAGGCCAGGAAGATCGCGCCATTCATCGCCTTGTCGATGACGAAGGGGGCGGAGATTCCGTCATGCCGGAGCGCCCCGACGAAGGTGGTCATTTTCCAATGACCGTGCGGCACCGCAGCCAGCAGCCGCTGACCGCGCGGCGCCCGTCCGTAGCGCCGGGTCATGTTGGTCGATGCCCCGGTTTCATCAAGGAAGACCAAGCGGGTTGGGTCCAGCGCCGGCTGCTCGGCTCGCCAGGCGATGCGTCCTTCGGCTACGTCGGGACGTTCCTGCTCGGCAGCATGCGCACTCTTTTTTTCAGACTGAGGTCGAGCCGCTCAAGCGTGTTCCACAGGCCGCCGACGCTGATCGACACGCCCAATTCGGCCAGAACCCAGGCGCGCAACTCAGCCAGCGTGGCATCGGGCTCGACCTTGATCTGCGCCTGCAACGCCTCAAGGTGAGCCGCCAGCTTCTGTCCTGGCCGCCCAGGCCGTGGCTTCACCGTCGTCTCGCCGGTGGCCCGGCGGCGGCCTTGGGCCTTGTAGATGTACGAAACGCTCACCCGGAACAGCGGCGCCACCTCGTAGGCGCTCATGCCGCTGTCCACAGCCGCCAAAACTCTATCGCGCAAGTCCTGAGAATAGGACTGCCCTGAGCGCCACGTCATCGCATCATCCTCGGGAGCGTTGTTACCGAAGATGTTGAATCACAAAATGACCTCAGGGGGAATCCTCTACCGATTCCGCTCGGCGTGAAACCGCTCTAGTCCTCGATCGAACGGCTGGCCTTCTTGCGTTCGTTCGGGTCGCGCAGGCGCTTACGCAGGCGGATGGACTTGGGGGTCACTTCCACCAGTTCGTCGTCCTGGATGTAGGCGATGGCCTGTTCCAGGCTCATCTTCCTGGGCGTGGTCAGGCGCACCGCCTCGTCCTTGCCCGAGGCGCGGACGTTGGTCAGCTGCTTGGCCTTCAGCGGGTTGACTTCCAGGTCGTTGCTGCGGTTGTGCTCGCCGATGATCATGCCTTCATAGACCTTGACGCCGGCGGGGATGAACATCGGGCCGCGATCTTCCAGGTTCCACAGGGCATAGGCCACCGCTTCGCCCGAGGCGTTGGCGATCAGCACGCCGGCGCGACGGCCTTCGATCGGGCCCTTGTATTCGGCATAGCCGTGGAACACGCGGTTCATCAGGCCGGTACCACGGGTGTCGGTGAGGAACTCGCCGTGATAACCGATCAGGCCGCGCGAAGGGGCCAGGAAGGTGATGCGGGTCTTGCCGCCGCCGGTGGGGCGCATGCCGGTCAGCTCGGCCTTGCGCAGCGTCATCTTTTCCACCACCGCACCCGAGAACTCGTCGTCGACGTCGACGAACACTTCCTCGATCGGCTCCATGCGCTTGCCGTTCTCGGTCTGGAACAGCACGCGCGGACGCGACACCGACAGCTCGAAGCCTTCACGGCGCATGGTTTCGATCAGCACGCCCAATTGCAGTTCGCCACGGCCCGCCACTTCAAAGGCGTCCCTGGAATCCTGCTCGGTGATGCGGATGGCGACGTTGGATTCGGCTTCACGCATCAGACGGGCGCCGATGACGCGGCTGGTGACCTTGTCGCCTTCGGTGCCGGCCAACGGGCTGTCGTTGACCGAGAAGATCATGGCCAGGGTCGGCGGGTCGATGGGCTGGGCCTTCAGGGGCTCGTCCACTTCGGCGGCGCAGATGGTGTCGGCGACGGTGACCTTGGTCATGCCGGCCAGACAGACGATGTCGCCAGCCTCGGCGCTTTCCACCGGCACACGATCGATGCCACGGAAGGACAGGATCTTGCTGGCGCGGAACTGCTCGACCAGACCGTCCTTGTTGATGCCCTTGACCGCCTGGTTCAGCTTCAGGATGCCGGTTTCGATGCGGCCGGTGAGGATGCGGCCCAGATAGGGGTCGGCTTCCAAGGTGGTGGCCAGCATGGAGAACGGCTTTTCCAGATCGCGCGAAGGCGCCGGCACGTGGCGCAGGATCAGGTCGAACAGCGGCTCCAGCCCGGCATCCTTGGGGCCTTCCGGCGCTTCGGCGGCCCAGCCGTCGCGACCGACGGCGAACAAGGTGGGGAAGTCCAGCTGTTCGTCGGTGGCGTCGAGCGCCGAGAACAGGTCGAAGCACTCGTCGTGCACTTCGTGGGCGCGGGCGTCGCCACGGTCAACCTTGTTGACGATGACGATGGGGCGCAGGCCCAGGCCCAGGGCCTTGCCGGTGACGAACTTGGTCTGCGGCATCGGCCCTTCGGCGGCGTCGACCAGCACGACCACGCCATCGACCATGGACAGGATGCGTTCGACCTCACCGCCGAAATCGGCGTGGCCGGGGGTGTCGACGATGTTGATGCGCACGCCCTTCCAGTCCACCGAGGTGCACTTGGCCAAAATGGTGATGCCGCGCTCCTTTTCCAGGTCATTGGAATCCATGACGCGGTCCGCAACCTGCTGGTTTTCGCGGAAAGTGCCGGATTGCTTGAGCATGGCGTCGACCAGGGTAGTTTTGCCGTGGTCGACGTGGGCGATGATAGCGATGTTCCTGAGTTCCATGGGGATGTCGTTCAATAACCGGATCAGAGGGAAGGGAGGCCAAGCGTTTCCGCGGCCAGTTGGGCAAGCGGGCGCTCGGGTCGGGCACCGAAATGGGAAATCACCTCGCCGGCGGCGATGCCGCCGAGCAAGGCGCAGGTGGCCAGGTCGCGGCCCTGGGTGAAGCCGTGCAGGAAGCCGGCGGCGTACAGATCGCCGGCCCCGGTGGTGTCGACCACCTGGGCCACCGGCGCGGCACCGACGACAATGGCGTCTTCGCCGGCGATGACCACCGAGCCCTTGGCGCCACGGGTGATGGCGGCGACCCGGCAATGCCCGCGTGAGGCGCGGATGGCGTCGTCGAAATTGTCGGTCTGGTACAACGAGCACAATTCGGCTTCGTTGGCGAACAGGATATCCACGTGATTGGCCACCAGATCGGCGAAATCGACGCGGTGACGGTCGACGCAGAACGGATCGGACAACGACAGCGATACCATGCGACCGGCACCGTGGGCGACCGAGGCGGCAGCCAGGAAGGCGCGCTTGGCCGCTGGCGGATCGTACAGATAGCCTTCCAGATAGGTGACAGCGGAAGAGGCGATGATCGCCTCGTCCACGTCGTCGGGGGTCAGCTCGACGCAGGCGCCCAGATACGTCAACATGGTGCGCTGGGCGTCGGGGGTGACCAGGACGAAGCAGCGTGCGGTGGAATTGCCGTCCTCGGCGGGGGCGGTGTCGAAGGTGATGCCGGCGCTGCGGATGTCGTGGCGGAACACCTGACCCAACTGGTCGTTCTTGACCTTGCCCACATAGGCGGCCTTGCCCCCCAGCGAGGCGATGCCGACGATGGTGTTGGCGGCGGACCCACCCGAGCATTCGATACCGGGGGGCAGACGCTCGTAGATGGACTCGGCGGTGGCCGAATCGATGAGGGTCATGACCCCCTTGGTCAGGTCCAACTGCGACAGCAGGGCGTCGTCGGCATGCACCAGCACGTCGACAATCGCGTTGCCGATGCCGGCCACGTGGAAGCGAGTATCCGCCATTCTCTTGATCTCTTGCTATAGCGCGCGATATGGGTCAATGGGACCGCGTCCGGCCGACCCGTTTGGCGGCGCAGTATAACGGTGCGCGCGTTTGGAACAATAAAAAACGGTGCGTTCACGGCAACGTCACCGACAATAAGGGGGAAAAAGCATGATCGGTGCTTTGTGGAAGGCGTTGGCGCAATTATCCGACCCGCGTCTGGCGCGGGTACTGAAATTGGGGGTGCTGGGGGCCCTGGCCGCTTATGTGGCCCTGGTGGCGATCATCTGGACGGTGCTGGCCAATGTCAGCCTGTTCACCAATGCCTGGGCCGACTGGAGCAGCGATCTGGCCATCGGCGCCCTGGCCCTGGTGCTGCCCATACTGTTTTTCCCCGCTCTGGCCACCACCATCATGGGGCCGATGCTGGACGGCGTCGCCGACGCCGTCGATGCCCGCCACTATCCGCACCTTGCCGCCGCCCGCCCGCAACCGACGACGGAAGTCATCCTGGGCACCTTGCGTTTCCTGGCGCTGACCGTGATTATCAATCTGGCCGCCCTGCCGCTTTACGGCATCTTGCTGTTTACCGGCCTGACCGTTTTGCTGGCCACCGCCATCAACGGCTATCTGCTGGGGCGGGAATATTTCGAGATGGCGGCGCTGCGCCGGTTGGAGCCGGCCATGGTCCGGGCCCTGTTCAAGGCGCGGCTGGGGCAGGTGTGGCTGGCCGGGGTGGTCATCGCCTTTCTGTTCTCGGTGCCGTTGCTCAATCTGGCGGCGCCGGTCATCGCCGCCGCGTTCATGACTCACGTGGCGGAAACGTTGCGCATGCGAGCAAATTCAGTATAATCCGGCAATCTCCTCGCCCCGGTGGTCCCCATGCGCCCGAGCCGTCTTGCGTTGCTGTCGCCCTTGCTGTTGCTGGTTGCTTGCGGCGGTAATCCGCAAACCGCGTCCGGCCCCCATGTTGCCGGTGGTTTTTCCGGCACGGATTCTTCCGCCTCCGCAATGAAAAACGGCGATCAGCTGGCGGCGATTCCCGGCGGCCTGTCCGAGCCGGCGCGGTTGAAGGGGTTGAACACCGTGCAGATCAAGTCGGTGCTGGGCCGCCCCGGCTTCACCCGCCGCGATGCCCCAGCGGAAATCTGGCAGTATCGGGGCCAGGTCTGCACCTTGGATCTGTTCCTCTATGACGACGGCAGCCATCAGGTGGTCGCCCATTACGCCATGCGCGGCACCCAGCCCCTGGACGAGCGCGGTTGTTTCGACGAACTGACCGGACGCGGGCGCGCGGCGCCCATGTCGTGATCATCTATAGCATCGAGCCTTAAATACGACGCATCCTCCGCCCACCCCGTCATACCCGCGCAGGCGGGTATCCAGGAGTCGCGGAAAAGGTGGAGGTGCACCCTCTGGACTCCCGCCGGCGCGGGAGTGACGGCTTTACTGGCTGACCGGAGTGCTGTCAGCTGAGAATGCCCTGACGCCCCAACCGGGCATGATCGAAGCGCAACAGGCTGTTGTGGCGGATCAGGGCGCGGATCGCATCCACATAGGCATGTCCCCGTTCCGAATAGGCGGTCAAGGCCCCGGCCAAGGAATGGCCGTCGGGAGAACCGCCGCGCGCCCGGATCTGGGCGCGGATACGACGCAAGGGCTCGTAGGCGCGGTGGCTGTTGAGGTTCTGCGCATAGGCGCGCACCGCCGCGTGCAGGGACTCGAAGCTGGCCATGGCCGGCCCGCCCTGGTCGCCTTCGGGAACGATGTCGCCACCCACCTGGCCGAACAGATTGTTGCCCTCGCGGACAAAGCGCGAGGTGCCCCAACCCGATTCCTCCACCGCCTGGGCCAAGGCCAGGGACGGCGGCACCACGTCGACCCGGCGCAGCAAGACGGCAATGTCGGTGCTGGGTGACTGATAGCGCTGGGCCAGATCGGCCAACCAACCATCGTCGCGGGCGACTTTGCCCTGACGCATGGCTTCCAGGCGGGCGCGATCCTCGGCTATTTCCTCGTTGACCACCAGGATCAGCGGCAGCATCAGGCGCAGGAACACCTGCTTCTTGGTGTCGATCTCGTCCAGGCTGTCCAGATCGCCGGGCAGGCTGGGCAGAAACAAAGGCGGCACCCTGTGGCCGGCGGCGACGCGGTCCAAGCGATAATTCATGCGGGTGAAGGCGGCGTCCAGGCGGGTGGCCTGAGTGCGTTCATCCTCGGACAGCGACGTTTCCAGCCCCACCGGCTCGCCACGGACCAGCCAGCGCCACAGGGGGGATTCGGTCCCCAGCGCCACCAGCAGATAAAGCCCTGCTACCGCCAAGATAGGCGGTAGCAGGGTGAAAATCGAGGATTTGACGTTCGGCTGTCCGCTCATGCAGGGATGGAGCGAAGCAGGGGTCAGTCGACCGCCTGCACCGCCACCACTTCCGGCACGTAGTACTTCAGCATGTTCTCGATACCGTGCTTCAAGGTGGCGGTCGAGCTGGGGCAGCCCGAGCAGGCGCCTTGCAGATGCACATAGACGATGCCGTCGTCGAAGGAGCGGAAAATGATGTCGCCGCCATCCTGGGCCACCGCCGGACGGACGCGGGTATCCAGCAATTCCTTGATCTGGCGGACGATGTCGGTTTCCTCGCCGTCGCTGACCTTCTCGGTCCCTTCATTGATCACCGGCAGCAGGCCGGCGGTGAAGAAATCCATGATCGCCGACAGCAACAAAGGCTTCAGAGTGCCCCAAGTGGCGGCTTCGGTCTTGCCGACGGTGATGAAGTCGCCGCCCAGGAACACCGAGGCGACGCCGTCGACGGTGAACAGCTTGGCCGCCAGCGGCGAGCGGGTGGCGGCTTCGGCGGAACCGAAATCGGCGGTGCCGGCGGGCATGACTTCACGCCCGGGCAGGAACTTCAGGGTCGACGGATTGGGGGTGTTTTCAGTCTGGATGAACATCAAATCCTCGCAAGAGACGAGCCAAATTCATATCAGCCTAAATGGACCCCTGAACCGCCTCTGTCAAGCCATCAAACCCAAGTGATTTACTAGGGGATTGACCGGCATCAGGTGATCGCCTCGATCTGCTCGGCGGTCAGATTGCCGGGAATGATGGTCAGCGGCACCCGCAGCTTGCCGATGAACTTGCCGGACAGTGCGCTGACCAGCGGGCCGGGACCGCCCGATCCGGTGTCGGCGGCCAGGGTGAGAACCGAGATCAACGGCTCTTCGTTGATCAAGGCGATGACTTCCTCGCGCGGGTTGCCCTCGCGCACGTAAAGCACCGGCAATTCGCCGGACAACTCGTTGACCTCGGCGGCCAGACGCTGCAACAAGGCTTCGGCGTCCTGGCGGGCTTCTTCCCGCATCAATTTGCCGATCGAGGCGAAATGCTGGTATTCGGTCGGCTCGATCACGCGCAGCAAGGCGACGCGACCGCCGGTATGGCGGGCACGGCGGCAGGAAAACATCAGCGCGGCACGCATTTCCTCGCTGTCGTCGACCACCACCAGGAAGACACGGCCTGAGCCGGTATGCGGATCTGACATGGCTATCCTCCCGTTGATTATTTCTTGAACGCGGCTGCCGCCAGCCAACCCGACGCCGCCGCCAGCATGATGGCGATCAGGCCATAGGCCGCCGCCTGCTGATGGGCGAAATCGAACAGATCGGCACCGATGCCGATTTTCGAGATCACCAGGGGCGTGGTCTGGGCGCTGATGACGTCACCGCCTTGGATCAGGTAAACCTCGACCAGATAGGTGCCCACCGGCACATTGGCGGGAAAGTGGATTTCGGTGCGAAACAGCCGGTGACTCATGAAGCCGATCTGCTGCACCACGTCACCGTACAAGCCCTTTTTCTGCTTCAGCCGGATCAGGGCGTCACGATAGGCGGTGCCATCGGCGCCATTGTCCTTGGTGTCGATGGACAGATCGAGATGGTCCAGTCCGATCTGGTGACGGTCGAGCACGGCGACCGGCGCGATCTCGGCCAACGGCTTGGTGCTGGCGACCCGATAGAAGCTGGGGGCGCTTTCCACCTCGGCGCTGCCGGTGTTGATCCAGATGCCGGCCTTACGATCCTTGCGGCGCACGATTTCCGCCTTGGCCGGACCGCGCACCACCACCACCACCTCACCCTCGCCATCGACGGCACCGAACAGCAACACGTCGGTACCGGCGAAACCGGTGGTGATGGCCACCAGATGCTTGGACAGATCGGCCACCAGCGGTTCATTGGCGCGGGCTGTACCCAACGTGCCCACCAACAGGGCGATGATCAGGATAAGCCGCTTCATCAGTGCTTTCCTCCGGCGCCCAGGGTGAACATTTCCGTCGGCGTGGTGATCAGGTCGATGCCCAGCTTGACGCAAACCAGCAAGACGATCAAAGCCAACAGCACGCGCAATTGCTCGCCCTTCAGCCGCACCGACATCTTGGCCCCGACCTGGGCGCCGATGACGCCGCCCAACAGCAACAACAGGGCCAGCACCACATCGACGGTGAAATTGCGGGTGGCGTGCAGGAAGGTGGAATTGGCGGTGACGAAGATGATCTGGAACAGCGACGTCCCCACCACCACCGAGGTGGGCATGCCCAGCAGATAGATCATGGCCGGAACCATGATGAAGCCGCCGCCCACACCCATGATCGCCGCCAGCACGCCGACCAACAGCCCCAGGCTCAGGGGCAGGATGGCGCTGATATAGAGTTTCGAGCGGCGGAAACGGATCTTGAACGGCAAGCCGTGGATCCAGGTGTGCTGGTGCAGCTTCTTGCGCGCCACCCCGGCTTCACCGGCACGATGGCTTTGCACCAGCGACTGAATGCTTTCGATGAACATCATGCCGCCGACGATGCCCAAAAAGACGACGTAGCACAGCGCGATCACCAGATCGACCTGCCCCATGCCGCGCAGCCATTTGAACAGCTCGACACCGCCGAACGAGCCGACGAAGCCGCCCATGGTCAGGATCAGCCCCATCTTGATGTCGACATTGCCGCGCCGCCAATGGGCGAGCACGCCGGACACCGACGAGGCGACGATCTGCGCCGCTTCGGTGCCCACCGCCACCGCCGGCGGAATGCCCAAGAAGATCAACAGCGGCGTCATCAAAAAGCCGCCGCCGACGCCAAACAACCCCGACATGAAGCCGACGCCACCGCCGAGCCCCAGAATCAGGAACACGTTCACGGACATTTCCGCGATCGGAAGATATATCTGCATGGCCTCCCCGCCCCTCATCAAAGACAGGCGTGCACGCGTCTTTTGGCGTGCTTCGTTAATCCCTTGTCGTCTTTTGCCGGGCCCTTGGCAACAAGAATTTCATGTTTTTCTAATGTTCGTCGCCACCAGCCAGGGCCGCCGCCAATCCGGCCAACCGAGAACGCGCCTGCAGCAGACGAAACCCCTGATTGGTCAGATGATTGGGCAACAAGGCGGAATCCTCGTCGCCGGCCAGAACCAGTGCCGGCTGCAATGCCGCCGCCCGGTTGAGCGCGGCCAGCATGGCTTGCCATTGCTCGCCCAGATCGGCCGCCGCCAGGATCTGGGCGAAATCCCAGCCCAACTCGCGCAGGATCATGGATTGGGCATAAAGCCGGCCCTTGGTGTCGAAATACAGATCATCGGCACCGGCATCAAACAAGGTCCAATGACCCTGGGCCAGATGGGCGTCCAGACGGTCGGCGGCGGCATCCATGTCGGTGCCGATCAGGGCCAGCAGCTTGGCCAAGCTGGCGCGGTCACGGGCAAAGACGGCGTCGCCGGTGGTCAGGTGGTCGTTGAACACCAAGAGATTACGCGCGGCCGAGCGGTATTGCTTTTCCGACGATGCGGTCGGCGCCCAGGAGGTGCGCGAATCGAACTTCCACACCGTACCGGGATATTTGAGGAAACCGGCGGCACGGGACAGTTCCAGATCCTCTGCCCCGCTTTCGATGGAAAGGCCGTTCAGATGGGCGGTGACGCGGGCGATGGCGCCGACGATGCCGGTCTGATAGGCCGGCATGTTGTCCAGCAGTGACGAAGGATTGAAGAACGGGTCGTTGGCGACCCATTTATGGTCGTCCACCTCGCGCAGGATCAGCCGCGCCGCCATGGCCACCGCTCGGCTTTGCGGAGCGGTGACGGCGCCGGGGCCGTATTCGGGATCGGCATCGATCTTATGCGCAAGGCCCATGCCGATGCCGTAATAGAGCAGCAGCAGGACCGGCAGGACCGGCAGCAGCCACGCAAGCCAACGCTTGGTATCGGGGGCCATGGACGCGTGCTCCTCAGGGTCTCAGGAAACCGACGATGTCGTAGACATCCTTCAAGATCGGCTCGGCGATGGCGTTGGCGCGTTCGGCACCCTGGCGCAGCACCGCATCGATATGACTGGGATCAGCCATCAGCCGCTTCATCTCGGCATTGATCGGCCCCAGCACCGACACCGCCAGATCGACCAGCTCGGCCTTGAACTCGCTGAACTGGCGCTCGGCGAAATGATGGATCACCTCGGTCTTGTCGCGGTCCGAGAGGGCAGCGTAAATGCCCAACAGATTGGACGCCTCGGGCCGTTCTTCCAGCCCTTCGACCGAATGGGGCATGGGGAACAGATCGGTCTTGGCCTTACGCACCTTGAGGGCGATGGTGTCGGCATCATCGGTCATGTTGATGCGCGAATAATCGCTTTCGTCCGATTTCGACATCTTCTTGGCGCCGTCGCGCAAGGACATGACGCGGGTGGCGGCGCCGAAGATCAGCGGCTCGGGCAACGGGAAGAAATCGACGCCGTAATCGTTGTTGAACTTCTGCGCGGTGTCGCGGGCCAGTTCCAGATGCTGCTTCTGATCCTCGCCCACCGGCACATGGGTGGCCTTGTAGATCAGGATGTCGGCGCTCATCAGATTGGGATAGGCGAACAGGCCGACCGAGGCGTTTTCCTTGTGCTTGCCGGCCTTTTCCTTGAACTGGGTCATGCGGTTGAGCCAGCCCATGCGGGCGACGCAGTTGAACACCCAGGCCAATTGCGCGTGCGCCGGCACGGTGGATTGGTTGAACAACACGTTCTTGGCCGGGTCGATGCCGGCGGCGATCATGCCGGCGGCCACTTCGCGGGTGTTGCGGGTCAGTTCCTTGGGGTCTTGCCACACGGTGATGGCATGCTGGTCGACCATGCAGAAGATGCATTCATACTGGTCCTGCAAGCGGACCCAGTTGCGGATGGCACCAAGATAATTGCCGAGGTGAAGGTTTCCGGTCGGCTGAACGCCGGAAAAAATGCGCTGCATGGGGGATGTGCTCCAGGTTTGGACCCTTGAATGGGTTCAGCTATGCCCGAAGACCGTGTTCTGTCAAGGCTGCTGGCGTTTGACCATGGCCTTGATCTCGCCCAAGCGCGCCGCCCCGGTCAGTTGCGCCAGCAGGGCGAACAGGACGATGCCGCCACCCACCAGGCCAGCCAGCCACAGGGCGCGCTGGCCTTGGCCGGAGGCGGCCATCAGCGGCTCCGCCCACCAGCCGGCGGTGCCCACAATCGCCGCCATCAAGACCGAGGCGCCAATGATGCGCGGCGCCTTGGTCCGCAGGCGGGCGTCCAGACGAAAGTAGCCGCGCTTTCTCAGCACCCAGGCCAGCAGACCGACATTGAGCCAGGCCGACAAGGCGGTGGCCAGGGCGATGCCCACCTGGGCCAACCCCAACGGCCACAGCGCCAAGTTAAGCACGATATTGGCGATCATCGCCGCCGCCGCCAGCTTGACCGGGGTGGCGGTGTCGTGCCGGGCGAAAAACGCCGGGGTCAGGCACTTAGCCAGCACATAGGCGGGCAGACCCAGGGAAAACGCTGCCAGCGCCCCGGCGGTGGCCTGGGTTTCCACTGTGCCGAAGGCGCCGCGCTGGAACAACACCATGACCAAGGGCACGGACAATACGGCGATGGCGGCCATGGCCGGCAGCGTCAGCAGCAGCGAGAATTCCAGGGCGCGGTTCTGGCTGTGATGGGCGGCCTCGTCATTGCCAGCGCGGATCTGGCGCGACAGGATGGGCAAAAGCGCGGTGCCGACGGCGATACCGACCACGCCCAAGGGCAATTGGTTGATGCGGTCGGCGTAATACAGGTAAGACACCGCCCCTTGCGCCATCATGGATGCGATCATGGTGTCGACCAGCAGGTTGACCTGATAGATGCCGGCGCCCATGGCACCGGGGACAATCCGTTTCATCAGCAAAACGACGTCCGCATCCAGATGCGGGCGGCGCCATGACAGCAGCCAGCCCTGGCTTTTGAGCGAATACACCAGCCACAGGAATTGCAAGATGCCGGCGATGGTGGTGCCGATGGCCAAGGCATGACCCGAGGTGGGGGTCAACGGCGTCAGGCCGATCAACGCCGCCATCAGCGTCAGGTTGAGCAAGATGGGGGTGGCAGCGGCGGCGGCGAAGCGCCCGACCGAGTTCAGCACCCCCGATTGCAGCGACACCAGGGAAATGAACAGAAGATAGGGAAAGGTGATGCGCGACAGCTCAGCCGCCAGTTCCATCTTGCCCGGCACGGCATCGAAGCCCGGGGCGAGGACATAGATGGCCCAGGGCATGACGATTTCCATCAGGGCGACGAAAGCGGTCAGGGCGACGGCCAACACCGCCAGGGCGTTCTCGGCGAAACGCTTGGCCGCGTGCTCGCCCTCTTGCTCCAGCTTGCCGGCGAACAGGGGGACGAAGGCGGCGTTGAAAGCGCCCTCGGCGAACAGCCGACGGAACAGATTGGGGAATTTGAAGGCGACGAAGAAGCAATCGGCCACCAGCCCGGCGCCCAGGTAATTGGCGATCAGGATGTCGCGGGCGAAGCCGGTGATGCGGCTGCCCAGGGTGAAGCCGCCGACGGTGGCGATGGACCGGATCAGGTTCATGAATTTACTGAGCCGCCGCCGCTTCGCTGTCCGCCGGATCGCGCAACGCCTTCAGCACGCCGTCGCGAATCTGTTCCAGCTTGCGCTCGTGCTGGACCTTCAGACCGAAGATGTCCTTGACGTAAAAGACGTCGACCACCCGCTCGCCATAGGTGGAAATATGGGCCGAGGCGATCTGCAAGCCCAATTGGGTCATGGCGGCGGTCAGATCATAGAGCAGGCCGGGACGGTCGCGACCATTGACCTCGATCAGGGTATGCGACGACGACGCCTTGTTGTCGATGATCACCCTGGGCGGCACCTTGAACACATGGGCGCGCGCCGGCAGCTTGCCCTTGCGCGCCGCCAGTTCCTTGTCCAGACGCATACGCCCCGACAGCACCTGTTCGATCACCGTCGACAGCTTGGCCAGTTTCGATGGGGTGTCGAAGGCGGCACCGTCGCTTTCCTGAATCCAGAAGCTGTCCAGCGCCATGCCGTTGGCCAAGGTAACGATCTTGGCGTCGACGATATTGGCCCCCGACACCGCCATGGCCCCGGCGATCTGCGAGAACAGGCCGGGATGGTCACTGGTATAGACGTTGATTTCAGTAACGGAACGGAATGAATCGATGCGCGATTCCACCGTCAGCGGTGCATGGCGTTGCTCGGCGTCACGCACCAGGCGGGCGTGATGGACATGGGTCCGGGTGTCGAAACTGGTCCAATAGGTGGGATAGCCGCGGGCCAGATGGGCGTCGATATCGGTCTGCGGCCAGCCACTGGCGATCAGTTCGCGGCTGACCGCCGCCTGCGCCGCCTTGACCCGGTGGTCGCGGGCGGCAGCCATGCCGCCCAGCATCAGTTCCTCGGACCGCTGATAAAGTTCGCGCAGCAGTCCGCCCTTCCAGCCGTTCCACACATTGGGGCCGACGGCGCGGATATCGGCCACGGTCAGGACCAGCAGCAGACGCAGGCGTTCCGGGCTTTGCACCTTGGTGACGAAATCGGTGATGGTCTGCGGGTCATCGACGTCACGCTTGAAGGCGACCCGGCTCATGGTCAGATGCTCACGCACCAGCCAGGCCACCGTCTCGGTTTCCTCGTCGGTCAGACCGAAGCGGGGTCCCAGCTTCATGGCCACGTCGGCCCCCAGCACCGAATGGTCGCCACCCCGGCCCTTGGCGATGTCGTGCAGCAGCACCGCCATGTACAACGCCTTCCTGGACGACACCTTGTGGATGATCTGGGTCGACAGCGGCGCTTCTTCCACCAGAACACCCTGCTCGATGGCGTGCAGGATGCCGATGGCCTGGATGGTGTGCTCGTCCACCGTGTAGACATGGTACATGTCGTATTGCATCTGGGCGACGACACGGCCGAAATCGGGGATGAAGCGGCTTAACACCCCGGCCTCGTTCATGTGCCTGAGAGCCACTTCCGGGTTCTTCTTGCTGGTCAGGATGGACATGAACAGGGCGTTGGCCGCCTTGTCCTTGCGCAACGAGCCCACGTGCTTGAGATTGCGATGGACCAGATCAAGGGCATGTGGGTGGATATCGATGCCGTGTTCCAGCGAGGTGTGGAACAGCCGGATCATCGCCGCCGGATCCTTGGTGAACTGGTCGGGCGCCGACACGTTGAGACGGTCGCCGTCGATGACAAAGCCATCGACATTGGATCGCTTCAGAAACAACAGCTTGCCCAGGCGCATGCGCGGCTTGCGCTTTTGCTGTTCCTCGGCCAGCGAACAGAACAGGCGGGTCAGATCGCCCACATCCTTGGCCACCAGGAAGAAATGCTTCATGAAGCGCTCGACACCACGGCTGCCGGCATGGTCGGTATAATTCATGCGGCTGGCGATTTCCTGCTGCACATCGAAGGTCAGGCGGTCCTCGGCCCGTTCGGTGACGTAATGCAGGTGGCAGCGCACCGTCCACAAAAAGGCCTGGGCCTTGGCGAAACGCTTGCACGCCTCTTTCGAGATGATCCCCTGATCGACCAGATCGTTAATGCCGTCGACCCGATAGAGATAGCGCGCCAGCCAATAAAGCGTGTGCAGGTCACGCAGGCCGCCCTTGCCTTCCTTGACGTTGGGCTCGAGCACATAGCGGGTGTCGCCCATGTTGGCATGGCGGGCGTCACGCTCGGCCAGCTTGGCCTCGACGAATTCCTCGCCGGTGCCGGCGATTATTTCATTAACGTAACGGTTCTTCAGGTCAAAATACAGATCCTGGTCGCCCCACAGCCAGCGCATTTCCAGCAGCGCCGTGCGGATGGTCAGGTCGGCCTTGGCCATGCGGATGCATTCATCGGCCGAGCGGGTGCTTTGCCCCACCTTCAGCCCCATGTCCCACAGCATGTAAAGGACGTATTCCACCACCTGCTCGTGCCAGGGCGTGCGCTTGTAAGGCGTCAGGAACAAAAGATCGATGTCAGATTGCGGCGAAAGCTCGCCCCGGCCATAGCCGCCGACAGCGACCAGGCTCATGGCCTCGCCGCTGGTGCGGATGTTTTGCGGCAATTCATGGCCGGCGGCGAAATCGTGGACGATGCGCACCAGCTGATCGATGAGGAAGCAGTTTTCCCGCACCGTCTGGGTGCCGTCGCCATGCTGATCGAAACGGCGGCGCACCTCGATGCGGCCCAGGTTCAGTGCCTCCTTGAACACCGCCAGGACGCCGGCCCGGCGCTTCATCTTGTTGAGGTCCGATCCCGCCAGCTCGGTCAGCCGGGCCATGACGGCGCGGCGGTCGATGATGTCGCGTTGACGGTGGATCTTGGTCATGAACGGGTACCGGAACCGGAGAAACAGGATGCGGAGTATAGGCGCGGCAAACCAAGGCTTTCCAGACGTTTCGCCACTGCCACCCGCTTGGGCAGCCTTGCCTAAGAGTTACGCAAGTTTCGCAGGATCAGCCACAGCAACAAGGCGGGAATGCCGATTTCCAGCCCGATCAGCAGATATTGTCCCATCACAGTAACCGTTTCAGGTCGTAAAGCAGATCCAGGGCTTGGCGCGGACTGAGCTCGTCTGGATTGATTTCCTTCAGCTTTTCCGCCAGCGGCGACGGCTCCGCCGCCACACTCTCCTTGGGCTTGGGTTTGGCCAGGGCGGCGAACAGCGGCAAATCATCGGCCAATTTGGCCACGGCGCTACCCTGTTCGCCCTTTTCCAGAGCCGACAAGACTTCTTCCGCTCGCGCAACGACGGCTGGCGGCAGCCCGGCCAGCCGGCCCACATGAATGCCGTACGAGCGGTCGGCGGCGCCTTGCGCCACTTCGTGCAGGAAGACCACGTCGCCTTGCCATTCCTTCACCCGCATCTGCCGGCATGACAGATCCTTCAGCCGCCCCGACAGGCTGGTCAGCTCGTGGTAATGGGTGGCGAACAGGGCACGGCACCTGTTCACCTCGTGCAGATGCTCGACCACCGACCAGGCGATGGAGAGACCGTCGAAAGTGGCGGTGCCGCGCCCGATCTCGTCCAAAATCACCAGGGCGCGCGGGCCGGACTGGTTGAGGATGGCGGCGGTTTCCACCATTTCCACCATGAAGGTGGACCGCCCCCGCGCCAGATCGTCGGCGGCGCCGACGCGGGAAAACAAACGGTCGACCACGCCGATACGGGCGGCCCGGGCCGGGACGAAGGCGCCCATCTGCGCCAGGATGGCGATGACCGCGTTCTGGCGCAGGAAGGTGGATTTACCGGCCATGTTGGGGCCGGTGATCAGCCACAGGCGGTTACCCGCCGACAGATCGCAATCATTGGCGACGAAGGCGCTGTGGTTGACCGCACGCAAGGCGGCTTCCACCACCGGATGACGGCCCCCGTCGATGACGAAGGCATGACTGTCGTCGACCACGGGCCGTGCCCAGTTTTCCGCCGACGCCAGTTCGGCCAGGGCCGCAGCCACGTCGAGGGCGGCCAGGCTGGCGGCGGCACCAGCGATGTCATGGGCGCGCCCGGTAACCTCGCCCACCAATTGGCTGAACAAGTGCTGTTCCATGGCCAAGGCACGATCGGCGGCACCGGTCAGCTTGCCGGCCAGTTCGATCAGTTCGGTGGTGGTGTAGCGCGCCGCATTGGCCATGGTCTGGCGGTGGATGAAATTTTCATCCAGCTTGTCCGCCTGCTTGGCCGGCACCTCGATATGATGGCCGATGATGTTGTTGTGGCGGATTTTCAGGGCCTGGATGCCAGTTTCCTCGGCATAGCGCCGTTCCAACCGCATCAGATGAGCGTTGCCCTCGGCCTTCAGGCTTTTCAGTTCATCCAGGCCGGCATGGAACTCGGGGCGGATGAAGCCGCCGTCGCGGGCGAGAAGCGGCAATTCCTCGGCCAAGGCGCGGGTCAGGATGTCGACCAGGGTGGAATGTTCCCCCAATCCCTGGGTCGCTTGGGCAATGGCCGGCGGCGGCGCATCCAGGGCCGGCCGCGCGATCAGACCGCGCAAGGACGGGATTTCCGCCAGGGCGTCGCGGATGGCGGCCAGATCGCGTGGACCGCCGCGCCCCAGGCTCAGGCGCGACAGGGCGCGCTCGATGTCGGGGCAGCGCTTCAGGGCGGCGCGCACAGCCTCGCGCACGTCTTCATGCTCGACGAAGAAGGCCACCGCGTCCAGGCGGCGATCGATGGCCGCCGGATCGGTCAAGGGTGCGGCCAGATGTGCCGCCAGCAGCCGCGCCCCCGCCCCGGTCACCGTGCGGTCGATGGTCGCCAGCAGCGATCCCTTGCGCTCGCCGGTCAGGGTTTCCGCCAGTTCCAGGTTGCGGCGGGTGGCGCCGTCGATTTCCATCACCGCGCCCTGGGCCAGACGCTGCGGCGGGTTGAGACGCGGCAGCTTGCCCTTTTGCGTCAGCTCGATGTAATCGACCAGGGCGCCGCCGGCGGCCAGCTCGGCCCGACCGAAGGCACCGAAAGCGTCAAGAGCGCCGACACCATACAAGGCCTCAAGCCGCCTGCGGGAATTTTCGGAATCGAAACGGACGCTGGGCAGCGGCGTCAGGATGGTTTTCCATTCGCTCCACGCCTCAAGCAGGTCCGGTTGGTTGAGCAGCCGTTCGGGCACCAGCAATTCGCCCGGATCAAGCCGGGCCAGGGCGGCGGACAGCAGGGGCGGGACCAAGGGCTGCATGGCGAAATCGCCGGTGGAGACATCGACCCAGGCCAGCCCCAACCCGCCGCCCGCCTCGGCCAATGCGGCCAGATAATTGTGTGACCGGGCATCGAGCAGATTGTCCTCGGTCAGGGTACCGGCGGTGATGACGCGGACCACGTCGCGCGACACCACCGATTTGGCGCCGCGCTTCTTCGCTTCCGCCGGGTCTTCGGTCTGTTCGCCGATGGCCACCTTGTAGCCGGCGCGCACCAGCCGCGACAGATAGGCCTCGTACGACCGTACCGGCACGCCGCACATGGCGATGTCCTCGCCCAGATGCTTGCCGCGCTTGGTCAGTGCGATGTCCAGGGCCGCCGCCGCCTTGACCGCGTCGTCAAAGAACAATTCGTAGAAATCGCCCATGCGATAGAACAGCAGGCAATCGGGATGGGCGTGCTTGATGGCCAGATATTGGGCCATCATCGGCGTGGCATCGGCGGGGATGGTCGGTTCGGTCACGGCATGCAGGTCCGGTTGGGCGGCGGATCGGGCAAGGTAGCATGCTGGTGCCGGTGCGCAACCCCTGCCCCCTATGCAAGCGCGTGGCGATGGCGCACAATACCTGCCCCCAATACTGATCAGGAGGGGTCTTTGACCGCCACCGACACCCATGCCCCTATCGCCCGCGAAGTGGTGGGAACCTTTGCCGACCGCGCCCATTTCCAGGCTGCTGTCGATCGCTTGCTGGCCAATGGTTTCAACCGTTCCGATTTGTCGGTGCTGTCGTCGCACCATTCGCTGGATGCGGCGCAGCCGCCGACCAAGTGGAAGGACGCCCTGGTCGCCGTCGCCGGCGACATCAAGTATGAAGGCCCGCTGGTCGCCGCCGGGTTGATCGCCCTGGCCTCGGGTCCGGTGGGCGTGGCCATCGCCGGCATCATTGCCGCCGGAATCGGCGGCATCGCTGTCAAAGAAGTGCTGGACGAAGTCTCGGCCCTGCCCGATTCGGAAGATTTCGAGCGCGCCCTGATCGCCGGCGCCGTCATCTTGTGGGTGCTCGCCATCGACCAATTGGCCGAAGAGAAAGCCAAGCGCGCCTTGGCCGAAACCGGGGGCGCCAATATCCACGTGTTCAACCGCAAGGGCCGCTGAACAGGCCCCGATCCGTACTTCAGGAACGTCCACCGATCATGACCGATTCGTCCGCCAACCGTAATGAATCCAGCGCCCAATCGACGCTGGAGCGCGAAACCCTGCTGATGCATGCCTCGGGCCGTCCCGGCAAGATCGAGGTGGTGCCGACCAAGCCGATGACCACCCAGCGCGATCTGTCGCTGGCCTATTCACCGGGCGTCGCCTTTCCCTGCCTGCATATCGCCCGCGACCCGTCGCTGGCCTATGATTACACGGCCAAGGGCAATCTGGTGGCGGTGATCTCCAACGGCACCGCCGTTCTGGGCTTGGGCGATCTGGGGGCGTTGGCCGGCAAGCCGGTGATGGAAGGCAAGGCGGTTCTGTTCAAGCGTTTCGCCGACGTCGACGCCATCGATCTCGAGGTCGATACCCGCGACGTGGACGAGTTCGTCAATTGCGTCCGCTTCCTGGGGCCGACCTTCGGCGGCATCAACCTGGAGGACATCAAGGCGCCGGAATGCTTCATCATCGAAAGCCGGCTGCGCGAGATCATGGATATTCCGGTCTTCCATGACGACCAGCACGGCACCGCCATCATCGCCGCCGCCGGCCTGCTGAACGCCCTTGATCTGACCGGGCGGGCGCTGGCCGACACCAAGATTGTCGTCAACGGTGCCGGCGCCGCCGCCATCGCCTGCGTCGAGCTGATCAAGGCCATGGGCATCCGTCACGAAAACGTGTTGCTGTGCGACACCAAGGGCGTCATCTACCAGGGCCGGACCCAGGGCATGAACCAGTGGAAGTCGGCCCATGCGGTGCCCACCGATGCCCGTACCCTGGAACAGGCCATGGTCGGTGCCGACGTGTTCATGGGGCTGTCGGCCAAGGGCGCGGTGACGCCCGAGATGGTGGCGTCCATGGCGGCGCGGCCGATTATCTTCGCCATGGCTAATCCCGACCCGGAAATCACCCCGGAAGAGGTGCGCCAGGTCCGCACCGACGCCATCGTCGCCACCGGGCGCTCGGATTATCCCAACCAGATCAATAATGTGCTGGGCTTCCCCTATATCTTCCGCGGCGCCCTCGACGTCCGTGCGCGGACCATCAACGAAGCCATGAAGGTGGCGGCGGCCCGCGCCATCGCCCAATTGGCGCGCGAGGACGTGCCCGACGAAGTGGACGCGGCTTACGCCGGGCGCCGGCTTCGTTTCGGTCCCGAATATATTATCCCGGTGCCGTTCGACCCGCGCCTGATCGCCACCATCCCGCCGGCGGTGGCCAAGGCCGCCATGGACTCGGGGGTGGCGCAAAAGCCGATCATCGACATGGAAGCCTATGGCAAGCAGCTTTCCGCCCGCCTCGACCCCATGGCGGCCAGCCTGCAAACCATTTCCGAGAAGGTCCGCGCCCATCCCCAGCGCGTCGTCTTCGCCGAGGGCGAAGAGGAAAAGACCATCCGTGCCGCCCTCGCCTTCCGTAACGCCGGTTACGGCACGCCGCTGCTGCTGGGGCGCGAGGAGCAAATCCACGAAACGCTGAAGGCCAGCGGCCTGCCCGGTCTGGAAGGCATGGAAATCGTCAATGCCCGCCTGTCCGACCGGCGCGAGCATTACACCGAGGTGCTGTACCGGCGCCTGCAACGCCAGGGTCTGCTGATGCGCGACGTGCAGCGTCTGGTCAACCAGGAACGCAACATCTTCGGCGCCCTGATGGTGTGCGAAGGCGACGCCGACGCCATGGTCACCGGCCTGACTCGCAATTACTGGCAGGCCTTCGACGAGATCAAGCGGGTGGTCGACCCCGCCCCGGGCGAGGTGCTGCTGGGCCTGACCATGCTGATCGCCAGGGGCCACACGGTGTTTTTGGCCGACACCACCGTGCACGAGACGCCAACCCCCGAGCAACTGGCCGACATCGCCCAGCAAAGCGCGGCCAAGGCCCGGCAAATGGGGCACGAGCCCCGCGTCGCCTTGCTGTCTTATTCCAATTTCGGCAATCCGGCCTCCAATCCGTCGGAACGGGTGCGCGAGGCGGTGGCCATCTTGGATTCGCGCCGTGTCGATTTTGAATACGATGGCGAAATGGCCGCCGACGTGGCGCTGGACCCGACGCTTCTCAAACTTTATCCGTTCTGCCGCCTGTCGGGGCCGGCCAATGTGCTGGTCATGCCCGGCCTGCATTCGGCCAATATCAGCGCCAAGCTGATGCAGAAGCTGGGCGGCGGCACCGTCATCGGCCCCATCCTGATGGGGTTGGACCAGCCGATCCAGATCACCTCCATGGACGCCACCGTCAACGACATCGTCAACATGGCGGTGCTCGCCTGTTACGATGCCATGAGAAGTTAATCAAACCGGACCGGACGGCCTGCTATGCTGGTCGTCCGTTTTTTTGGAAGGGCGCATGAGCCGACGTTTCACCCCGCCGCGTCTGATCCGCCGCGCCATGGTGCTTTCCCTGCCCAGCTTCGTGGTGCTGGCCGGTCTGGTCATCGCCCGCGACATGCATGTTTTGACCGCCCTGGCCCTGTGGGGGTGGATCGTGCTGGCCCTCAGCTGGCTGATCCGCCCGGGCATGGTCGATGCTGCCCGCGTCGCCCTGTGGGCGCGCAATCTGGCCGCCGGCGGTGAAAACACGCCGCCGCCGGTCACCCCCGACACCCCGATCGAGGAAATCGTCTCGTCGGTAGCGCAATTGCGCCGGGCTTGGCAGGAACGCCAGAACGAACTGGCGCTTTTGGCCAAATGGAACGAAAGCCTGTTCGAGAACCTGCCTGATCCGCTAATTTTGCTGAACCCCGAACGGCGGGTGGTCAAGTTCAATCAAAGTGCGCTTTCCGTGTTCGCCCGCGACATCAGCGGGCGCGACCTGTCGGTGGTGTTGCGCAATCCCAATGTGCTGGAAGCCGCCGATGCGGTGCTGAACGGCGCCCAGGCCCGCGATGGCGCCTTTGACCTGCCGGTGCCGGTGGCACGCTCGTTCCAATTCCGTATCGAGCGCTTGGGGCCGTCGCCGGCCAGTGATGCGGTGGCGGTGCTGGCACTGAACGACCTGACCACGGTCAAGCGCATGGAACAGATGCGCGCCGATTTCGTCGCCAATGCCAGCCATGAATTGCGCACGCCGCTGGCGACGCTGTTGGGCTTCATCGAGACCTTGCGCGGCCCGGCGCGGGACGATGTCGAGGCGCGCGACAAGTTTTTGGGCATCATGTACGACCAGGGCTCGCGCATGGCGCGACTGGTCAACGACCTGCTGTCGCTGTCGCGCATCGAGCTGAACGAACACACCCCGCCGGGCGAAAGCGTCGATTTCGGTCGCATCATCCAGGCCGGGGCCGACGCCTTGCTGCCCTTGGTGCAGCCGCGCCGCATGCAGGTGCAGGTCAGCATCGACGAAAACGCCCGCATGGTCATCGGTCAGGCCGACGAACTGGCGCAGTTGGCCCAAAACCTGATGGACAACGCCGTCAAATACGGACGCGACGGCACGGCGGTGGACGTCTCGTTGCGGCTGGCCACCAGCCTGCCGGCGGCGGCGGGGTCAGGCCTGCGCGGCGGCACGGCGGTGGTATTCGCCGTGCGCGACCATGGCGACGGCATCGGCAAGGAACATCTGCCGCGTCTGACCGAGCGATTCTATCGGGTCGATACCGCCCGGTCACGCACCTTGGGCGGCACCGGCCTGGGTCTGGCCATCGTCAAGCACATCGTCAACCGCCATCGCGGTGCCCTGGTGGTGGAATCCACCCTGGGCCAAGGCTCGGTGTTTTCGGTCTATCTGCCCGGGGCCAAGGCTCAGGTCTCGCTGGCAGCGGTGCCCGCCTCGGCTTCCACTTCGGGCGGCAGGTTGTAGCACTGGCAGCCGCCACACTGATACACAACCGGCGCCTCGATGCGGGCCAAATTCATGTTGTGGATCATTTTGCGGCCGCAATGACCACAGAAATAATCGTCGCCACCCTTGCCCACCGTGGACACCCCGGTGTTGAAGACGGTGCGTCCCTCGATCTGGTATTCCTGGATGGGGATCATCATGCGTTCGATCATTTGGGCATATCCTCGGGCAAACGAAGTTTTTTACCAGCCGGCGACGGAACCGTCGGCGCGGGGATCGGCGGCGCCTTCCAAGGTGCCGTCGGCACGGCGGATGATCATGCCGGCGTGACCCAGGGCCGCGTCGAAATCCCCGGTCATCTGGATATCATGACCGGCCTTGCTTAATTCTTTCACCAAAGCCGGATCGAAGCGGTTTTCCAGCAACAAACCGCCGGGCGGGGCGCCGTCGAGGGCGCGGCCCAGGGCGAAGCGCGGGGCGCTGACCGCCGCCTGCACACCCTGGCCGAACAAAACCGTGCGGGTGAACAATTGCGCCTGGATTTGCGGCTGGCTGTCGCCACCCATGCTGCCCCACACCATGGTGCGCCCATCCTTCAACCGGGCCAGGGCCGGCGACAGGGTATGGAACGGCTTACGCCGAGGTTCCAGCGCATTGCGGTGATCCGGGTCGAGCGAGAACGAGAAGCCCCGATTGTGCCAGACCACCCCGGTGGCCGGCAAAGTCACCCCCGAGCCGAAGGCGTGGAACAGGCTTTGGATGTAACTGACGGCACGGCCCTGGCCGTCGATCACCCCCAGCCACACGGTGTCGCCATCCATGCCCCGCTGCGGCCACGGGGCCGCCTGGGCCGGGTCGATTTCTTCGGCCAGGGCGTCGAGCATGGGATCGGTCAGATAGGTGGTGGCGTGCACCGACATGCGATGCGGGTCGGTGACGTGGGCATCACGCACCCGATAGGCTTTCTTGGTCGCCTCCACCAGACCATGGATCCAGGCGAAATCGTCGGCCCGTTCGACGCCCAGGCGCTGGAACACGCCCAACAGGATCAAACTGGCCAGCCCTTGCGTCGGCGGCGCGGTGTTGAACAGCGTGCCCGACGGCAAAGCCAGCGACAGCGGACGGCGGCGCATGCCGCGATGCCGGGCCAGATCCTCGGCCCGCAACGGCGAGCCCGCCGCCTTCAGATCGTCGGTGATGGCGCGCCCCACCTCGCCCCGGTAAAAATCGTCCAGGCCAACGCTGGCCAGACGCTCCAAGGTGTCGGCCAGGGCCGGCAAGGTCATCAGCGTCCCGGCGACGGGAGCCTTGTTGCGGTTCAGGAACAGATCGGCGAAGCCCGGCGCCTTGCGCAAAGCCGCCAGATTACGGACGGTGCACGCCGCCTGATGGGAGCTTACGGCGAAGCCCTGGCGGGCGTAATGGATGGCGTCCTCGAACAGACGTTCCAGCGGCATGCCACCGCCCCAATGGGCGGAGATGTCGAGCGCCGCCTGCCATCCCGACACCGTGCCGGCAACGGTGTTGGCGGCCAGCGGCCCCTTAGCCGGCATGGCTTTGAGCTTGGCCGCCCGGAACAGGTCGATGTCGACCTTGGCCCCCGCCGCGCCCGAGCCGTCGATGGAGACCGGCGGCTTACCCGGTTCGGCGATCAGCCAGAAACCGTCGCCGCCCAGACCGTTCATGTGCGGATAGACCACGCCCAGGGCGGCGGCGGCGGCAATGGCCGCCTCGATGGCGTTGCCGCCCTCGCGCAGGACCGCCAAGCCGGCCTGCGAGGCAAGGTGGTGCGGCGAGGTGATCATGCCTCGCCGGGCCATGGGGGTGTTCAGCATGTCCCATCCATTCGCGTCATCGATCCTTTGATTTTGCGTCAACCTTGCTGTCCCGTCCAGTGTTGGCGGAAGCGGGCTTGGCAATGGCCCGTCGATCGGTGTGTAATGATTCCCCTTTTTGCCGGAGCCGCCACCATGACCCACGATTACCGCCAGGCCGAAACCTTAAGCCTGAGCTGGCAGGACATGCACCGCGACGCCTGCGCCCTGGCCGTCCTTCTGCACGACAAGGGCACCTTCGACGGTATCGTCGCCGTCGCCCGCGGCGGGTTGGTGCCGGCGGCGATCCTGGCGCGCGAGCTCGACATCAAGCTGGTGGAAACGGTGTGCATCTCCAGCTACGACCACCGCTCGCAGGGCGACATGGAAATCCTGAAGACCCTGGCCGAGGACGGCAAACGCTGGCTGGTGGTGGACGATCTGGTGGATTCGGGCGCCACCGCCAAGGTGGTCCGGGCCATGCTGCCCGATTGCCACTACGCCACGCTTTACGCCAAGCCTGAAGGAGCAGACTTGGCCGACAGCTACGTCAGGCACCTGGAACAGCACGTCTGGCTGGTGTTTCCGTGGGAGGCCACCCCCGCCCCTTAATTCGCCACAATCGGCACCGACAAAAGCCTATTCCTCGCCGGCATTGAGCACGGTGCGGGCCTCGTTATCGTCGATCTGGTGCAGGTCGCTCATGTGGATTTCCCAATTGTCGACGAATTCCGCCACCGCCAGGGTCAGGCATTCGTCCACGGTCTTGCCGGTCTCGACCGCCAGTGCCTCCAGCCGTTCTTTAAGCGCGGCGGACAAGGTGACGGACAGGGTTTGCATGAACACTTCCTTCGATTGCGGCGACATCGCCCGGATGGCGCCAGCATACAGCCAACGACGCCCACATGCCAGTTTCGAGACTGACATGCCCCGTGGTAGAAACCGCCATGACCACTAAGCGCCCCCCTGAACTGATCGTCGATCCCGCTGACCGCCTGCGTTCCAGCAGCGAGTCCGAGCCGCCGCCGCCGCGCCAACCCAAGGGGCAAAAGCCCACTCCGCCGCCGCGTCAGCCAAAGCGCAAAGCAGCCGCTGGCAAAAAGCGCGGCTGGGGCAAACGGCTGGTGATGTGGGGCGCCACCTTGGCGGTGTGGGCGGGCATCGCCGTGGCGGGATTGGTCGCCTATTACGCCCACGATCTGCCCGACATCGACAAGGTGACCGCCCCGACCCGGCGGCCCAGCATCCAGTTCGTTTCCGCCGATGGTCAGGTGTTCGCCGCCTTTGGCGATCTTTACGGCGAATCCCTGGACTTGGCCGAGATCGCGCCCGCCATCGCCCAAGCGGTGTTGGCCACCGAGGACCGTCGCTTCTTCAGTCATTTCGGTGTCGATATTTTTGGTCTGGCCCGCGCCGCCTGGGCCAATCTGCGGGCCGGGCACGTGGTTCAGGGTGGGTCGACCATCACCCAGCAATTGGCCAAGAACCTGTTTCTCACCCCCGACCGCACCATGAAGCGCAAGGTCCAGGAAGTGCTGATGGCGCTGTGGCTGGAACGGCGCTTCACCAAGCAGCAATTGCTGACCCTTTACCTCAACCGGGTTTATCTGGGCTCGGGCGCTTATGGCGTCGATGCCGCGGCCAAGCGTTATTTCGACGTTTCCGCCCGCCGGGTCAGCCCCTATCAGGCGGCGGTGATCGCCGGCCTGTTGAAGGCGCCCAGCCGCTATTCACCGCTGAACAGCCCCGAAGGCAGCCACAAACGTGCGGTCGAGGTCTTGGGCAACATGGTCGAAGCCGGCTATATGGACCAACGCAGCGCCGAGATGGCCGCCTTGGGCGGTGCCGCCCAGGCGGTGAAGCGCGCGGCCCCTGCCGGGCGTTACTTCGCCGATTGGGCGTTAAGCCGTCTGGACGGCATCAGCGAAGTGGCGGGCCGCGACGTGGTGGTGCGCACCACCTTGGATCTGGCCCTGCAACGCAAGGTCGAAGCCCAGGTGCAGGCGCTGTTGAACGGCCCCGGCGCCAAGGCCAACGTCTCTCAGGGCGCGGTGGTGGTGCTGACCCCCGATGGCGCCATCCGGGCGCTGACCGGCGGCAAGGATTATGACGACAGCCAGTTCAACCGCGCCACCCAGGCGTTGCGCCAACCGGGCTCGGCCTTCAAGCCCTTCGTCTACCTGACCGCCATGGAGCAGGGTCTGGCCCCCCAGGACGTCTATGACGACGCTCCGGTGAAATTGGGCAATTGGTCGCCGGGCAATTACAACGGACGCTTCGAGGGGCAGGTCACCCTGCGCCACGCCTTCGCCAACTCCACCAACACGGTGGCGGTGCGGCTGATCGACGATGTGGGGCCGGGTCGGGTAGTGGCCACCGCCCACAAGCTGGGCATCACCTCGGATCTGGGCCGTGATGCGTCCTTGGCCTTGGGCACCAGCGAGACCACCTTGCTGGAACTGACCCAGGCCTATGCCCCCTTCGCCAATGGCGGCTATGGCATCACCGCCCACGGCATCGAGTCCATCACCACCCCCGACGGTCAGGTGCTGTGGAGCCGCCAAGGCGGCGGCGTCGGCAAGGTGATGTCCGATCAGGCCCTGGCCCATATGCACGAGATGATGAGTGCGGTGATCGGCGAAGGCACCGGCAAGGCGGCGCGGCTGGATCGCCCCGCCGGGGCCAAGACCGGCACCACCCAGGATTACCGCGACGCCTGGTTCATGGGCTTCACCGCCGATTACGTCACCGGCGTCTGGCTTGGCAACGACGACCAGCGCAACGAGATGAAGAAGGTCACCGGCGGCGGATTGCCGGCCCAATTGTGGAAAAGCGTGATGATGGCCGCCCATCAGGGGCTGCCGGTCCATGCCCTGCCCACCCCCGATCTGACGCCGTCGACCATGGCCGATACCGAAGGCACCGCCGGCGGCATGGTGGTGGGCGGCAATGAGGGCAGCGGCGGCGATCCGGTGCGGGCCATCGGCAACGCCATCGATGATCTGTTGGGCAGTATCTTCGGGCGCTGACCTTGCAAGGGCGATGGCGGCCTCCCACCTCATCTCGCATAGGCTGTTGGGATAGGGGTGCCCGCCATGCTGGACCTTGGTCAATGGTTCCGCGCTTTGTGGCACAGGCCGGCCTTGGTCGTGCCGGCCCGCCGCCCCGTCTTGCGGGCACCCCCCATGAACACGGCGCGGCACGAATTCGACCACATGCTTGAGGAACTGCGCCACCGCCCCGACGGCGGGGCCGGGCGGCTGCGGGCGGTGTCGCTGGCCGATTTCCGCCAGGCGGTGGGCGACAAATGGCCGCGTCTGGCCGACAAGGTGGCGATGATCGCCGAACAATTGATCCGCCGCCGTCTGGGTGCCGGCAATCTGTTCCGCCGCGTCGATGACCAGACCTGGCTGTTGCTGTTTCCCCGCATTGCCCCAGCCCAGGCCCGCGACATCGCCGTCGCCATCGCCCAGGACATCAGCCGCCATCTGTTGGGCGAACGCTGCGTCGGCGGCGAGCGGCCCTTGGCGGTGGCCGCCCACCTGAATGTGGCCGAGGCGGTGGATGAGAATGGTTGCCTGCACGCCGGAAATGTCCGTCAGGCCATCGAGCAATCGCGCGCCTTGTTCGATCATCTGGCGCCTTGCGCCCCGGCATCCATCGCCGCCTGTAGCGCCCGACTCGACGCGCAACCGCGCCAGCGCCATGCCGGCGCCGTCGATTGGACACCGATCATCAGGGAACATTGCGATACCGAACCGGATGAACCCTGGCAAGGCATCGCCCCGCTGCCCGGCGATTCCCGCCTGTCGTTGTTGTGGCGGCCCACCTGGGTCGCCGACAACGAGGCCATCGCCGCCTACTGCGCCCGGGTCGCCCGGCTGGACCGACCCGGCGATTCACCGCTGGAAGGGTCCATGGCCTATCCCGCCCATGACGATTGCAGTGCCCTGGCGCTGGATCGCTTCGTCGCCGCCTCCGCCATGCGCGACTTGCGGCGCGGCGGCGATCGCGGTTGCGCGGTCATCGTACCGCTGACCTGGTCGTCGCTCCATGGCGACCACCGGGCGGAACTGGTGGCGCCCTTCGCCGATGTCGCCGCCCATATCCGCCAAAGCCGGGTGCGGGTGGAAATCTGCCGCATCCCCGACGACGCCGACCCGGAAACCATCAACCGGGTGATCCAGGCCTTGCACGGCTTATGCGGCGGGGTTTTGCTGCGTTTGCGGCTGTCATCCCCCCTGCTCGCGCGGGTGGATGAACTGGAGGGAGCGGAAATCGGCCTGGATCTGTCGGAGCTGCGCGCCAACGAACGCATGGCCGACGACCGCCTGCTGGGGGTCTTGGACATGCTGCAAGACTGCGCCGATCAGGCCGGATTGGGCTGTTATGTGTGGAGCGCGCGGCGACGCAAGGTGGTGGGCAGCGTGGTTTCCGGCGGCTTCCACATGGTCAACGGCCCCGGCCTGATGAAGGACGTGGTGCGTCCGGCCATGGTCATGCCGGCCCCGCGTGAGAGATTCACGGGCTAGCCTTCCTGCGCACCAACAACAGATAGCCAGCCAAGGCGGCTAAACCCAGTACCCCGACCAAGGTGGCCAACGGGCGGCTGGAATGGTTGAAGCTGGCCGAATGCAGCCAGCCGGCGCTGGCGCCGGCAACCATCTGGATGAAGCCCAGGCAGGCCGATGCGGCGCCGGCCATGCGCGCATGCGGCGCGATGGCCCCGGCGCTGCCATTGGGGATGACCATGGCCCCGCACAGGAAAAAGCCCATCAGCGGCAACAACACCGCCGGCAGGGTCTGCACGCCGCTCCAGGCCAGGAGGGCGGCGGTGACCCCGAACAAAGCGGCCCCCGCCGTGCCGATGCCGATCATGCGGTCCAGACCGACCCGCCCAGTCCATTTGCCGGCGATGAAGCCGCCGGCGATATAGCCCGACACCACCACGGCGAAGCCGAAACCGAACATGGCCGGCGGCAGGGCCAGTACGTCGATGAGGACGAAGGACGAGGCCGAGATGAAGCTGAACATGCCGGCGAAGGTGGCCGAGACCACCGCCACATAGCCCAGCACCTGACGATCGGTCAGCAAGGTCCGGTAATTGCCCAGCATGCCGCGCGGCGACAGGGCGCGCGGATCCTTGTGCTGGTTGGTTTCCCCCAACCAGAACCAGGTACCGGCCAGCAGGATCAGGCCGAACAGCCCCAGCAGGATGAAATTGGAGCGCCAGCCGAACAAGGTATGGAACCAGCCGCCCAGGATGGGGGCGACGAACGGCGCCAAGGCCATGGCCGAAGCCATATAGGACATCACCTTGGCCGCTTGGTCGCGCGGGTAGACGTCGCGGACCACGGCGCGGGCCACCACCGGGCCGCAACAAGCGCCCAGGGCTTGCAGGAAACGGCTGGCGATCAGCACCTCGATGGTGGGGGCGAACAGGCAGGCAACCGAGCCGATGACATAGATGACCACCCCGCCCAGGATGACCGGACGGCGGCCGAAGCGGTCGGACAGCGGCCCGTAAATCAACATGGAGACGGCAAAGCCCAGCAGGAACACCGACAGGGTCATCTGCACCATCTCGACGCTGGTGGAGAAATAACGGCCCATGTCGGGCAAGGAGGCCAGATAAAGATCGGTGGAGACCGGACCAAAGGCCACCAGCCCGGTCAGCAACACGGTCACTTTCAAGCTGTTGGCGGCAGGACGGGTCTTTATTTCGGACATGGAACGGGCTTTCCGGCGGCGACGCTGATTACAGAATACAAAATAGATTACGATATATGGAGCAAAAATCACTCAGCCCGGCTGATAGCGGTGCAAAAGCGCCCCATGGGCCTTCAGCCAACGGCGTCCGCCATGGTGGTCCACCCCCAGCCTGGCGACAATGGCCCAAAAGGCTGGGGAATGATTAAGCTCGGCCAGATGCGCCACTTCGTGCCCGACCACATAATCCATGACCGCCTCGGGCGCCATCACCAGCCGCCACGATAGGGCGATGGCGCCTTGGGCCGAACACGAGCCCCAGCGCGACACCGTGTCCTTGACGGTGATGCGGCTGGGCTTTCTGCCGATGCGGGCGGCCAGATCATGGGCCTTGGCGGTCATCCGCCGCTTGGCCTCGGCCTTGAGGAAATCACCGACGCGGCGGCCCACATGGTCGGCTTGGCCGCTGACATGGATTTCCCCGTCCTCGGCCCAGACGCCGCGCCGGGCCTCGGGGTGATGACGGATCAGGTGGTCGCGGCCCAGCAACGGCACATGGGCTCCGTCGCACAACGCCAAGGCCTGGGGCAGCTTTTGCAGCCGTTCGCTCAGCCAGCCCGCATGGGAATAGAGGAAATGCAGGGCATCGGCCTGACGGGCGCGCGGCGGCAGCACCAGAACGATGCCACGCACCGCATCGACACGCAGCGACATGGAGCGCGCCAGGGCAGAGCGACGTACCGTCACTTCGGCCCGCTGCCCGTTGATGTCCAAAACCAGGGGGTCTAGGCCGGCCATGTGACGATGTGGCGATCCAACGGCCCGGCCCGGTTCTCGCTGATGGCTCGACCGCGGACCGAGGCGCCGGCCTCGTGTACCGAATTGGCGTTGCCCGAAACCAACGGGTGCCACCACGGCAGCGGCTTGTTTTCCGCCACCAGTCGATAGGCGCAGGTGGACGGCAGCCAGCGCAATTCGGCCGCCTTGTCCGGGTCCAGTTGGACGCAATCGGGCACGTGGTCGCGCCGGTTGGGATAATCCTTGCAGGCGCAGGTGACCACGTTCAGCAGGCGGCAGGCCACATTGGTGAAGTGGATTTCGCCGCTGTCTTCGTCCTCAAGCTTGTGCAGGCAGCATTTGCCGCAGCCGTCACACAGACTTTCCCACTCGTCCCGGCTCAACGCGCTCATGGCCTTTGTCCGCCAGAACGGTAAGCTTGTCGTGGGTCCGGATGAAGTCGCGGACATGGGGGTAAATCTCCTCGCGCCAGCGGCGACCGTTGAACACGCCATAATGGCCGACCTTGGCGGCCACATGGTGAACGCGCAGGTCATCGGTCAGGCCCGAGCACAGCTTGTGGGCGGCCTCGGTCTGGCCGATACCGGTAATATCGTCCTTTTCACCCTCGATCGTCATCAACGCCGTGTGCTGGATCAGTTGCGGCTTCACCAGACGGTCGCGGTAATGGAACTTGCCTTCCGGCAATTGGTGCTCGATGAACACCTTTTGAATGGTGTTCAGATAATATTCCGCCGGCAAATCCATCACCGCCAGATATTCGTCATAGAATTCGCGGTGCTTTTCCGCAGAATCGCCGTCGTTGCGCACCATGTTGTGGAACAGGTTGATGTGTTCGCCCACATGGCGCTCGGGGTTCAGGCTCATGAAGCCCTGCAATTGCAGGAAGCCCGGATAGACGCGGCGGCCACGACCGGTATGGACGTAAGGCACGGTGTTGATGACGTGGCTTTCAAACCACGACAGCGGCTTGTCGGTGGCCAGCTTGTTGACCTTGGTCGGGCTGATGCGGGTATCGATGGGGCCGCCCATCAGCACCATGGAGCTGGGCTGGCGCGGGTCGTTGTCCTCGGCCATCATGGCCACCGCCGCCAGCACCGGCACCGACGGCTGACACACCGCCAGCACATGGGTGTCGGCACCCAGGAAGTGCAGAAGCTCGCGGATATAGTCGATGTAATCGTCGAGCGCGAAGGGGCCGGCATCCAGCGACACCTCGCGGGCGTCGATCCAGTCGGTGATATAGACGTCATGGTCAGGCAGCAAGGTCTCGACCGTGCCGCGCAGCAAGGTGGCGTAGTGGCCGGACATGGGCGCCACCACCAGCACGCGCGGATCGCGGCGATCGGTCTGGCGCTGGAAGTGCAGCAGGTGGCAGAACGGCTTTTCGTACACCACCACTTCGCGCACGGTCACATCCTGGCCGTCGATGCGGGTGGTCGGCAGGTTGAAGGGCGGCTTGGGATAACGCCGCGTCGTCCGTTCCAGCAATTCCGCCCCGGCGGCCATGGCCCGGCCCATGCTGGTATAGGACAGCGGCATCATCGGATGGCTGTACATGGTCTGAACCGCCTCGGCGAACAGACGGAGCGGAGCCAACGCGGCGTGCTGCAACTCATGGAGGTGATAAAGCATAAGTTCCGCCCCTGCCCACAATACTGAAGGATAGTTTTGTTACCCAAAAATGACATGTCAGGCAATTAAATTATTTTAATTGCCAACATCCATGATCACCATTGTGCATTGCAATATGAGGGGGCGCGAGGGGCCGGAGTCAAGGGATCAATGATCACCATCGATCAGATGCAGGAACGAGGCGCAGACCGACCCGGCCCGTAAACCGCAGGCTCCCAGGTCATTGCCGGCGGCATCGGCGGCGTCGAACAGGGCCGGACCCTTTTCGCTGACGATGGTGGCGAAATGGAATTCGTGGCCGCGAAAGCTGGTTCCCGCTTTTCCCAGCGGCGTGTCGGTGCGCAAGCTGGCGCGGCGATAGCCCAGATGCAGCCGCCGCTTGGCCAAAGAGGTGGCGAGCGGCAGCAATCCGGCCATGGCATGGCTGATGCCGTCACCGTCCTCCAGGCTTTGCCCCAACACCATATAGCCGCCGCATTCGCCGAAGACCGTACCGCCCTGACCGGCGATCCGGCGCAAACCATCCAAGAACACCCGGTTGCCGGCCAAGGTGGCACCATGCAATTCGGGATAGCCGCCGGGCAGATAGACGCTGTCGCCGTCGGGGGCCTGATCGGCCAGGGGCGAGAAGAAGCAAAGCTCGGCCCCGGCCCTGCGCCAGCCGTCAAGCAGACCGGCATAGGCGAAGGCGAAGGCCTGATCGCGGGCGATGGCGATGCGCTGGCCCAAGGGCGGCAGCGGGCAGGTGGGCGGACCGTCCAGCCGGCTGGGCCGGGCGATGGCGCGCAGGCGGTCGATGGCCACGTATTGCCCGACCGCGCTGGCGGCGGCGGCGAAAAAGGCCGGCAGATCGGGATGCTCGCAGGCCTGGACCAGCCCCAGATGGCGGCTGGGCACCACCAGATCGGTGATGGCGGGCATGAAGCCCAGCAATTCCACCTCGGGGCAATGAAGGGCACAGGCGGCGGCGATCATGCGCCGGTGCTTGTCGCTGGACACCTGATTGAAGATCACCCCGGCGACGGTGACGTCGGGACGCAGGCGGGCGAAGCCGGCCAGCACCGCCGCCGCCGATCCGGCCATGCGCCGCGCATCGACGACCAGCACCACCGGCCAGCCGGTCAGCGCGGCGATTTCCGCCGTGCAGCCGTCGGATTGACCCGGCGCCACGTCGGCGCCGTCGAACAGACCCATCACCCCTTCACAGATGACCAATTCGGCCTCGGCGCCAGTGGTTCGCACCAGACCGGCCAGACTGGCCGGGCGCATGGCCCAGGAATCCAGGTTGAGGCAAGGCCGTCCGGTGGCGGCGGCATGAAAGGCCGGATCGATATAATCGGGACCGACCTTGGCCGAGCCGACGCGCATCCCCGATCGCGTCAGATGGGCCAGCAGGCCCAGGGTGACCAGGGTCTTGCCGCTGCCGGAGGACGGCGCGGCCAGGATCAATCCGGGTGGGTTCATGTCACTTCAGATGCTTTTTCAGGCCGGCCAACAATTCGTCGGCATTGGTGCCGTGGGGGAAATGCTGGATGAACCGACCGTCGGGGCCCATCAGATACAGAATGGACGAATGATCGACGGTATAATTTTCGCCGTCGCCCCCCTTGGCCTTTTCCGCGTAGACCTTGAAGGCCTTTTTCGCCGCATTGGTTTGCTCGGGCGTGCCCATCAGCCCGACCATGTCGGGGGCGAAGGCGGTGACGTAATCCTTCATCACCGCTGCCGTGTCTCGCTCGGGGTCGACGGTGATGAAGACGGGCACCAGCTTGGCCCGCTCGGTCGGGCTCAGGCCATCCAGCGCCACCGAGGTGACGCCCAGCGCCGTCGGGCAGACATCGGGGCAATAGGTATAACCGAAATAGATCAGCATGAAGCGCCCGGCGAAGCTTTTTTCCGTCACCGTGCGGCCATTGTGGTCGGTCAGGGTGAAGGGGCCACCGATGGCGGCATGGCCGTCGCCCGACCACACCAGCAGGCGGCTGCCGACGGCGATGCCGATGACCGCCAGCACGGCGATCAGCGCCCACATGGATGATTTCTTTTTCATCGATCCTCCTTCACGCCACCAGGGCCCAGGCCATGTAGCCCAGCATGCCGGCATTGGCGGCCAGCAACAAAGGCGCCCATTTGAGGAAAGCACTGCGCCATTGATGGATGGCGAAATGCCCGGCCAACCCCACCAGCAGCAGCATGGGTACGGTGCCGCCAGCAAAGGCCAACATGGCGAAGGCCGCCGCCAGGGCGTCGCCGCTGGCCGCCGCCGCCGCCAGGGCGGCATAGAGCAGACCGCAGGGGATGAAGCCCAAGGCCAGGCCCAAGGCCAGACCGCGCCAGCCGCTGGGGGCGGCGAACAGCGGCTTGGCCAATCCGGCCACATGGCGGCTCCACCAGCTTTCGCCACTGCTGCTGCCCAGCACGGTTTTCAGGCGCGGCACCGCCATCATCAACAGGAACAGCGCCGCCAGCACCAGCAGGCCGGCGGCGACATACTGGAAGCCGCCCAACCCGGCCAGATTGCCCGCCGCCCAACCGGCGGTGGCGCCCAAGACGGCATAAGTGGTGGCCCGACCCAGATGATAGGGGATCAGGGCGGCGCCCTTGAGGCGGGAAAATTCACTTAATCCCGCGACCGGCATGGCTTCCAGCCTTGCCGCCACCTGCGACAGCACGAAGGGGCCGCACATGCCGGCGCAATGGCTGACCGAGCCGACCAATCCGGTCAGAAACAGGCCGACCAGCAGGTTGGAATGGGTTTCCACCGTCACCCGGCACACCGCCAGCCCCGCTTGCAGGCCGAACAGGGCGTCGTTCATGGCCGCCACCAATCCAGTCTGGCCCGCAAGGCCACCACACCGCCCAACACCAGCAAGGCCGGCGCGGCCAAGGGGGTGGCGGCCAGATCGGCTTCCAAGCGGCCCAAGGTCGTTTCCAGCACTTTTTGCTCCAAGGTGGCGGCGCGCGACACCACCGCCATCAGCTCGTCGGGTTTGCGCCCGGCCGCCAGCAGGCGGGCGACCAAGGTATCGACCTTGCGCAGACCCATATAGAAAACGATGACCTCAGCCCCCTTGGCCAAGGCGTTCCAGTCGAAGCCGTCGGGCACGTCGCCATCCTGGTCGTGACCGGTGACGAAGGCCAAGGTGGAATTGCATTGCTTGGCGGTGGCGGGGATGCCGGCATAGGCCAGCCCGCCGATACCGGCGCTGATGCCCGGCACGACGCGAAACGGGATGGCCGCGTCGGCCAAAGCCAGCGCCTCTTCCGCCCCGCGCCCGAAGACGAAGGGGTCGCCACCTTTCAACCGCACCACCTTTTTGCCGGCCCGGGCCAGTTCGACCAGCCGGGCGGTGATTTCGGTCTGATGCGGACTGGCGGCACCGCCGCGCTTGCCCATGGATTCCACCACCGCGCCGGCGGGGATGCCGGCGATGATGCGGGCATCGACCAGGGCGTCATGCACCACGTGATCAGCCTGATCCAGGGCATGGGCGGCCAGCAGGGTCAGCAGGCCGGGGTCGCCGGGACCGGCGCCGACCAGCCAGACGCTGCCGGGCAGCAGGGGCGGAAGTTCAGCATTCATGGCGGCGATCATAGCCCGGCTTGAAATTTCATGCCCTGCCTTTTGTCAAGACTTGGCCGGACGCAACACATGGGTGTGGTCGGGGGCATAAAGGCGCGAATCGGTGAATTCGGCCCCGCCCAGCACCCGGCCCACCAGGATCAGGGCGGTGCGGGTCAGGCCGGCTTCCTTGACCTTGGCGCGGATGTCGCCCAGCGTGCCCTTGAGGAAGGCCTGATCGGGCCAACTGACCCGATAGGCGATGGCCACCGGGCAATCGGCGCCGTAAAGCGGCGTCAGTTCCTTGACCACATGGGCCAGATTGGCGATGGACAGATGGATGGCCAAGGTGGCGCCGCTCTTGCCCAAGGTGGTCAGATCCTCGCCCGCCGGCATGGAACTGGAACGCACGGCGGTCCGCGTCAGGATAATGGTCTGACTGACGTCGGGCAGGGTCAGTTCCGAGCCCAGGGCAGCGGCGGCGGCGGCGAAGGCCGGCACGCCGGGGGTGACGTCATAGGCGATGCCCAATTGGTCGAGCCGGCGCATCTGCTCGGCGATGGCGCCATAGATGCTGGGATCGCCGGAATGGACGCGGGCCACGTCCAGGCCCTTGTCGTCGGCCTCTTCCATCTCGGCGATGATCTCGTCCAGGTTCATGGCCGCCGTATCCAGCACGCGGGCGCCGGTGGGGGCCTCGGCCACCACCTCGGCCGGGACCAGCGAACCGGCATAAAGGCAGACCGGGCATTTGCGGATCAGGTTGAGGCCGCGCACGGTGATCAGGTCGGGGGCTCCGGGGCCGGCGCCGATGAAATGGACGGTCATGACTTCACCTCACAGCTTCTTGGCATAGCCGCGCGGGGTATAGACCCAATCGCGGCCATTGAAGGCGATGCGCCGGCTTTCGCTGGAGCCGACCACCACCATGGTCAACATATCGGCATCGTCGGCGGTCAAATCACCCAGGGCGATGATGCGCATGTGTTCTTCCGGGCGGCCCAATTGCCGGGCCAGGATCACCGGGGTTTCAGCCGGTCGACCGGTCAGCAGGATGTCGCGGGCCCGCGTCAACTGATCGCGGCGTCGTTTCGATACCGGATTATAGAAGCAGACGACGAAATCGGCCTCGGCGGCGGCGTGCAGACGCTTTTCGATGGTCTCCCACGGCGTCAGCAGATCGGACAGCGAGATGGTACAGAAATCGTGGTTGACCGGGGCGCCGGCCCGCGCCGCCGCCGCCTGCAAGGCGGAGACGCCAGGGATGACCAGGATGTCGGTGCCACGCCACACTGGGTTGGCCTCACGCTCGATCAGCTCGAACACCAAGGTGGCCAGGGCATAGATGCCGGCATCGCCGGAACAGACCAGCGCCACCGATTTACCCTGACCGGCCAGATCCAGGGCCATGCGGGCACGGTCGGCCTCGGCCCCCAGGTCGCTTTGATGGCGGGTCTTGCCGGCGGCAGCCTCGCCCAGCAGGTCGAGGTACAGACCATAACCGACCAGATCGCTGGCGGCGGCGATGGCGGCGCTGGCTTGCGGCGTCCGCCATTGCGCCGTGCCGGGGCCGATGCCGACCACGAACAACCGGCCCGGCGCACGGCCGATGCGGGCGGGGTCGATGGCATGCGGCGCCCGGGCGATGGCCAGGGTCGCCCGCTTGCTTTTGGTCTTGGGCACCACCAACTCGGCCTCGGGTCCAGCGGCGGCCAAAGCCGCGCCCTCGGCGACACCGGGGCAGCCGATTTCCTTCAATACGATATCGGAAGGATTTTTCAGGCGCGGCGCTTCCTCGTTCAGGCGGGCGGCGGTGAAGAAGCGGGCGGGCACGCCCAGGGATCGCGCCAAATCCAACACCGCGCGCTCGTCGATTTTCAGGTCGACCGAGGCGATGCAGGCGATGGCACCCGGGGCCAGGGCCTCGGCCTCCAGGGTGTCGCGCACCAGAGCGGCCAGTTCCGCCGGGTCGCAATCACGCTCGCAGCCCACACCCAGGGCCAGAACCGGCGGGTTGAGCAGCAATTCCCGGTCTTCCGCCATCACCGCATGATCGGTGACCCGCACCGACGGTTCGGCATCCTCGGCGAAGGACAGATGCGACAGCCAATCGGCGTCGCCGGCTTCCACTTCCAGCCGCACCGGCTTGCCCGCCAGCAGCGCCGCGGCCACCGGCTTGGCGGCGGCGGGATTGGCCACGTGCCAGCCCGGCGGCGGCTCATCCAAGGCCACACCCAGTTTCAGGTCGCCGGCGGTGGTGATGGCGGCGTGACCGCCCAGCATCTCGGCCAAACGCCGGGCCAGTTCGTTGGCGCCATGATGGCCACCCAGCAAGGGCACGGCGCTGGAACCGTCGGGGGCGACGGCGACCACCGCCGGTTCCGCCTGTTTGTCGATCAGATGCGGGCCGATGGCCCGGATCAGGATGCCGGCGGCACAGACACCGATGATGGTGTGGCCGTCCTTGAACAATTGGCCGATATGGGCCTTGGTGTCGCTGAACACGACCGGGGCGTCGTCGATACGCCCGCTCAAGCCGTGCAATTCGGCCTCGGGCAGCAGGCGGATGATTGTGCGGGCGGTGGCCAGGGCCGCGGGGGTGACGCAGAGGACAGCGATCATTTATGCACCAATATCAACGAGAAATAGGAAAGCGAACTGATTTCGGCCAAGGGCAGGATGCGCTGGTCGGCCAGGGTGGCCCGTTCCACCGCCACCGCGCCGTCCAGCAGCCCCATATCCGCGAGCAAGGCTTTGACCCGGGACAGATGACGGCCCACCTTCATGATCACCGCCGAATCGGCGGGCTCCAGCATGGCCCGAATCTGCTCGTCGTTGCGGGTGGCGGGGATGATGGCCACCGCGTCGTCCAGCAGCGACAACGGCTTGACCGCCATGGCGGCGGCGGCCATGGGCGAGGAGATGCCGGGCACCACCTGGACCGGAAAACGCTGGCGCAGACGGTCGAGCACATAGATGAACGAGCCGAAGAACAATGGGTCGCCCTCGCACAACACGCCGACGTCGCGGCCCGCATCCAGATGCCCGGCTATCGTTTCGGCTGCGTTTCCATAGGCCTGATCGGTATCGTCGCGCTCGGGCCGAAACGACAGCCGGATGGGGATTTCGATCTTGCCGGCAGGGATATGGGGGCTGGCGATGGTGCGCGCCATGCCGTCGCCGTCCAGCGGCGCCGGCCACGCCAGCACCGGCAAGGCGCCCAGCAGGCGAATGGCCTTGACGGTCAGCAAGTCCGGGTCGCCGGGGCCGATGCCGATGCCCCACAGGGTGCCGCTCATGCCTTGACCCCCTTGTACTGGGTCACCGGCATGGCCGCATGCCAAGTGTGGAAGCCGCCGACCGGGGCTAATCGCGCCACCGACAGCCGGGTCATGGCGCCGCCGTGGCGGGCGTGAAAAGCCAGCAACGCCGCCTCACCCTCGGCGGTGACGGCGTTGACCACCAGCCGTCCGCCTGGGCGCAGCGCCGCCCAACAGGCGTCGAGCAGGCCAGGGGCGGAGACACCGCCGCCGACGAAGATGGCATCGGGGTCGCTATAGGGCAGGGCATCGGGGGCATGGCCGCGCACCACTTTCAGGCCGGGCACGCCCAGTCGCGCGGCGTTGACGGCGATGAAGCCGGCCCGTCCCGCATGGGATTCGATGGCGGTGGCCATACCGCCGGCCCGCATCCACTCGATGGCGATGGAGCCGCAGCCGGCACCCACATCCCAAAGCATCTCACCCGGCAGCGGCGCCAAGGTGGACAGGGTCAGCGCCCGGATTTCCCGCTTGGTCAACTGGCCGTCATGGGTGAAGGCATCGTCGGGCAGGCCGGGGATTGTGGACAGGATTTGGGCGCCCGCTTCCGCCCGGCAGGTGATGGCGATGATGTTGAGGTCCGCCGCCTCGCCCACCCAAGTGCCAGCGCTGGCCCGGCGGATGTTCTGGCGTGGCCCGCCCAGATGTTCCAGCACCACCATGTCCGACGGGCCGAAACCGGCTTTTTCCAGCAAACGCGCCACCGCCGCCGGACTTTGGCCGTCTTCGGACAGCACCAGCAGCTTGCGCCCCGGCGCCAGATGCAGGTGCAAGGCCTCCAGCGGACGGCCATGCACGGTCAGGGTCAGGCAATCCTGCAACGGCCAGCCCAAGGCGGCGGCAGCCAGGGAAAAGGCGCCGGGATGGGGCAGCACCAGCAGCTCGTCATCAGGGAACCAGCGGGCAAGGGTGGCGCCGATGCCGTAATGCATGGGATCGCCCGAGGCGAGGACGACGACGTTTTTATGACGCAACGAACTCAGCAGATCCTTGCCCTCGGCAAACGGGCTGGGCCACGGGCGTTTGTCGGCGGCTTCCACCATGGCCAGATGACGCTCGCCGCCGACGATCACCTCGGCGCCCGCGATCAGGGCGCGGGCGGCGGCGCTGATGCCGTCCAGCCCATCCTCGCCGATACCGATGACGCTGATCATGCCAAGCCTCCGGCCAAGGCGTTGACGGCGGCGGCGGCCATGGCCGAGCCGCCGCGACGTCCGCGCAAGGCGATAAACGGCAGGCCCGACTGGATCAGCGCTTCCTTGCTTTCGGCGGCACCGACGAAGCCGACGGCGAAACCCAGCACCAGGGCCGGGCGCGGCGCCCCTTGCTCGATCAGTTCGAGCAGGCGGAACAAGGCGGTCGGCGCGTTGCCGATGGCGATGACGGCGCCGTCCAGATGCGGCAGCCACAAATCCACCGCCATGGCCGAGCGGGTGGTGCCCAGCGCCTTGGCGGTGGCCGGCACCGCGGGGTCGTTTAGGGTGCAGATCACCGTGTTGGCCTTGGGCAGGCGGCGGCGAATGATGCCGTGCGACACCATTTCGGCGTCCACCAGGATGGGCGCACCCTTGGCCAGGGCCTGGGTACCGGCGGTACCGGCGCCGGCGGAAAAGGCCAGATCGGCGACGATATCGGTCATGCCGCAGGCATGGACGATGCGGATGGCGATGTCGCGCAAATCAGCGGGCAGACTGTCCAGATCGGCTTCACCGGCGATGGTGGCGAACGACCGGCGATAGATTTCGTCCGGGTCCTTGATCCAGTCGTGGATGTCGATTTTCTGCGGATCGGTGGCCCCCAAGATCCAGCCTTCCTCTGTTTCGATAATCAAACGTTCCTCTGGGCTCAGACGATCATCGCCACCGAACAAGGCGGCCAGCCGACCGTCCTGGTCGAGATGGGCGAAGTGGCGGGCCAGGGCGATCACCTGGGCCTGATCCTTGACCTGACCAGGGGCAACTTTGGCCGGCAGCAGCGACGGATAAACTTCCGCCATCAGGATGCGCCAATCGGAATTTTTGGCCACGGCCTTCAAGCCGGTCTCGAACGGCCAGACGCGGGTGATATCGGCCAGCCAGGGATGGCGGCGCAACTGTTCCAGCCGGGCCATGCCGGTCAGCGACTGACCGCCGACATTGCCGTTGTAAAACAGCTGCCACACCGATTTTGTCGCCGGCAGGCGCTGTTCTGCCAGCCGCCGTTCCGGCAGGCCTTTGAAATCGCCCTTGGTGGTGGTCAGATGCGGACCGGCGGCACTGGCCGGACAGCCCCAGAACGGCCCGGGTACATCGCCCAGGCTTTGGTTCAGGTGAGCGGCGGCGGCAAAGCGGCTGTTGCCATTGTCGGCGCGGTCGTCCACCAGCGGCATCAGCCGTCGCCACAGATCGCGCCAGTTTTTCAGGCCCAATGCCTTATGCGACCCACGCGGCAAACCCAGGGCGAAGTCGAATCCGGCCAAGACGTGCAGCCCGCGCGCCGCCAGATCCGATAGGATGTCGGCCAGCAAGATGATCGCAGCGTCACGGGTGGCCGGGTTTTCCAGCCGTTCGGGCTTGCCGCTTTCCAGGACAATGATCCAGATGCTGTCGGCCCCGGTCTTGGGGCGTGATTCCGCGCTCCAATCGACCATGACATAGGCGTCGAAGACCGGGGCTTCGGTCAGCATGACAATGCCTCAGTGGTCGTGATCGTGGTCGTGCGGATGCGGGTGGGCATGGTGATCATGATCATGGTGGTGATGGTCATGGTGGTGCCCGTGATGATGCCCATGACTATGATCGTGATCATCATCGGTGCCGATGCCGCGCACATGGTGGTGATGACCGGCCTGGACGGCGCCGACTTGGCCCTCATAGCCCACCACCTGGGTGCGGTACTTGCACAGGGTGCAGTTCATGTGGGTCTGGCCGGCCAGGATTTCCTCGACCCGTTCGACGAAGCTGTCGATGACCAGCGGGTGGTCGTTGAGGTAAGGCGCCTTGACGATCTGCACGCCTGGATTGGCCGCCTGGGCCTCGTCCGCCCATTGATAGATGCGCTTGACCAGGATGCCGGTGAACAGGAAATAGGGGAAGACGACGATGCGGGCATAGCCCAGCTTGCCCACCCGTTCCAACGCCTGGTTGACCAACGGAAAAGCGACGCCGGAAAAGGCGATTTCGGCCCAGCCGAAGCCCATGCCTTCCCACAACATGCGCGCCACCTTGGCGATGTTGGAATTGGCGTCGGGGTCGTTGGTGCCGCGCCCGACCACCAACAGCAGGGTGTCCTTGCGCTCGACCTCGCCAGGGGCGGCGGCCAGCGCTTCCTCGATACGGGCGGCGGCGGCGGCCAGCATCTTGGGGTCGATGGCCAGTTCGCGCCCGAACTGGACCTGAAGCCCCGGATTGTCGGCGGCGAAGGAATTGATTTCCCACGGCAGGTCGTTTTTGACATGGCCGGCGGCGAACAGCATGCCGGGCACCGCCAGGACATGGTTGACGCCCTGGGCCTTCAAGGCCTCAAGGCCGTCCTTGATGATCGGGCGGGCGAATTCCAGATAGCCGGATTCCACCGGATATTGCGGCAGGCGCTGGCGCAAATGGTGGGCGAGGGAATCGAATTCCCGGGTGGCTTCCACGTCGCGGCTGCCATGGCCGCAAATCATCACACCGATTTTGTCACTCATCGCTTGGTCCTTGCCTTCGAGCGTTTATCCCTTTGGTCCGGCTGGTCCGTGCCTCCGGCCGGGCGAGGCGGACTATAGGCACAACGCTGACGATTTGTAAGTGTTTCATGACTTCGCTATGGTGCGGGCCATGCTGCCGCTCTTTACTCAATTCGGCCACGCCCCCGACGGCCTGTTCCTGCTGTTTCTGGCTTTGGGGCTGGATGCCGTGCTGGGCGAGATGTCCTGGCTGTTCCGCCTGATCCCGCATCCGGTGGTGCTGATCGGTCGCGCCATCGCTGCTTTGGACCGCCGGCTGAACAAGCCCGAACGCAGCGCGGCGGAACGGAAAGTGCGCGGGATTGTCATGGTCGTCGGGCTGGTCGGCATATCAGCACTGATCGGTGCGGTGATTTCCTTCGTCGCCCGTGCCATCCCCCATGCCTGGGTGATCGAGGTGTTGGTGGTCGCCACATTGCTGGCTCAGCGCGGTCTGTTCGAGCATGTGGACGACGTCGCCCGCGCCCTTCAACATAAAGGCCTGGAGGCCGGGCGCTATGCTGTCTCGCGCATCGTCGGGCGCGATCCGCAAAGCCTGGACGAACACGGAGTGTGCCGCGCCGCCATCGAATCGCTGGCGGAAAACTTTTCCGACGCGGTGGTCGCCCCGGTGTTCTGGTACGTGCTGTTCGGCCTGCCCGGCATCCTGGTCTACAAGACCGTCAATACCCTGGACAGCATGGTCGGCTACCGAAACGAAAAATACCGGGCCTTCGGCTGGGCCTCGGCCCGGCTGGACGATGTCCTTAATCTGATCCCGGCGCGGCTGGCCGGGTTGATCATCGCCCTCGCCGCCCTGGTGGCGGCGCGCGGCAATCCGTTTCGCGCCATCACCACCATGATCCGCGATGCCCGCCACCACAAATCACCCAATTCCGGCTGGCCCGAGGCGGCCATGGCCGGCGCCCTCGGTCTGGCCCTGGGCGGACCGCGCAAATATCCCGGCCTGGTGGTGGATGAAAAATGGATTGGCAAAGGCCGGGCGCGGGCCACCTTCGCCGATATCGACCGGGCGCTGCACCTGTTCTCTGCCGCCTGCCTGATGGATGCCGGTCTGGTTATCCTGGTGTGGTGGCTGCAAGTCTGAGTAACTGGTCCAAATCCATATGGGTGGCCAAGTGATCAGCCAGCTTATCCAGCACCGCGTCCACCTGGGCGTCGTAGGCGATGCCGTCACCACGTCCGGGACGTAAGCGCGCCAGGAAGGCAGAGCGGAACGCATCGGACGCGAACAATCCATGCAGATAACAGCCCATGACCCGACCATCGGCGCTGATGGCGCCATCGGGCTGGCCGGCCAAGGTCAGTAACGGGCGGGCGCAATCAGTGCCCATAGTCCGGCCCATATGCATTTCATAACCGCGTACCGGCACGCCGTGGACATCATGACCCTCGATCAGGGTCAATATCTTGTCGCCGGCCATTTCGGTGTCCACCGCCAGCCAACCCAGGCCCTCGGCCCGCCCCCCGGCTGTGCCTTCCACCCCCAACGGGTCGCTGACCGAGCGCCCCAGCATCTGGAAGCCGGCGCAGATGCCCAATACCCGACCGCCACGGCGGATATGGGCGTGGACATCCACATCCCAGCCCTGGGCGCGGAGGAAATCCAGATCGCCGATGGTGGATTTCGAGCCGGGCAGAATGATCAGATCGGCATCACCGGGCAGGGCTTGGCCAGGGGGGATGAAGCGCAAATCCACATCGGCCTCGGCGGCCAGCGGGTCGAAATCGTCGAAATTGGCGATGCGCGGCAATTGCGGAAGGACGATCTTGATCGCACCCTCTTTATTATGGTTACGCAACGAGGCTGAATCTTCCGGCGGCAACAGCCCGGCCTCGGCGAAGAACGGCACCACGCCCAGGCAGGGCAAGCCGGTCTGGTCACGGATGAAGTCGATGGCCGGGGTGAACAAGGACGCATCACCGCGGAACTTGTTGATGACATAACCCTTGAGGCGGGCGCGTTCCGGCGCCGGCAGGATAGTCCAGGTGCCGACGATGCTGGCGATGACACCGCCGCGATCGATATCGGCGACCAGAATGACGGGCACGTCGGCCGCTTCGGCGAAGCCCATATTGGCGATGTCGGCGGCGCGCAGATTGACTTCCGCCGCGCTGCCGGCGCCTTCCACCAGCACCATGTCGGCGCTATCCCCGATGATGGCAAAGCTTTCCAGCACCTTGGGCAGCAGGCTGGGCTTGAGGCGATAATAATCGCGCGCGCCGGCAGTGGTCAGCACCTGACCTTGCACCACCACCTGGGCGCCGGTCTCGCTTTGCGGCTTCAGCAGCACCGGATTCATGTGGCGGCTGGGCGGGATTCCGCAGGCGCGGGCCTGCAAGGCCTGGGCGCGCCCGATCTCGCCGCCATCGGCGGTGACGGCGGCGTTGTTGGACATGTTCTGCGGCTTGAACGGACGGATCTTCAGCCCGCGCAAGGTGAACGCACGGGCCAGCCCGGCGACCATCAGCGACTTGCCGACATCCGAGCCGGTACCCTGGAACATCAGGGCGGCGAAGGGGCGATCAGCGGCCAAGGACATCACGCAGACGAGCGGCTTGGGGACTGTCGAGGCGACGGTTGATGACGATATCCTCGGGCGTCGGATTGCCGCCGTAATAGGCAGCATTCCACGAATGTCGGGGCAAAATGCCCGATCCTTCCAGACTGGCGCCGCCATAGGCGCCCATGGCCTTGTTGAAGGCGTAGATATCGGCACCGGTATTGCTGGTGGTGGAAGCTTCCGCCCCCGCCCCCACATGGGCGACGGCGATGCCGGCATCGGCGCCGGCCTTGAAGCGGTTTTCCATGATCGCACGCAAGCCAGAATCGCTCATGATGACGAAAATGGCCTCGGCGTCCTGCACCCCCACCTGTAAGCCGACCGAACCCGAGGCGACCGAATAGAAGGCCGGTCCCGACCACTGGCCGGATGAATCGCGGGTCAGCAGCACCCCGGTTCCCCATTCCGCCCCCCAAATGAAACCGCCCTTGACCAGATCGGGGACGATGAGCACGGCCCGCGCCCGGCTGAGGCGGTTTTCCAGGTCGCGTTGCAGGCCAGTGTCGCGGCGCAGGCGCTCGACCGTGTTGGCGGCCTTGGCCACCAGCATGGTCTGATCGGTGACGACATCGGCCCCAGCCGGCACGGCGGTCAACAGCACGACCAGCATGACGATCAGACGCGACAGCATGACCATCCTCCCTCTTTCAGAACTCGACCCCAGGTTGGGCCTTGATGCCCGAGCGGAACGGGTGCTTGACCAGGGTCATCTCGGTGACCAGATCGGCGACCTCGATCACCGGCGCCAAGGCGTTGCGCCCGGTCATCACCACGTGCTGGCCCTCGGGCCTTGCCGCGATGGCGGCCAGGACCGGATCAAGGGCCAAATAATCATAGCGCAGGGCGATGTTGATCTCGTCCAGAATGACCATGCGGATGCTGTCGTCTTCCAGCATTGCGCGGGCCACCTCCCAGGCACGACCGGCGGCGGCGATATCGCGCTCGCGGTCCTGGGTTTCCCAGGTGAAGCCCTCGCCCATGGCCTTGAAGGTGACCAGATCGGGAAAACCTTCCAGCACCCGGCGTTCGGCGGTGTCCCAGGCACCCTTGATGAACTGGACGATACCGACCTTGAAGCCGTGGCCGACGCAGCGGATGGCCATGCCGAAAGCGGCACTGGACTTGCCCTTGCCGGCGCCGGTATGGACGATCAGCAAGCCTTTCTCGCCCTGCTTCTTCGCCATCAGCTTGTCGCGGCTGGCCTTTTTCTTGGCCATCTTGTCTTTGTGGCGCTGGGTCGGGTCTTCCTCGGTCATGACTGCATCCTGAAAAACGGGGTCGCCATGCTGACGCAAGCGGTTGGGCTGATGCAAGGGGGCGTCTTTTATTGTAGACTTGCTGCATATAAGGGGAGGCAAAAAATGAACGCCAAACGTCTGCTTTTCATTTCGTCCATCTTCACCGTCATCGTCGGCATCGCCGTCATGGCCACCTTGGGCGTCATCGCCAAGGTGCCCAGCACCGAATATTGGATCGTCGTCCTGGGCGCCGTCCTGGCCGGGGCCACCTGGCTGGGCCTGATCACCACCCTTCACTTCACGTCGCAAGCGGAATGAATCCGGCCAGGGCCTGCACCTGTATGGGCGTGTGGCCGCTTTGGCGTAGGCTGGCGATGGTCAGCGCCTTGTCGCGCTTGGCATAGCGGCGGCCCTCGGCATCGGTCAGCAAGGCATGGTGGCGGTAATCGGGCACCGGCAGGGCCAGCAGCGCCTGCAACAAACGGTGCACATGGCTGGCCTCGAACAGATCATTGCCGCGCGTCACCAGGGTAATGCCTTGAAGGGCATCGTCCCACACCACCGCCAGATGATAGCTGGTGGGGGTGTCCTTGCGGGCCAGCACCACGTCGCCAAAGATTTCCGGTCGCGCGATCTGCACACCGGCATCCAGGTCGCGCCACATCAGCGGCCCGGCCTGGGCGACGGCCTCCCGCATATCCAGGCGCAAGGCATAAGGCTGGCCGCTGTCCAGGCGGTGTTGCCGTTCGCCGGGATCAAGACCACGGCAGGTGCCCGGATAGAGCACGCCGTCGGGGCCGTGCGGAGCATGGCCGGAACGGGCGATTTCCGCCGCGATCTCCTTGCGGGTGCAAAAGCACGGATAAAGCAGGCCGCGACCCTGCAGGTGATCCAGAGCCGACCGGTAATCGTCCAGGTGCTCTGATTGCGTGCGCACGGGGCCATCCCAGTGCAGACCCAGCCAAGCCAAGTCGTCAAGGATGGCGGCGGCGAATTCCGGCCGGCAGCGGACGGTGTCGATATCTTCCAGCCGCAACAGAAAGCGCCCGCCCGCCGTCCACACCTGATGTTGGGCGAACAAGGCGGAGAAAGCATGGCCCAGATGCAGGTATCCCGTCGGGCTGGGGGCGAAGCGGGTGATCACGGAGGCTTGGTTCATGGCCCCGATCATACCATAATCGACGCTTCCGCCACTGCCTGCCAAGGACGCATCATGACCCTGAACGCCCATGTCGCCCCGCCCGCCTCGGGCGGAATTGCCCGCCAAGTGGTTATCCTGCTGCACGGGGTGGGGGCGGACGGCGCCGATCTGTTCGGTCTGGTGCCCTATGTGGCGCCCATGCTGCCGGACGCGGTGTTCATCTCCCCCGATGCTCCCTTCGCCTATGACATGGCCCCGTTCGGGCGGCAATGGTTTTCATTACAGGATCGATCCGGTCCGGCCCTGGCGGCGGGTATCCGCGCCACCGCGCCGCTGCTCGACGCTTTCATCGACGCCAAACTGGCGGAATACGGCCTGGACGACAGCGATCTGGCCCTGATCGGTTTCAGCCAGGGCACCATGATGGCGCTGCATGTGGCGCCGCGCCGGGCCAAGACCTGCGCCGGTATCGTCGGCTTTTCCGGTGCCGTGGTCGCGGGCGAAACCCTGGCCGATGAAGTGCTGTCGCGTCCGCGCGTGCTGCTGGTCCATGGCGATGCCGACCCGGTGGTCAACCCGGCCAGTCTGGCCACGGCGGAACGGACCTTGGCGGCGGTGGGCATTCCGGTACTGACCGAATTGCGTCCTGACCTCGATCACTCCATCGACGGCCCCGGCCTGGCCCTGGCCACCGCCTTCCTGCGTCAGGCTTTTGGCTTGCCATTGCCCCAATAGTTTCACCGATCAGTCATCAGGACGGGGATGGATTTGACCGGCTAAAACCTCTATCTTGTGGCAGCTGCCGATGGAGGTGCTATTGAGTGTAGGCTCAGGCTATCCCGTCTTGGTGCTGAACGCGGATTTCCGCCCGCTCAGCTATTTTCCGCTGTCCCTGTGGTCATGGCAGGAGGCAGTAAAGGCCGTTGTCTCCGATCGCGTCAACGTGGTGTCGGAATACGAACGCGAAATCCGCTCGCCATCGTCGCGCATGCGCCTGCCCAGCGTGATTTCGCTGAAGGAATACGTGCCGGCCCCCAACCGCCCGGCCTTCACCCGCTTCAACGTTTTCTTGCGCGATCACTTCACCTGCCAGTATTGCGGCCAGGATTTCGCCACCCACGATCTGACCTTCGACCATGTCATCCCGCGCGCCTTGGGCGGACGCACCACTTGGGGCAACGTGGTCGCCGCCTGTTCGCCCTGCAATGTCAAAAAGGGGCACAAACTGGTGGCCCAGGCCGGCATGCGCCTGCTGAACTGGCCGAAAGAGCCCAGAAATTTCCAACTACAGGAGAATGGGCGCAGCTTTCCCCCCAATTTCCTGCATCAATCCTGGGGTGATTTCCTGTATTGGGATACGGAACTGGATCAGTTTTAGCGCGGCTTTAACTCTTGGCCGGACAATGCTGGCCTTCCTCTGTCTGGTCGGAACGCATCATGGATAAATTGGCCAAGGCGCTGGCGGTCTATGGCGACCGCCGCATCCTGACCGTATTGCTGCTGGGTTTCTCCAGCGGCCTGCCCTTGGCCCTGACCGGCTCGACCCTGGCCCTGTGGCTGACCGAGGCCAAGGTGTCGCTGGCCACCATCGGTTATTTCGCGCTGGTGGGCACCCCTTATATCTTCAAATTCGCCTGGGCGCCGTTGATCGACCACGTGCGCCTGCCGCTCTTGACCCGTCTGTTCGGGCGGCGCCGCGCCTGGATGCTGGCGACCCAGACCTTGCTGATCGCCGCCTTGCTGGGCCTGGGTTTCAACGACCCGGCGGCACGACCGGAACTGACGGCGCTGCTGGCGGTGGTGGTGGCATTCTGTTCGGCCAGCCAGGACATCGTCATCGACGCCTATCGCGTCGAAATCCTGGATGCCGAACAATATGGCGCCGGTGCCGCGGCGGTGCAGGCGGGATACCGCATCGCCATGCTGACCACCGGGGCCGGGGCCTTGTATCTGGCCCAGTTCAGCGGCTCGTGGAGCCTGACCTACGCGGTGATGGCGGCCCTGGTGCTGGTGGGCATGGCGACGGTGCTGGCCAATGCCGAGCCGGTGGCCGACCTGCCGCCGCCGCCGCCCGGGGTGACCGGCTGGCTCAGGCACGCGGTGGCCGATCCGTTCATGGACATGGCCCGGCGCCAGGGCTGGATGATCCTGGGCGTGCTGGCCTTCATCCTGCTGTACAAGCTGGGCGACGCCTTCGCCGGAGTGATGGCCAATCCGTTCTATGTACGCATGGGCTTTTCCAAGAACGAGATCGCCTCCGTCTCCAAGGTGTTCGGCTTCACCGCCACCTTGGCCGGCACCTTCGTCGGCGGCGTGCTGGTGGCCCGCTTCGGCCTGTTCAAAAGCCTGTTGCTGTGCGGCGTGTTGCAAATGGGCTCGAACCTGATGTTCGCCTGGCAGGCGGTGATGGGGCACGATATCCTGGCCCTGACCCTGACCATCGCGGTGGAGAACTTCACCGGCGGCTTGGGCTCGGCCGCTTTCGTCGCTTATATGTCGGGCCTGTGCAGCCTCAGTTATACCGGCACCCAATACGCGCTCTTGTCGTCGCTGGCGGCGGTGGGCCGCACCCTGATCGCCTCGACCACCGGTTTGCTGGCGGAGCGGCTGGGCTGGGTCGATTTCTTCCTGCTGTCCACCCTGGTCGCCGTGCCGGGTTTGCTGTTGTTGCTGTGGATGATGCGAAAGGCCCGGGTTGAACCCGGCTGAACTTGGGTTCATCCTGGAACAAAGCGAAAGGCACCATCATGCTTGTCGGCGTCCCCAAAGAGATCAAGACCCATGAATACCGCGTCGGTCTGGTACCGGCGGCGGTGCGCGAACTGGTGGCCCATGGCCACCGGGTTTTGGTGCAGACCGGCGCCGGGGCCGGCATCGGCTGCGGCGACGAGGTCTATATCCAGGCCGGGGCCGAGATTGCCGATGACGCCGCCCAGGTGTTCGCCGCCGCCCATATGATCGTCAAGGTCAAGGAGCCGCAACCGGCGGAATATTCCCTGCTGCGTCCCGGTCAGGTGTTGTTCACCTATCTGCATCTGGCCCCCGACCCGGGACAGACCCGCGCCTTGCTCGAGTCCGGCTGTACCGCTATCGCCTATGAAACGGTGACCGATGGCCAAGGCGGCCTGCCGCTTTTGGCCCCCATGAGTGAAGTGGCCGGGCGCATGGCCGCCCAGGTGGGCGCCCATTGCCTGGAAAAGGAACAAGGCGGCGCCGGCATCCTGCTCGGCGGCGTGCCCGGCGTCGCTCCGGGGCACGTTGTCGTGCTGGGCGGCGGTGTGGTCGGCAGCAATGCGGCGCGTCTGGCCCTGGGCCTGGGGGCGCGGGTGACCATCTTGGACAAATCCCTGCCCCGCCTGCGCCATCTGGACGAAGCCTTCGGCGGCCGCATCCTGACCCGTTATGCCACCTTGGACGCCATCGAAACGCTGGTGCCCCAGGCCGATCTGCTGGTCGGCGCCGTGCTGATCCCCGGCGCCGCCGCACCGCGTCTGGTGTCGGCGGAAATGGTCGCCGCCATGCGGCCCGGCTCGGTCATCGTCGACGTCGCCATCGATCAGGGCGGCTGCATCGCCACCTCGCGTCCCACCAGCCACGCCCAGCCCACCTATGTGCAATCGGGCGTGGTGCATTATTGTGTCACCAACATGCCCGGCGCCGTCGCCCGCACCTCGGCCTTCGCGCTTGGGCATGCCACGCTTCCCTTTGTTCTGGCCTTGGCCGACAAGGGTTGGGCCAGGGCATTGGCCGAAGACCCGCATTTAAAAGCGGGATTGAACATCCACAGTGGAAATGTCACGCACGAGGCTGTGGCGCGCGACCTCGGTTTGGGGTATTTGGACCCCGAGGCCGCTTTGACAAGGCAACAAGGACAATAAAATGGACATCAAGAAGATCCCGATCGGCAAGAACCCGCCCCACGACGTCAACGTCATCATCGAAATCCCGCTGCGCGGCGACCCGGTGAAGTACGAGATCGACAAGGAATCCGGCGCCATGTTCGTGGACCGTTTCCTGCACACCGCCATGTTCTATCCGACCAATTACGGTTTCATCCCTCACACCCTGTCGGAAGACGGTGATCCGGTGGACGTGATGGTCGTCGGCAAGCACGGCGTCGCCGTCGGCTCGGTCATGCGCTGCCGTCCCATCGGCGTGCTGCTGATGGAAGACGAAAGCGGCCAGGACGAAAAGATCCTGGCGGTGCCGCATCCCAAGCTGCATCCCTATTACGACAACGTCGCCAGCTATACCGATCTGCCCACCACCCTGATCGAGCAGATCGAGCACTTCTTCACCCACTACAAGGACCTGGAAAAGGGCAAGTGGGTCAAGTGCTTGGGTTGGAAGGGCCCGGAAGACGCCGCCGCCATCATCGAAGTCGGCATCAAGAAGGCGGAAAAGAAGAAGAAGTAAGCTTCTTTCTTCTTTCGCCCGATGGCAAAGACGAAGCCCCCGCCAAAGCTTGGCGGGGGCTTTTTGTTGTGAGCGAAAGCGGGGCGATCAGTTGGGCCGCTGGGGGAAAATGCCCGTGGTGGCGATGCAGTACGTCAGCGCCAATTGCGGCGGGATGGTGTTGATGCTGACCGGAATGCCGGAGTTGGCGACAGTGACCTGCCCGGTGCCGGAAAAGCCGGTGACGGCCCCGCCCAAGCCGACGGTCGAACCAGCACTGGCGGCGGGGATGTAGGAGGAAACGGGGTTCACAGACGGCCCCACCTGGGTAATGGCGGTGGCCAACGCATCACCCGCCTGCGGCAAGGTGTCGTTGCCGCGGGCTTGCTTGGCGGCCAATGCCGGTGTCGTCGCCAGATTGACGCTCAAGGTGGCGGCATGGGTGTGGGCGGGCAAGTTGGCCGTGGTCAAGGCCACCGAGTTCTGGCCGCTTGCGACCCCCAGGCCCGACGGAGAGGCGGCAGGGTTGCTGCCGACCACAGAGGCGTTGTTCAGGTTGGGCAAGCCGAACGTGGTGGTGCCGTTACCGCCAAAGGTAGTGCCGAGCAGGGTAAACAGGGCCTCGTTTTCATTGACCGTCAGGGTTCGGCCATCGGCCGGCAGGGTGCCCACCGGGCACCAGTTGAAAGCAACCGGGCAGACTTCGCCCAGATACGGGCTTGAGCCGTTGCAGGCCAGGGCATCGTCGGAGCCAAGGGTCAGTCCGGCGGCCAGGATCAGGCCAGCGGCGGCGTGGGACAACAGGAAGGTGGTTTTCATTATGGGTAAACTCCCAAAATCCGAATATGACGTGTCGCGTCAATCCCGCGGCGGATAATAGCCCTGGGTGACGATGCAGGCGGTCAGGCCAAGCACCGGCGGGCTGGTGGGGATCGGGGTGGCGGCGCCGGCCGCGTTGACGGTCACCGCGCCGGTGCCGGTGACGGTGGCGCTCGTCCCGCCCAGCGAGACGACGGCGCCGGCGACCGTGCCGTTGGCGTACGACTTCTTGGCCACCGGTGTGGCCGAGGTGTCGGTCAGGCCGGCCAGCACCGCGCCATTGGCCGGAATGGGCAAGGTGGCGTTGGCTTGCTTGGCGGTCAGGCTTAGGGCGCCTTGCAGAGGAGTGCCCTGGTCGGGGGCAAAGGTGGCGGCATGGGTATGGCTCGGCATTTGCGCCATGGTCAGGGTTTTGGTGGCGCTGCCATAGGGCTTGCTCCACTGGAAGTTTGCGGCCAGATCGGCGGCGGTACCCGAACCGATGATGCCGGTTTTGACCAGATTGGGGACCTTGAAGTTGGTCTTGCCGTCGCCGCCATAGACGTTGTTGGTCAAGGAATACAAAGCAACATTTTGCTGCAACGGCAAGGTCGCGCCATTGGCGGGGACAAATCCCTGCGGGCACCAATTAAAGGCGAAAAAGCAGATTTCACCCACATAGCCCTCGGTGCCGCAGGCCCAAGATGGTGTGGCGAAGGTCAGCATGGCCAGCGCCGCGCTCGTGCAGAGCCGGCGGCGCAAGGCGGGGGAAGCGAGAGTTTTCATGAAATGTCTCTCCTGGAATGCATTGAGGATCAAGTCGATCGACGAAAATCAGTTGGGCCGCATGGGGTAAACACCGCCGGAATAGCCGACGATGCAGGCGGTCAGGGTCAACTCGGCCGGTACGATGCTCAGCGCCGTCAGTTGGGTGGGATCGCTGCCGGTGGCGGCCAGGGTCGGGGTGCCGCTGCCGGTGATGGGGGCACTGGCGCCAGCCAGGGTGACCATGGTGCCGGCGGCCGTTGCCGGGGCGTAATGGGGCCAGGCGGCGCCATTATAATTGGCGACGGCCAGAAGGTCGCCGGCGGCGGCGTCGGTGTGGGTACCGTTGCTCTGGCTGGCTTTGACCGTGGCGTTGATCTGCAGCGGCGTGGTCCCGCCGGCGGGATTGTAGGTGGCGGTATGGGTATGCTGGATCAAGTTTACGTTGCTGGTCATCTGACCGCGTTTGGTGGCGATCGTCAGGGTGGGGGAGGTGCCGACGCCCAGGCGCCCGGCCAGGTTGGGGACCATAAAGGTACTGCTGGATTGGCTGCCGCCATAGAGGGTGCTGATCAAGGAGAGCAGCGCCTGGTCTTGGTAGTTCTGGAGGGTACCGCCCGTGGCCGGGTAGGTGCCCTGGGGGCAAAAACTACCGGCGAAATAGCAGATTTGCCCGATATAGGCATCGACGCCGCAGGCCTGGGCCGGGCTGGTGCCGGTCAGCACCGCGACGGCAGCGAACGCTGCCGCGGGCAGGGTCATCCTGAAGTGCATGATTTGGTTCTCCCCTTGAAATCAAGCCTTAGCCATGGGCCATAGCCACAAGCAAGCTAAGGTTGTTGTTGTTGGCATAAAAAATCAATCAAGATGTGTTCTGTGCCCGAGAATTGATTAAAATTGTCAGAATCGACAATTATAAAACCATGGGCTGTGGCATCCTTGCTGCCGGGGTGAGGGGTGGCGGTGGATTGATAAGACCAATGGAGTCGTTATGGGCGATATCTCTGCATAAGCGACAGCGATAGATACATCGTGATACAATTCGCGCAGATTAGTGCAGGAGTAGGCATAATTTTTTACTACCATTAGATTGCAATTCATTCTAGCTTATGAACCAAGGTGGTATTGGCACCCCCTGGGGATGGGGTTGCCTTCCTACATTTGGATGCGCGCCATGACACATTTCGCCAAGCCTCGCCGCTCCGTTTCCAGGTCCGCCACGGGCCAGATGCGCCTGTCTTCCATGCTGATGGCGCTTGAGCCTCGGCTGATGTTCGATGGCGCCGCCATGGCCGATGCGGTCGATCATGCCGCCGATGCGGCTGGTGACGATGCCGCCGCCATTGCCGCCCAGGCGGCGTCTGTCGCTGATGCCGCCGCCCCGGCCCCGGCCCGCAAGGAAGTGGCCTTCGTCGATACCGGCGTTGCCGATTACCAATCCCTGGTGGACAGCATCGGCGCCGGCATCGAAGTGGTGCTGATCGATGGCGGTGAAAGCGGCTTGGCCCAGATGGCCAAGTGGGCGCAAACCCATGCAGACTATGATGCCGTCCATATTCTCAGCCATGGCGATGATGGCGTTCTGGTCCTGGGCTCGGACACCATTGACGCCGCCGCCCTGTCACAGGCCGGTATTCAGGCCGGGTTTGCCGCCTTGGGTCAGGCTTTGTCGGCTGATGGCGATCTGCTGGTCTATGGCTGCTCGGTGGCGGCGAGCGAGGTGGGACGTACCTTTATCGCCAATCTGGCCACGGCCACCGGCGCGGATGTGGCTGCTTCCGACGATGTCACGGGGGCGGCAGGCCTGGGCGGGGATTGGTCGCTGGAGAGCCGGACAGGGATGGTGGAGGCCGCCGAATTTGTCATCTCGAGTTACCACTCATCCCTGAATGTTATTGGCACGACGGTCATAATGGGATCAAGTGCGGAGAGCGACGACTATGTGACGTCGATGGGGTCGGTCGGTGGCCAAGAGGGGTGGGCCGGTGTTGGCTGGTATTACAACGCTACGGTTTCAGACTCGCATGTCGAGATATTTGGCGGTGACGGAAACATACGTGTTGATATACAATCCAATACGATCACCATAACGTGGCCAGAAGACTCTAATGCCTATGGAGTGAATGAGTTTTACATAAGTTTTTCTGATGGAAGTCTTGCATCAATTGATGCTATATCAAGAACATCAGATGCAGATATAGATTATAGTGTGACTGGAGACGAGTATTCGTCGATACCTGACGGCGCCGGCATCTTTTCTATATCGTCGGAGAATTCAAAGGTTCTTGTGTTTTCAGCAATTCCCGAGCTCGCTAACCAACATGCTCTCCGTGGAACGCTGACCTTTTCCTTTACATCGACGGCCAACGCTCCCACCGGCCCCACCGTCACCTCGGTTGAGCGTCAAACCCCTGCCTCTGCCACCACCAACGCCGACAGTTTGACGTGGCGGGTGACGTTCAATGAAGCGGTCAGCAATCTGGCCGATGGCACGGTTGATTTCGACGTGGCCGAACTGACCGGCGAAAGCGTCAGTGTCGTTTCGGCTGGCGGCAACGCCTATGACGTGACGGTTTCCGGCGGCGATATCGCCAATCACACCGGCACCGTCACCTTGGGGCTGAAGGGCGGGCAGAACATCGTCAACGGCGCGTCCCAGGCGCTGTCCAGCATCACCCCCAGCGGCACCGATCAGCGCACCTTCACCCTGGACAACAGCGCCCCCGCTGCCCCCTCGGCCCCCGACATGACTGCCGGCACCGATAGCGGCACCGATACCGACAACATCACCAGCGACACCACGCCGACCTTCCGCGGCACGGCCGAGGCCAATGCCATCGTCAAGCTGTACGACACCGACGGCACCACGGAAATCGGGTCGGTCACCGCCGACGGGGTGGGCAATTGGACCATCACCGTGTCGGCCTTGTCGGCGGGGGCGCACACCATCACCGCCAAGGCCACCGACACGGCGGGCAACCAGGGCGCCGCGTCCACTGGGCTGGCGGTGACCATAGATACCGCCGCGCCGGCCGCGCCGTCGGCCCCGGACATGACCGCCGACACCGATAGCGGCACCGATACCGACAACATCACCAGCGACACCACGCCGACCTTCAGCGGCACCGCCGAGGCCAATGCCATCGTCAAGCTGTACGACACCGACGGCACCACGGAAATCGGTTCGGTCACCGCCGACGGGGTGGGCAATTGGTCGATCACCGTGTCGGCCTTGTCGGCGGGGGCGCATACCATCACCGCCAAGGCCACCGATGTCGCCGGCAACCAGGGCGTCGCCTCGGGCGGGCTGTCGGTGACCATCGACACCGCCGCGCCGACCGCCCCCTCGGCCCCGGACATGAGCGCCGGCAGCGACAGCGGCACCAATACCGACAACATCACCAGCACCACCACCCCCACCTTTACCGGCACGGCCGAAGCCAACGCCACGGTGACCCTGTACGACACCGACGGCAGCACCGTGCTGGGCACCGGCACCGCCGACGGGTCGGGCAATTGGTCGATCACCGCCTCGACGTTGTCGGCGGGGGCGCACACCCTCACCGCCAAGGCCACCGATGCGGCGGGCAATCAAGGCGTTGCCTCGACCGGGTTGTCGGTGACCATCGATACCACCGCACCGGCGGCGCCCTCGGCCTTGACCATCAGCAGCGACACTGGCAGCTCGGCCACCGACGGCATCACCAGCGACACCACCTTGACCATCGGCGGCAGCGCCGAGGCCAATGCCTCGGTCGAGGTGTTCAAGGACGGGGTGTCCATCGGCACCACCACCGCCAACGGCGCTGGCGCCTGGAGCTTCGATTACACCGGCACCACCCTGACCGAGGGCAGCTATGCCTTCACCGCCATCGCCACCGACGTGGCCGGCAATGTCGGCACCGCCTCGACCGCCAAGGCGGTGACGGTGGATACCACCGCGCCGGCGGTGCCGGCGGTTACCGCCATTTCCAGCGATACCGGCGTCGATGGCGCCGACGCCATCACCACCGACACCACCTTGGTGATCAGCGGCACGGCGGCGGCCAATATCACCGTCGAAGTGTTCAAGGATGGGGTGTCCATCGGCACCACCACCGCCGACGGCACCGGCGCCTGGTCTTTCGACCACACCGGCACCACCTTGGCCCTGGCCACCTATGCCTTCACCGCCAAGGCCCAGGATAGCGCCGGCAATGCCAGCGCCGCCTCGACCGCGCTCAACGTGCAGGTGGTGACGGGGCCGGCGGCGCCGACCGGGCTGGCCATTTCCACCGATAGCGGCAGTTCCAACAGCGATGGCAAGACCACCGACACGACGCTGATCCTCACCGGCTCGGCTCCGGCCAATGCCACCGTGCTGGTCTATCGCGATGGCGTGTCCATCGGCACCACCACCGCCGACGGCACCGGCGCCTGGACCTATGATTACACCGGCACCACCCTGGCCGAGGGGACCTATGCCTTCACCGCCGTGTCGCGGTTGTTGGGCCAGGACAGCGCCGCGTCCACCGCCAAGACTGTGGTGGTCGATACCACCGCGCCGGCGGCGCCCTCGGCCTTGACCATCAGCAGCGACACTGGCAACTCGGCCACCGACGGCATCACCAGCGACACCACCTTGACCATCGGCGGGAGCGCCGAGGCCAATGCCTCGGTCGAGGTGTTCAAGGACGGGGTGTCCATCGGCACCGCCACCGCCGACGGCACCGGCGCCTGGAGCTTTGATTACACCGGCACCACCCTGGCCGAGGGCAGCTATGCCTTCACCGCCATCGCCACCGACTTGGCCGGCAATGTCGGCACCGCCTCGACCGCCAAGGCGGTGACGGTGGATACCACCGCGCCGGCGGTGCCGGCGGTTACCGCCATCTCCACCGACACCGGCACCTCGGGCAGTGATGCCATCACCACCGACCAGACCCTGGTGATCAGCGGCACGGCGGCGGCCAATATCACCGTCGAAGTGTTCAAGGATGGGGTGTCCATCGGCACCACCACCGCCGACGGTACCGGTGCCTGGTCTTTCGACCACACCGGCACCACCTTGTCCCTGGCCACCTATGCCTTCACCGCCAAGGCTCAGGATAGCGCCGGCGGCGCCGACCGGGCTGGCCATTTCCACCGATAGCGGCAGTTCCAACAGCGACGGCATCACCAGCGATGCCACCTTGACCATCAGCGGCACGGCCCCGGCCAATGCCACCGTCACCGTCTACAAGGATGGCGTTTCCATCGGCACCGCCACCGCCGACGGTACCGGCGCCTGGAGCTTTGACCACACCGGCACCACCTTGGCCGCTGGCGCCCACGCCTTTACCGCCAAGGCCACCTTGAGCGGCCAGGACAGCGCCACCTGCTCGGCCTTGAACGTGACGGTGGATACCACCGCGCCGTCAGCGCCCGCGGTCACCGCCATTTCCAGCGACAGCGGTTCGTCCACCAGCGACGGCATCACTACCGACCAGACCTTGGTGATCAGCGGCACCGCCGAGGCCAATGCCACGGTCGAGGTGTTCAAGGACGGCGTCTCCATCGGCACCGCCACCGCCAACGGCGCCGGCGCCTGGAGCTTCGACCACACCGGCACCACCCTGGCCCTGGGCACGTATGCCTTCACCGCCAAGGCCAAGGATGCGGCGGGCAATGAAAGCGCCGCATCGACGTCCCTGTCGGTCAGGGTGACCACCGACGACATAGCGCCCAACGCGCCCAGTCTGGCGGCCACCGGCGGCACCTCGACCACCGTCCCGGTCACCGGTACGGCCGAGGCCAATGCGACGGTGAAGATTTATAACGGTGCCACCTTGCTGGGCACGGTCACCGCCGACGGTGCCGGTAACTGGACCTATACCGCCACCTTGGCGGTGGGCAGCCACACCTTGACCGCCACCGCCACCGATGCCGCCGGCAATGTCTCGGTGGCCTCGGCCCCGGCCACCGTCACCATCACCGCCCCAGTGGCGGCACCGCCGACACCGCCCGCTCTGCCGCCGGTGGAAAGCACCATGACCCGCCCGGCGACCAATGCCTTCCAGGTGGTTGTCGCCGCCAAGCCGGCCGGGGGCGGCGATGCCCTGGTGATCAACGCGCCCATGCGTGACGCGATCGTGGCCGAGGGTGCGCGCATCTCGGTGACCATTCCGACCGACACCTTCGCCCATACCAAGGCCGACGCGGTGGTGTCGCTGACAGCGACCCGGGCCAATGGCGCGGCGCTGCCGGGCTGGATGGCGTTCAATCCCTCCACCGGCACTTTCGAGGGAACACCGCCACCCGGTTTCCGTGGCGAGGTGGTGGTGCGCGTCATCGCCCGCGACAACGAAGGCCGCCAAGTGGTTCAGACCTTCAAGATCGTCGTCGGCCAGGGCCAGGGCAATGCCGCGCCGGCAGAGGGCGGCCAAGGTGGTGGCGGTCGTGACGGGGGCCAGGGTGAAGGCCAGGGCCAGGGCGGTCCGCAAGCTCCCGGTCGCACCGGCGACGCATCCCCGGTTGGCCGTCCCGGCCTGACGGCGCAATTGCGGGCGCTGGGCCAGGATGGCCAGGCGACCAAGCAGGCGGTTTTGTTCAACGCATTGAAGACCAGCGGCAAGGCCGCGTAGGGATCATCAAAGGGGGTGTTTGCAATGATCGGTTTTTCCCGTGCCACGCGTCTGCTGGCCTCCGCGTCCCTGGTCGCCCTGCTGGCCGCCTGCGCCATGACGCCCGAGCCGTTCAGCCCCGAGCAGCTGGCACAAGCGGCCCGCGACGACCGCGCCGACATGTTCAAGGGCGGTGCGCCGCTTTCCGGTCCGCTGACCGTGTCCGACGCCATCGCCCGGGCGCTCAAATACAATCTCGACCGTCGGGCCAAGGTGATGGAGGAAGGCCTGGCCCTGGGCCAGACCCAGGTCGACCGCTGGGACATGCTGCCCAAGCTGGCCGCCAATGCCGGCTTCACCTCGCGCTCGGAACCCAACGCCACGGTATCGCGCGACGTCAAGACCCAGACCACCGGCACCAGCCCCAGCTATTCCACCGACCGCGACAATTACACCGCTGATCTGGGCCTGTCGTGGAACGTGCTGGATTTCGGCCTCAGCTATTTCACCGCCAAGCAGAACGCCGACCGCGCCCTGATCGCGCAAGAGCGCAAGCGCAAGACCGTGCACAATCTGGTGCAGGAAGTGCGCTTCGCCTTTTGGCGCGCCGCCGCCCACCAGGAACTGAAGGGTGAGGTGGAAAAGGCGGTGGCCGAGGCCAAGGTGGCGCTGGACCGGGCCAAGATTGTCGAGCGCGAGAACCTGAAGGCGCCGGCGGAAAGCTTGCGCTATCAGAAATCCCTGCTGGAAACCCTGCGGCAGCTGACCGCCATCCAGCAGGAATTGTCCACCGCCGAGATCGAGCTGGCCGCCCTGATCAACGCCCCGCCGGGGACCAAACTGGTGCTGACGGTGCCGGGCGATCTGCAAGTTCCGGCCTGGGAGCTGGAACTGGAGCGCATGGAGGAACTGGCTTTCACCAACAACGCCGACCTGCGCGAACAGGGCTATCTGGCCCGGATCAGCGTCAACGACACCCGCAAGGCGATCACCCGGCTGTTTCCCGGCATCACCTTTTCCGCCAGCCGCAATTACGACCACAATTCGTTCCTGATGAGCAATCACTGGTACGAGGCCGGGGCCAAGCTCTCGTGGAACCTGATGAACCTGATCAGCGGCCCCGACGCCATCAGCTACGCCGAAACCAACGAAGAGGTGGTCAAGTCCAAGCGGCTGGCCCTGCGCATGGCGGTGCTGGCCCAGGTGCACGTGTCGGAACGGCAATACCGCAACGCCGTCAGCCAATACCAGCAATCGGACGAATTGTGGCGGGTCGACCGGCGGCTTTATGAATTGTCGGCGGCCAAGACCGCCAACGACGCCCAGGGCATGCTGGAACGGGTGGCGGGCAGCGCCTCGGCCATCGCCTCGGCGCTGCGCCGCTTCCAGACCTATGCTCAGGTCGAGCAATCCTATGCCAAGATGCAGGCCAGCATCGGCCACGATCTGATGCCCGACAGCGTCGCCAGCCACGATCTGTCCAGCCTGTCGGCGGTGATCGCCGCCCGCCTGGAGGAATGGGGCCGCCAAGCCCAGCAGGCCAGCGTCGCCGCCTTGCCCGACACCACGCCGTCCCTGCCGGACGAGCCCGGGCCGCTGGCCGGCCTGGGTCGCTGGTTCGCGGCGGGCAGCGACGGCGCCCGATGACAGGCTGGTGGCGCATTCTGCCGCTGCTTTTCGGGCTGGCCGCCCCGGCGGCGGCGCAGGACTTGCGGGCGCAATTAAGCCCGCGCGACTTCACCACCTTGGCCGCCGAGATCGGCGCCAAGGTGGAGAAGGTGGGGGCGCGCGAGGGCGAGCGGTTCAAGCGGGGCGACACCCTGATCGCCTTTGACTGCTCGATCCAGCGGGCGCAGATGGCCGAGGCGCGGGCGGCCTTGGGCGCCACCGAGAAGACGGTGGCGGTGAACACCCGGCTGCTGGAATTGCAGACCATCGGCAAGCTGGAAAGCGACGTGGCCCAGGCCGAGCGCGACAAGGCCCGCGCCAAGGTCGACGCCAGCGGCGCGGTGCTGGGCAAATGCACGGTGCCCGCCCCCTTCGACGGTCGGGTGGTGGAACAGAAGGTCCGCGCCCAGCAATACGTCCAGCCCGGTCAGGCGCTGCTGGACATCCTCGACGACAGCGTGCTGGAGCTGGATTTCATCGTGCCGTCCAAATGGCTGGTGTGGCTGAAACCCGGTCACCTCTTCCAGGTGGCCATGGACGAGACCGCCAGGACCTATCCGGTCAAACTCACCCGCATCGGCGCCCGCATCGATCCGGTCAGCCAGTCGGTCAAGGTCACCGGCGCCATCGGCGGCCATTTCCCCGAGCTTGCCGCCGGAATGTCGGGTAAGGTGCTGCTGTCGCCGCCGCCGTGACGGGTAGTTTTGTATGAGTGATCCGATTTATGTCTGGCTGGACGTGGAAAGCCGGGTTCTGAAGGCCTCCAGCGTCATGGAAACCGCTTTTATCGCGGTCAATCTGGCCCACACCCTGGTTCCCTATCGTCAGGCGGCCCTATGGCGCCGCGATCAGGGAGTGCTGGCGCTGTCGGGGGCGGCCAACGTGGATACCGGCTCCCCCTATGTATTGTGGCTGCAACACTTGCTGGCCGGTTTTCGCGACGATCAGCCACGGCCCTTGACGCAAACGGATGGCGGGGCGGAATGGGCGGATTGGCTGCCGGCCCATGGCCTGTTGTTGCCGTTTGACGGCGGCTCTGTGTTTTATGCCCGCGATGATGCCTTCAGCGAAGGTGAAGTCGCCATGTTGGAGCGGCTGACCCAGCTGGTCGGCTTGTCGCTGCGGGCGCTGACGCCCAAGCGGGTCGCCTGGCCCAAGCCGCGTGGACGCAAGGGCTGGGCCATGATGGCGGCAGGGGTGCTGGTGGCCCTGTTTCCGGTGACCAGTTCGGTGCTGGCACCGGCGGAAAGCGTCGCCGCCCATCCGGTTTTGATCCGCGCGCCGCTGGAAGGGGTGATCGGTCGCATGGCGGTCAGACCCAATGATGCGGTGACCGAGGGACAGGTGTTGTTCGAACTTGATTCCACCACCCTGACCGGTCGCCTGGATGTGGCCCGGCAAAGTCTGGCGACGGCCGAAGCCGAGTACCGCCAAACCGCCCAGGCCATGGTGTTCGATGCCAAGGCCAAGACCCAGGCGGCCATCCTGGCCGGCAAGGCCGAGGAGAAGGCCGCCGAGGTCCGTCTGTTGGAAAGCCAGTTGGCACGCATCCAGGTCAAGGCGCCGAAGGCGGGCATCGCCGTCTTCGATGATGTCGCCGACTGGATCGGACGTCCCGTAATCCTGGGCGAAAAGGTGATGGCGGTGGCCGACGAAACCGATACCGAGGTGGAAGCCTGGGTGGCGGTGGCCGATGTGGGGGAAGTGCGTCCCGGCGGGCCGCTGACCCTGTTTCTCAACACCAATCCACTGTCACCGGTGAAGGCCCGCGTCCGTTCCGTCGCCTATGAGGCAGCGGCGCGGCCCGATGCCAGCATCGCCCACCGTATCCGTGCCACCTTGGCCGAGGCCGAGGACAAGCCGCGGCTGGGGTTGAAGGGTACCGCCCGCATCGACGGCGATACCGTGCCGCTGATCTGGTGGGCCTTCCGTCGCCCGCTGGCCACCATTCGACAGTTTATCGGTTTTTGATCCATGGATGCGGCGGCCCTGCCCCTGCTGCGCGAAGAATTGGCGGTTTATCCTGGTCCGGTGGGCCGTGATGGCGCCCCCAGCTGGACCTTGCACGACCCCTTGTCCAACCGGTTTTTCCGTATCGGCTGGCCTGCCTTCGAGATTCTCAGCCGCTGGCACCTGGGTGAACCAGCGGCCATCCGTACCGCCATCGAGACCGATACGGTGCTGGAGGTGGACGAGGACGATATCCTGGGCGTGGCCGAGTTCCTGGCCCGCTCTCAGTTGCTGAAGGCGGACAGCCCTGGGGCGGTGGATCGGCTGCTTTCCATCCACCAGTCCGGCAAATCGTCGTGGCTGACTTGGCTGCTGCACCATTACCTGTTCTTCCGGGTGCCGCTGGTGCGGCCCGATGCCTGGCTGGGGCGGACCTTGCCCTGGGTGAGGTGGCTGGGATCGCGCGGTTTCCGTTTGGCCACACTCTTGGCGTTATTGGTCGGATTGCTGCTGATCGGGCGGCAATGGCAGAGCTTCACCGCCACCTTTGTCGATCACTTTTCCATCACCGGACTGGCTGCTTTCGGCATCGCCTTGGGATTGGCCAAAATCTGCCACGAATTGGGCCATGCCTATACCGCCAAAGCCTTCGGCTGCCGGGTGCCGACCATGGGGGTGGCCTTTCTGGTGCTGTGGCCGATGCTTTACACCGACGTCAACGAAGCGTGGAAGCTGAACGCCCGCCGCCAGCGGCTTTTGGTGGGCGGTGCCGGCATCCTGGCCGAGTTGACCATCGCCGCCTGGGCCAGTCTGGCCTGGGGTCTGCTGCCTGACGGTACGGCCCGGTCCATGGCTTTCACCCTGGCAGCAACCACCTGGATCTCGTCGCTGGCCATCAACCTGTCGCCGTTCATGCGCTTTGACGGCTATTTCCTGGCCATGGACACGCTGGATCAACCCAACCTGCATCCGCGCTCTTTTGCCCTGGCCCGCTGGCACCTGCGCGAAACCCTGTTCGGCCTGGGCGAACCGATGCCCGAACATTTGCCGCCCCGCACTCATCTGGGCATGATCGTGTTCGCCTGGGGGGTGTGGCTGTACCGGCTGATTTTGTTCCTGGGCATCGCTGTGCTGGTCTATCATTTTTTCATCAAGCTGGTGGGGATCATCCTGTTCATGGTGGAAATCGGCTGGTTCGTGGTCAAACCGGTGTGGGCCGAAATCCGGGAATGGAAAAAACGGCTGCCGGCCATCCGCGCCGGTCGTCGGGTGCGTTGGCCTTTGGCCGTTCTGCTGGGGGGCTTGTTGCTGCTGGTGGTGCCGTGGAACGGCAAGGTCACCGCGCCGGCCCTGCTGAAAGCCCAAGAATACAGCCTGATCTATGTGCCGTTCGGCGCGGTATTGCGCGAGGTGACGGTCAAGGATGGCGACCGGGTCGAAGCCGGAGCGGTACTGGCCCGCCTGGACAATCCCGATGCCGAACACCGGCGCCAACAATTGGACAGCCGCGTCGCCGCCTTGCGCTATGAGCTGTCGGCGACGGGCATGGATTCCGATTTCCGCGCCCGCAGCCAATCCATCGCCGAGGAATTACGCACCGCCCAGGCCGAACGCGCCGCCCTCGCCAATGAACAGGACCGGTTGGAACTGCTTGCCCCCATGGACGGTATCGTCACCGATTCGTCGCCTTTGGTGCAGCCGGGCCAATGGATCAATCAACGTGAACCCTTGCTGGGCCTGCGCCAGGGCGGTGTGCTGGAAGCCTATGTGGCGGAAGAGGACGTGCCGCGCCTGCGGGTGGGGGCCAGCGCCTATTTCATCCCCGATGGCCGTGATGCCGGCATCGACGCCACCATCACCGCCATCGACCGCGTTGCCGTCACCGCCCTGACCGAACCCAGTCTGGCTGTACCTTATGGTGGTACCATTCCCGCCCGATTCGATCATAATAATCTGGTGCCCGATGTTGCCGTCTATCGGTTGCGGCTGAAGCCGGTGGATGATCGGGTGGTGCCACCGGTACCGTTGCGCGGCCAAGTGCGCATGGACGGTGATTACCGCTCGCCCCTGGGCCATGGCTTGCGCGCCATCGCCGCCGTATTGCTGCGGGAATGGGGCTTGTGACAAGGAGAAAACCCATGCTGAAACATAGCATTGTGATCGTGATGGCCTTGCTGCTGCTGGGGGCCGAAGCCGGCTTGACGGCGGAGACCAAGGGCAGCGACAGTGCCGATATTTCCATCCGTTCGGCGCGGGTCGAGACGGTGCGGGCGCGGCTGGCCACGGTGTCGTCGCCCAGCGCCTCGGCCACCATGCTGGACGCCGATGATCTGCTGCGCCAGTTGAAGGCGGCACCCGCCGACAAGCGCGCGGCCCTGGCGGCACAACTGGATGCGGCCTTGACCCGGGCCGAGCTGGAAATCGACATGGCCAACCGGCCCAAGTAAGCTCTTCAAAGGGATAAGATCCCTTTGATCCCATTGGGTTATGGGCTAGCAGCCACCCTGCAACACAAAAGGCCATCCGGGCTGCCCCGAATGGCCTTTTGTTCACTCACCGATCGATTGATCAGGCGGCATTCTTCTTCTTTTTCAGCAGTTCCAGGATTTCACCGGCGGCTTTGGGGATGTTGGTCCCTGGGCCGTAGACGGCGGCAACGCCGGCCTTGTACAGGAAGTCGTAATCCTGCTGCGGAATGACGCCGCCGGTGACCACCATGACGTCGCCGGCGCCCTGCGCCTTCAACTCGGCAATCAGCTGCGGTACCAAGGTCTTGTGCCCGGCGGCCAGCGACGAGGCGGCGACGATGTGCACGTCGTTCTCGACGGCTTGGCGGGCGGCTTCGTCCGGGGTCTGGAACAGCGGACCGACGTCGACGTCGAAACCGATATCGGCGAAAGCGGTGGCGATCACCTTGGCGCCGCGGTCGTGGCCGTCCTGGCCCATCTTGACCACCAGCATGCGCGGACGGCGGCCTTCTTCACGGGCGAAGGCGTCGATATCGGCCTTCAGCTTGGCGAAACCGTCATCGTCCTTGTAGACGCCGCCATAGACACCGGAAATGGTGCGGTTGACGGCGCGGTGACGGGTGAAGGCCTTTTCCATGGCATCCGAGATCTCGCCGACGGTGGCCCGGGCCCGGGTGGCGATGACGGCCAGTTCCAGCAGATTGCCTTCACCGGTCTCAGCGGCCTGGGTCAGGGCGGCCAGGGCAGCGTCGACCTTGGCCTGATCGCGGCTGGCCTTGACCTGCTTCAGCCGCGCGATCTGCGCGTCCCGCACCATGGCGTTGTCCACATCCAGGATCTCGATGGGGGTTTCTTCCGCCGGCTGGTACTTGTTGACGCCGACCACCACTTCCTCGCCCCGGTCGATACGGGCTTGGCGGCGGGCAGCGGCTTCCTCGATCTTCATCTTGGGCATGCCGGATTCGACCGCCTTGGTCATGCCGCCCAGTTCTTCCACTTCCTGGATCAGCTTCCAGGCTTCCTCGGCCAAGGCGTTGGTCAGGCTTTCCACGTAATAGGAGCCGGCCAGCGGATCGATCACGTTGGGGATGCCGGTTTCTTCCTGGATGATCAGCTGGGTATTGCGGGCGATACGGGCCGAGAACGGGGTCGGCAACGCAATGGCCTCGTCCAGCGCATTGGTGTGCAACGACTGGGTGCCGCCGAGGACGGCGGCCATGGCCTCGATGGTGGTGCGGATGACGTTGTTATAGGCATCCTTTTCCGTCAGCGACACGCCCGAGGTTTGGCAGTGAGTGCGCAGCGCCATGGAAGACGGCTTTTGCGGATCGAACTGCTTGATGATACGGGCCCACAACAGGCGACCGGCACGCATCTTGGCGATTTCCATGAAGAAATTCATGCCGATGGCCCAGAAGAACGAAAGCCGGCCAGCGAAATCGTCGATCTTCAGGCCGCGGCCTTGGGCGGCACGCACATATTCCAGACCGTCGGCCAGGGTGAAGGCCAGTTCCTGCACGGCGGTGGCGCCGGCTTCCTGCATGTGATAGCCGGAAATGGAAATGGAATTGAACTTGGGCATGTTCTTCGAGGTGTACTCGATGATGTCGGCGATGATCCGCATGCTGGGGGCCGGCGGATAGATATAGGTGTTGCGGACCATGAACTCCTTCAGGATGTCGTTCTGGATGGTGCCCGACAATTGGTCCTGGGAAACGCCCTGCTCCTCGGCGGCGACGATATAGCCGGCCAGCACGGGAAGAACGGCGCCGTTCATGGTCATGGACACACTCATCTTGTCGAGCGGAATGCCGTCGAACAGAATCTTCATGTCCTCGACCGAATCGATGGCGACGCCGGCCTTGCCCACATCGCCGACCACGCGCGGATGGTCGCTGTCATAACCGCGATGGGTGGCCAGGTCGAAGGCGACCGAGATGCCCTGCTGACCGGCGGCCAGATTCTTGCGGTAGAACTTGTTGGATTCCTCGGCGGTGGAGAAGCCGGCGTATTGGCGCACCGTCCACGGCTTGGCCGCATACATGGTGGCGCGCGGCCCGCGCAGGAAGGGCGGGAAACCGGGCAGGGTGTCCAGTTCTTCCAGGCCTTCCAGGTCGGCGGCGGTGTAAAGCGGCTTGACCTTGATGCCCTCGGGGGTGTCCCAGGTCAGGGTTTCCGGCGACTTGCCCTTCAAATCCTTGGACGCCAGGGCATCCCAATCGGCGAGGGTCTTTTTCGCGAACTCGGTCATCTTTTCCTCCAGAAACCTTATGATCTCAACCCCGAGAGGGCCGGAGTATAGCCCCGCCATAAGGTTTAGTCCATTGCTGGACAATCAACTAGGGCCATGAAATCGCACTCAAAAAATCGGTAATTCGGTCACGGACTGCCGCTTTGCCGCCGCACCGTCCGGTTGGGCTGGGGCCATGCGGTGCTTGACCTGGGGGTGGGCTTTGCGTTTCCATCTGGGGCCATGGCTTTTCTTGATCACATCGATGCCTGCAATCGTCACGATCTCAACCGCTTCCGCCCCTTCATCGTCGGCGGGCGGCAGGTGGGGTGGGTGCGCGGTGACATCGCCTGGCATCTGGAGGAATACGAGGCGGTTTTTGCCGTCACCCCCGATGCCGTCCATCTTCAGCGCCACCTGAGCGAACCGGAGGCGCGCTCGCAAGCGGTGGATCAGGTGTGCCGGGCTTTGCACGCCAAATGGCAGACGCCCCCCTTGCGCGGCGAACGTTATCGTGTCGCCCGCACCTGGGGGGAAGAACCGGTGATGACCATGGATCGCGGCGTGGTCAGCCTGTTCGGGGTGCGCGCCTTCGGCGTTCACGTCAACGGCTTCGTCCGTGACGGCGAGCGGCTGAAATTGTGGGTGGCCAAGCGGGCACCGGAACGGGCCGTGGCCCCGGGTAAGCTGGACAATCTGATCGCTGGCGGCCAGCCCGCCCATCTGTCGTTGCGTGACAACCTGATCAAGGAAGCGGCGGAAGAAGCCGACGTGCCGGCGGCCTTGGCCCAGACCGCCCGCCCGGTGGGCGTGATCTCCTATTGCGTCGAGGACCAATGGGGGCTGAAGCCCGATGTCATGTTCTGCTATGACCTGGAACTGCCCCCTGACTTCACCCCGCGCAACACCGATGGCGAGGTGGAAAGCTTCGCCCTGATGGAGGTGGACGAGGTGATGGCCCGCATCCGCGACACCCAGGATTTCAAGGCCAACGTCAATCTGGTGATCCTGGATTTCCTCATCCGCCACGGCGTGTTGTGCCCGGACAACGAGCCCGATTACGCAGCCATCGCCCATGGGCTGAAGCGGGGCTGGTAACGCGCAACAAATCCCTTGTGCGGCGCAGTATGACGCATCATTATTGCGCCCCACACCGGTTTCCCCGCAAGAGGATTGCGCATCATGAGCATCAAGCCGCCCAGGAAGTTCTTCGAGCCGTTGGCCATCGGCGCCCCTGCGCCCTATCGCGAATTGCCGGTGCGGCTGGAACGCATGATCCATTTCTTCCCGCCGCATGTGGAAAAGATGCGGGCCAAGGCGGGGGACATGGCCAAGAACGTCGACGTTCTGCTCGGCAATCTGGAAGATGCCATCCCCGCCGATGCCAAGGAAGCGGCGCGCGCCGGTTTCGTCGAGGTGGCCCGCGCCTGGGACCCGGCTTGCGGCACCGGCCTGTGGACCCGCGTCAATTGCCTGAACTCGCCCTGGTTCCTCGACGACGTCACCACCTTGGTGGCCGAGGCCGGCAACAAGCTGGATGTGATCATGCTGCCCAAGGTGGAAGGCCCGTGGGACATCCATTACCTGGATCAGCTGCTGGCCCAGTTGGAAGCCAAGCATGGCGTCAGCAAGCCGATCATGATCCATGCCATCCTGGAAACGGCGCTGGGGGTGGAAAACGTCGCCGCCATCGCCCAAGCCAGCCCCCGCATGCACGGCATGAGCCTGGGTCCGGCCGATCTGGCGGCCAGCCGCGGCATGAAGACCACCCGCGTCGGCGGTGGTCATCCGTTCTATGGTGTTCTCGAAGACGCCAAAAATGATGCCCCGCGCACCTTGTTCCAGCAGGATTTGTGGCATTACACCGTGGCCAAGATGGTTGATGCCTGCCAATCCGCCGGCATCAAGGCGTTCTATGGCCCGTTCGGCGATTTCTCCGACAGCCCGGCCTGTGAGGCGCAGTTCCGCAACGCCTTCCTGCTGGGTTGCGCCGGCGCCTGGAGCCTGCACCCCAACCAGATCGACATCGCCAAGAAGGTGTTCAGCCCCGATGTCGGCGAAGTGCTGTTCGCCAAGAAAATCCTGGACGCCATGCCCGACGGCACCGGCGCGGTGATGATCGACGGCAAGATGCAGGACGACGCCACCTGGAAGCAGGCCAAGGTCATCGTCGATCTGGCCCGCGTCGTCGCCGCCAAGGACCCGGTGATGGCCGCTCAATACGGTCTGTAGAAACCCTTGATTGAAGAACGGGGCGGGCAATTGTCCGCCCTGTTTTTTTTGCCCGCATCACGGGTTGCTGCGATGCGGAAATATCACAATTCAACACTGCAATTTTATTTATCGAGATGGTAATACCGTAACTGGGTATGGGCGTGGACTGGTTATGAAAGGGTGGCGCATGGTCGCTGCTTTAACCGATGCCATGGCGCTGTCCCGGCCCACGGATCAGATCGTTGACGCCTTGAAGGGCGAAATGTCTGCCATTTTCCGGCGCGAGATTCCGGCCTTGGCCAAGCTCGATGCCGGCCCCGGCATCTATGAAGCGGCCATGAACGATCCGGAAATCCTGGATTCCTGCTTCACCCTGTTCCGCACCCGTCCGGAATTGTTCACCGATTCGGTGATCGATGCCCAGCGTCAGCCGGTGCGTGAGATGGACGGTCTTCTATGGTGCGGCCGCACCCTGGGCGAGGCGGTGGCACTGATCGTACGCGCCTCGGCCCGGCGGCATTTCCGCCGCAAGCTTGGCGCCAGCCGACGCGTACGCGAAACCCAGATCGACAAATTGCCGCTGTGGCGCAAACTGCTGGTGGCCATGGGACTGATCGAGCCGCCGCCCGACGTCACCCGCACCATCACCGGGGCGGGGGATTCCCTGTTCGCGGTGATCCGCGATTATTTGCGCTTCGACTGGCAGGCCCGGCTGATCCCCCATTACACCCCGTTGGAACCGGCCATGGTGGTGAAACTGGGGCCGCGCATCCTGGATATCCGCGAGCCGGCGGAACTGCGCGCCCTGGCCAGCCGCGAGGAGCGCGCCAACATGGCCGGTGGCGGTCAGCCCCTGCTGCTGGGCAATGCCAGCCGGCTGATCAAATCGTCGGGCGATACCATCGACGGCGAAATCCTGTGGAAGGTGTGCACCCAGATGGATCTGGGGCGGCTGTTCCCCGGCAGCGACAATGGTCGACTGCGCCGGGTGTTGGCCCACATCGCCGGCACCTCCACCGAGGCCATCGCCGCCATCATGCCGGTGCTGGGCGACGATATCCGCCTGTTCGTCACCTTCCTGTACGTGGCCTATGCCGAACTGGGCGAAGAGGATTACCGCCAAAGCTTCGGTGGCGGCGCCACACCTTGGATGGTGCGGCGCTATGCCGACCGGCTGGCGCAACTGGACGGCCTGCCGCCGCCGGCTTTCGAATCCATGCGCGACGTTTTCACCGGGGTGATCAAGGCCGGGGCGGGGAAGTGATCCCCCGCCCCGGATTTCTCAATGCACGCTGACCGGTTCCAACTCGTGCTGGATGATGGCGGCAAAGGCCAGATCGCGGCTGGGGGCGACGCCGATGGCGGTGCCGTCGGCGGAATGGATGGTCCAGCTGACCTGACTGTTTTCGACCACGCGCTTGACGAAAGCCAGTTCAGGCATGCCCCAGGAGGCGAAATCGGAAGCGCTCATGGGATAGAGCAGGGTGGAAAGGTCTTGCATGGTCGTACCTCCTATTGGCCGGTTCTCGGTCGGGAGCGCACGGAACGGACATCTTCGTCCGCCACGTCGATGGTGCGGGGGCCGGCGACCCGGTCACTGCCCACACTGGCGCCGTTGATGGGGATGGTCTTCACCCTGGGTTCAGGGCGGGGTCGGTACAGGTCGATATGCAGCAGGCCGTTGTCCAAGGTGGCGGATTGCACCTCGATACCCTCGGCCAGCACGAAGGCGCGTTGAAACTGACGGGCGGCGATGCCGCGATGCAGAAAAATACGCGACGGGTCATCCTCGGCCTGACGGCCGCGGATGATCAATTGGTTGTCTTCCAGACCCACCGCCAGATCATCCATGGAAAAGCCGGCCACCGCCAAGGTGATGCGCAGGCCGTTTTCACCGATCTGTTCGATGTTGTAGGGGGGATAGCCTTCACCCTGACTTTTGGCGACGCGGTCGAGCACGCGCTCGAAATGGTCGAAACCCAACAAGAGCGGGCTGTTGAAGGCGGACATGCGGCTCATGGTATCTCCTCCTCTGGGGTGAGCGAGAGAGTGCTGAAATCTGGGCCCGTCATTCGGCGCCCGGTTCGGCGGCCCCTCCCCGTCAGGGGAAACCGGCACCGCCTTGATCTCATATGTTGGATGATAATCCCGCCTCGTCAAGATTCCGTGAATCATTCCTGCCGCAAAGCCGGCGCGGCGGGCAGGCGCAGGGCGGCGAAAGCCCCGGCAAAACCGGCGGCCAGGGCAGCGGTGATGCAGATGGCCAAGGTGGCCATGGTCAGGCCGGGCAAGAACACCCATTCGCCGCGCATGACATGGACGATGATCGCCCACGACGCCACACTGCCGAACAGGGCCGCCGACAGGCCGGTAACGGCGCCGATCAGCGAGAATTCCAGCATCCACGCCCGCCACAGCTCGCCCCGGGTGGCGCCCAGCACCTTCAGGATCACCGCTTCGCGCACCCGGCGGCGATGACCCGCCATCACCGCCCCGGCCAAGACCAGGGCACCGGCGGCCAGGGTGACCAAGCCGGCCAGCCGTACCGCCAGATCGGCATGGGCGATCATGGCGCGCACCTGGGTCAGGGCTTCCTTGACGCGGATGGCCGAGACGTTGGGTAGGGCATCGCTGACCGCCTTTTCCACCCGGGCTTCATCCGCTTCGTCGGCATGAACGGTGGCGATGTGGATGAAGGGAGCGCCGGCCAGGGCGTTGGGCGACAGGATCAGGGCAAAATTCATGTTGAGACTGGTCCATTCCACCTGACGCAGACTGGCCACTTTCAAAGTCAGTTCGCGCCCCAGGATGTTCAGGCCCAGGCTGTCGCCCAGCTTGAGGCCCAGACCCTTGGCCAGACCGGCATCCACCGAGACCAGCGGCGGCCCGGCATGATCGGCGGGCCACCACGTGCCGGCCTGCAAGACGGTGTGCGGCGGCTGGCTGGCGGCGGCGGTCAGGCCGCGATCGCCGCGCAAGGCCCATTGCACCTCGGGCGCCACCTGGGCGGCGTCGATGGCCTGGCCGTTCAACTGGGTGATGCGACCGCGCACCATGGGGGCTTTTTCGACGCTGGCGGCGGGGGCAACCGCCGTGATGATGGTGTCGAATTGGTCGCTTTGATCCGGTTGCAGGTCGATGAAATAGAAGCTGGGGGCGCGGGCCGGCAGGGTCTGGCCGAACTGGCGGGCCAGATTGCCCTCGATCAGGGCGATGGTCACCAGCACGGTCAACCCCAGGCCCAGCGACAGCACCATGGACACCACCGCCGAGCCGGGGCGGTGCAGATTGGCCAGGGCGACGCGGGCGGTGGGCCGGGCCATCAGACCGCGACGGCGTTTGGTCGCCAAGGCGGCGGCGCGCGACAAGGCCCAGGCCAGCAGGCGGAACAGGCCCAGCAAGGCGATGGCGGCGGCGACGAAAATGGCGGCGATATCGCGGCGGTCGGCGGCGATGACGGCAAGCGCGGCCAAAGCGGCGGCGGTCGTCACCAGCACCACCAGCAACCAGCCTTGCGGACGGGTGGCAAGCGGGCTGGCCGCTTGGCGGAACAAGGCGGTGGCCGGCACGCGGGCGGCTTGCGCCAGCGGCCACAGGGCGAAGGTCAGGGCGGTCAGGGCGCCGAAAGCGGCGGCGATGGTCAGGGGCAGCGGATAAAGCCCGACCCGCGCGGCCAGCGGCAAAGCATCGCCGGCCACCTGAACCAAGACCCAGGGGGCGGCGGCGCCCAAAAGCAGACCGATCACAATGCCCAGGGCGGACAACCCGCCGACCAGCAGCCCATAGATCAGACCGATCTGGCGGCTGGGGGCGCCCAGCGCCTTGAAGATGGCGATATGGGCCAGCTTGCCGTCGAGATAGGCCTTGACCGCGTTGGCGATGCCGATGCCGCCGACCAGCAGGGCGGTCAGCCCGACCAGGGTGAGGAAGGCGGCCAGATTGTCGAGCAGACGGTCGAGGCCGGGGGCGGCCTCGGTCAGGTCGCGCCAGCTCCATGGCGCATCGGGGAAGGCATGGGCCAGATCGGCTTTCAGTCGGGCGGCATCGCTGCCGGGGGACAGGGCCAGCCGTGCCCCCCAGCGGATCAGACTGCCCGGCTGGATTAGCCCGGTTTCGCTGACCGCCTGATGGGATACCAGCAGGCGCGGACCAAAGGACAGGGCGTTGGCGACGCGGTCGGGCTCGGCGGTGAGGATAGCGCGGATCTCGACGCGGATGGCCCCCACCTGCACCTGCTGGCCGATGGCGACGCCCAGGGCGTCCAGCAGATGTGGATCGGCGGCGGCGCCCCAAACACCCTCTTGCTGACGCAACATCTCGGTCAGGGGCAAGGGCGGCTGGGTGACCAGGGTGCCGGCCAGGGGATAGAGATCATCGACACCCTTAAGCTCGACCAGCCGGCGGGCATCGCCGGCCCGCGCCATGGCCCGCATGTCGGACACTTCCGAGACGGTGGCGAAACGGGAGAGAAAGGCCCGTTGCTCAGGGGTGATCGGCACATAGGACTGGCGCAATTCGATGTCGCCGCCCAACAGGGCGCGGGCATCCTCGGACAGCGCCTGATGGAACGACGCCTTCAACGAGCCCGAAGCGGCGATGGCCGCCACCCCCAAGGCCAGACAGGCGACCAGGATGCGAAAACCCTTGAGCCCGCCGCGCAATTCCCGGCGGGCGAAGCGGGCGGCGATGGCGATCACGACGCCACCCGACCATCGGCCAGACGCACCACGCGGTCGCAGCGCGCCGCCAAGGCCGGGTCATGGGTCACCAGCACCAGGGTGGAGCCATGGCGCTGATGCAGATCGAACATCAAGTCAGTGATATCGGCGCCGGTGGCGCCGTCCAGATTGCCGGTGGGCTCGTCGGCCAGCAACAGGCGCGGGCGGGCGATGACGGCGCGGGCCAGGGCGACGCGCTGTTGCTCGCCGCCGGACATCTGGCCGGGATAATGATCCAGCCGATGGCCCAGACCCACCGCTCGCAATTCGGCCTCGGCCCGGTCGAGGGCGTCAGGGATTCCGGCCAGTTCCAGCGGCACGGCGACGTTTTCCAAGGCGGTCATGGTCGGGATCAGTTGAAACGACTGGAAGACGATGCCCACGTGGTCGCGGCGCATGCGGGCCAATTGATCCTCGCTCAGGGCGGTCAGATCATGGCCGGCCACCTGCACTTCACCGCCGCTGGCTTGCTCCAACCCGCCCAGCACCATCAGCAGCGACGACTTGCCCGAGCCCGACGGACCGACGATGCCGATGGTCTCGCCATCGTTCACCTCCAGGTCGATGCCACGCAAGACGTTGACCTGACCGGCCAAGCTCGCCAAGTTGAGGGTGACGCCGCGCAATCGGATCAGCGGCTGGCTATGGGAACTGGACATGCGGCGCAGGTCTTTCATCAAGAAATCATTGGTCGCATATGGCGCGCTGGCCTTCATTGTCAACGTGAGCCCAGCCAGGGCGGCCCCGGTCACCTTGTTGGCCCTGGGTGATTCGCTCACCGTCGGCTACGGCTTGCCGGCGGCGGAAGCCTTTCCCGTGCAACTGGAGGCGGCGTTGAAAGCCAAGGGCCGCGACGTCCGCGTCGTCAATGCCGGGGTGTCGGGCGACACCTCCGCCGGCGGCTTGGCCCGGCTGGACTGGGCCTTGGCCGACAAGCCGCAGACGGCCATCGTCGCCCTGGGCGCCAATGACGGCCTGCGCGGCTTGGACACCAACCGCCTGCGCGCCAATCTGGATGCCATCATCGCCAAGCTGCAAGGCGCCGGGGTGAAGGTGCTGCTGGCCGGCATGGAAGCGCCGCCCAATCTCGGCCCCGAATACGGCCAGGCCTTCCGCGCCGCTTATACCCAGGTGGCCAAGGATCGCGGCGTGGCGCTGTATCCGTTCTTTCTCGATGGCGTCGCCGCCAATCCGGCGCTGAACCAGAAAGACGGCCTGCACCCCACCGGGGCCGGGGTGGCGGTGATGGTGGGGCGCATGCTGCCCATGGTGGAAAAGCTGTTGGATCAGGTGCGGCCATGAGACCGCTGTTCGTCGCCGCCCATGCGGTGGCCGATCATTGGGGGCTGGCGGCCAAGGCCTGCCTGGAACGGGTGTCGGCGGCGGTGGGCCGGGCCAATCTGGGTATCTTGTATACGACCGAAGCCTTTGCCGCCGATCTGCCGTCGATCCTGACCTTCCTGCGCGAAACCACCCGAGTGGAAAACTGGGTGGGGGCGGCGGTGCCCGGCCTTTGCGTCGGCAACCAGGAAATCCGCGATGGCGGCGCCATGGCGGTGATGCTGGGGCAAGTGCCGGAAGGCGCCTTCAAGCTGTTTTCCAGCACCGACGCCGCTGATTTCGCCGCCCGCCTGGGGCTGTGGGCCACTGCCAACAGCCCGTCCATCGCCCTGGTTCATGGTGATCCGCGTCATGCCGGCCTGCCGGCGCTGATCGAATCCCTGGCCGACGGCATCGGCTTTTTGACCGGCGGTCTGGTGGCGGCGGGCGACCATCCGTCGCATCTGGCCGGCAGCGTTCTGCCCGGAGCCCTGTCCGGGGTATTGCTGGCCGAGCCGATCCAGGCGGTGGTCGGTCTTACCCAGGGCTGCACCCCCATCGGCCCGCTGCATGCGGTAACCGAGGGCTGGGCCAACGTGGTCGCCGGCCTGGATGGCAAGTCAGCGCTTGCGGTGTTCAAGGCGGAAGTGGGGGAATTGCTGGCCCGCGATCCCCGCCGCGCCGCCGGCTATATCCATGCCGCCCTGCCGGTGGAGGGATCGGACCAGGGCGATTACGTGGTGCGCACGCTGATGGGGCTGGACACCGCCCAAGGCTGGCTGGCGGTGGCCGACGACATCCATGTGGGGCAAAGGCTGATGCTGGTGCGGCGCGATCCCATCGCCGCCCAGGCCGATCTGGCTCGCATGCTCGACGATGTCTGCGGGCGCCTGCAAGGTCGGCTGCCGCTGGCGGCGATTTACGTCACCTGCACGGCGCGGGGGGAACATATGTTCGGCGAGCCGGGGGCGGAACTGGCCCAGGTGCGTCAGGCGCTGGGGCCGGCGGTGCCGCTGATCGGCTATTTCGCCAATGGCGAGATCAGCGGCCAGCGCCTGTACGGCTATACCGGGGTACTGACCGTCCTGACCGGAACGGTGCCGTGATCCGTCTGTTCGTCGGTCTGGCCCTACCGGCTGATCTGGCGGCACGGCTGGCGGCCTTGGCCGGCGGCATTCCCGGCGCGCGCTGGCTGGCGGCGCGCAACCTGCACGTCACCTTGCGCTTTATCGGCGAGGTCGATGAAGGCGTGGCCGAGGATCTGCACCAGCGCCTGCACGACATTCACGGACCGGCTTTTGATGTGCGCCTGGACGGCTTCGGCACTTTCGGCGGGCGCAAGCCGCGGGCGTTGTGGGCCGGTGTCGCCGCCCATCCCGAACTGGACTCGTTGCAAAGCCGGATCGAACAGGCGGCGCGCGATGTCGGGCTGGAGGCCGAGAGCCGAAAATTCACCCCCCACGTCACCCTGGCCTGGCTGAAAGCGGCCCCACCCGAGCGCATCGCCGCTTTCGTCGCCCATCATTCACCCTTCACCGCCCTGCTGCCGGTCACTGGCTTTACCCTGTACCGCAGCCATCTGGGCGGCGAGGGGGCGGAGTACGAAGCCCTGGCCGAATATTTCCTCGACCACTGATACTTGTCGGCTTCAGGGGTTTTCTGTACCTTTGGCGCCATGAAGACCATGGCCCGTCTCGCAATCCCCGCTTTTGCCGCCCTGCTTCTCGCCGGGTGCGGCAACACCACATCATTGCCGCAGACCCAGTCCGGCGACCCGCAGCAGCAGATCGATTTCGGTTTGCTGACCGATATCCCCATTCCGTCCGGCGCCACCATGGACAACGAGCGCTCGCTGATCCTGGGCGACAAGGACCGCTGGACCGGTCGGGTGGTGATGAAGCTGTGGAAATCCTCGTCCGAGGCCACCGCCTTCTATCTCAACCAGATGCCCGCTTTCGGCTGGGAACCGATCATGGCCGCCACCTCGGGGACCAGCGTCATGTCCTATGTGCGCGCCGACCGCGCCGCCACCGTGCAGGTGGAAACCGGGTCCATGTGGGGCGCCACCGTGCGCGTCACCGTGGCCCAACGGGTGGGCACCGGCGCCACCGCGCCGGCGGCGTCATCCTATGCGCCGGCCCCGGCCCAAGGCCCGGCCCCGGTGCTGATGTCGCCGGTCTATTCCCGTTAGGCCGGCTGCGCCGCCCGCAACGAACGGTCATTGATGGGCAGGTGCAAGATGGCGGCGACCACGCCCAGGATGGCCGTGCCCATCCACATGACGTCATAGGACAAAGTGGCATCATAGATGATGCCGCCCAGCCACGACCCCAGGAAACTGCCGACCTGATGGGTGAAGAACACCAATCCGAACAGCATGCCCAGATAACGCGGACCGAACACGGTGGCGATCAGACCCGAGGTCGGCGGTACGGTGGACAACCACATCAAGCCCATGGAAGCAGCAAAAGCCAACAGGGTGATCTCGTTCTTCGGTCCCATGACGAAGGCGATGGTGGCGATGGCCCGGCCCAGATAGATGAGCGACAGAACGTGCTTGGGCCGATATCTCTGCGACAGATGGCCCATGCCCCAGGTGCCCAGCACGTTGAAGGCGCCGATGACCAACAGTGCGGTGGCCCCCGCCCCCTGGCTCATACCGCACAGGGCCAGATAGCCGGGCAAATGAACGCCGATGAAGGTCACCTGGAAACCGCAGACGAAGAAACCGGCGGCCAGCAGGCGATAGCCGGGATGGCGCCAAGCCTCGCGCAGGGCTTCCTTCATGGTCAGGTCGCCAACCACGGTAAGCGGCGGACGCGATGCCTTTTCCCCGCGATTAAGGATAAAGGCCAGCGGGATCGAGGCCAGCGAGAATGTGGCCAAAATCCAGATGGTCTGGGTGGCGCCATAGGTGCCGATCATCCATTGCGATAACGGAATCATCGCCATCATGCCGAACGAGCCCAAGGCCTGACCGGCGCCCATGGCCACCGTGCGGTGCTGCGGGCTGACGGCGCGGCTGACCGGGCCGACGACAACGGCGAAGCTGGTGGCGGCCAAACCGAAACCGGACACCACGCCGAGGCCGATGGTGGTCATCAGCGCACCACCGCTGGCAGTCATCATCATACCGATACCGAAGGCCAGGGCGCCCAGGGCGGCGACACGGGCGGCGCCCCAACGGTCGGCGGCGGCCCCGGCGAAGGGCTGGAAAAAACCCCACATCAGGTTATGGACCGCCACCGCCAGGGAAAAAGTGGCCAACGGCCAATCACGGTCCAGCGACAACGGCCCGATCAGCAGGCCTTGCGACTGGCGCGAGCCCATGGATACGCTCATCATCGCCGCCCCCGACAGAAAGATGGTGAGGACGGCAGGAGTCAGCCAGACGGGACGGCGCATGGGCGTCACTTTCACAAGCGGGGATCGGTCAGCCTGACTCTATGCCCGCTGACTTTGCCGGAGCAAACGAGAAACCATAATCGCCTTTAGTAAGAAAAACTAATGCCCCAAGCCTTTGATATAGGCGGTGACATCGTCGATCTCACGCCGGTTCAGGCGGATGCCGCCCATGGGCCGGGCATGGGGTTTGGACAGGGCGGTGCGGATATCCGCCGCCGAGCGGCGAGCGGAAATGATTTGGAAACTGGGGGTGTCGGCGCGCTGGTTCATGTGGCAATCGGCACACCAGCGGGCGACGACCTCGGCACCGTTGTCGGCGGAGGGCGGCAGGGCGTCGGCAGGGGCGAGATCCAGGAAAAAGGCCATGATCAGGCCCAGGACCGCCAGGATCGACACCGACCGCATAGATGCTCTCCACTTGCAAAGATGGGGCGGCAGAATGGGGATTTTGCTGCGCTGCGGCAAGAATAAACTTGCCGCCGCAATGATTTTGATCAAGAGCGAGGGCTGACCGGGCCGCGCCCTCACACCTTCTCGGCGGCCAGCTTTTCCGCCAGGGCTTTCTCTGCCGCCATGCGTTCCGAGGCGGCCACCGCCTCACGGCGACGCTTGTCGGCCAGCACCTTTTGCTGCTGCATCTGCTGGATATAAGGCTTCATCCGCAAATCCGACTGGATGATGTGATCCACCAGCCATTCCTTCAGGAACGCTCCAAGATCGCGCACCATACGGTCGCGTTCGGGGCCGTCGGGGGTCCTGGTATAATCGCCGACGATAGTCGACAGCTTCTTCAACACGTCCCGATGCGACCGCCGATGGCTATCATGATAGGGATAGCGCACCGCTAGCTGAATATCTTCCTCGCGTTTGAAATGCTCGCCGGTATATTCCACCAAACCCAGCAGAACCCGGGCGATACGCTTGTGCTCGATGGCACCGCCACCGGCCAGCGCCGCTTCAAAGGCATTGATCAGATCGACCAGATGCCGATGATCGGCGTCGATGGTCGGATCTCCGGTATTCATGGCTTCACGCCAAGCAATGGTCATGGCTCACCCCCGAGACCTTTTCCGTCCCGCCCTTTCCCATACGGAGTTTACCCGAGGCTTATGACCAATTCCAATAATCGAGTGACCCAAACCACCACATCCAAAAGCGGTATGGTTGAAGGAGCAAGCACAGCATGATGGCCGGATCGCATATCGCCGTCGGTGCGGCGCTGTGGGCGGTAACCGCCCGTCTGTCGGGGCTGGAAGCAGTGGAGCCGCAGGCCTTGGCGGCGGCGGCCCTGGGGGCGCTGTTGCCCGATATCGACCACCCGCACTCCTGGGCCGGGCGCAAAGTGCCATTTATTTCGATACCATTATCATTTCTGCTGGGGCATCGCGGCCTCACCCATTCCGCCCTGGCGGTCCTCGCCTGTGCCGTGTTGCTGACGATCATGGGCACCGGCTGGCTGGCGGCACCGGTGGTGGTGGGCTATCTGTCGCACCTGCTCGCCGATGGCCTGACGCCGTCGGGAGTGCCGCTGTTGTGGCCGAATAAGCGTCGCTTCACGCTTAATCTGTGCCGCACGGGGTCACTGGCCGAAATCGCTATCGTCGCCATCATCGCCATGGCAGGCGGCTGGGCCGCCGGCATCGATCTGTCGCACCTGCCCCGACCCAAATTATAGGATGCGGCAGCCCTCGGTGAAGGATAGGCGGGGATTGCGCGGATGCAACTTTGTTGCGTCACCGTAACCGATATTGATGAGCAGGTTGGCCCGCACCTTGGTATCGGCGAAAAAGGCTTGATCGACTTGATCGGCATCAAAACCGCTCATGGGGCCGCAATCCAGACCCTGGGCACGCAGCGCCAGAATGAAATAACCGGCTTGCAGGCTGGAATTGCGAAAGGCGGTGGATTGGATCAGGGCGTCGTTGCCAGCGAACCACGATTGCGCATCGGCATGGGGATAAAGCCGGGGCAAGGTGTCGGGAAAATCCAGATCCTGGCCAATGATGGCGGTGACCGGGGCGGCCATGGTCTTGTCCACATTGCCCGCGGCCAGGGCCGGGCGCAGCCTGGCCTTGGCCGCGGCCCCCACGACGAAAACCACGCGCATGGGCAGACAATTGGCGGAAGTCGGCCCCAGCACCGCCAGATCCCAGGCCTGACGCAACAGGCCAGGGTCCACCGGACGATCCAGCCAATGAGAATGAGTGCGGCCAAGGTTGAACATTTGTTCCAGCTGCGGGGTGGTCATGGACCGTCTCCTGTCGTACAACATGAAGTGTTGTTTTAGCTTGGACTTACCTTACCCCCGACGGGGCCAGGGAACCTAGAGTGCGATGCGTAAACTGTGGGGATTGATTGCGGGCCTTGCCGTGCTGCTGACCGGTTCGGCGGCTTGGGCGGCGGAATCGGCGGTGGTGTTCATGTACCACCGCTTCGACGATTCGCGTTTCCCCACCGCCAACACCCGCATCGACCAGTTGGACGCCCATATCGCCGAGTTGCAAAGCGGCGGCTATACGGTGTGGCCGCTGCCGCGCATCGTCGCCGCCTTGAAAAACAGGCAGGCCCTACCGGAAAAGACGGTGGCGCTGTCCATCGACGATGCCTGGATGACCGTCTACCGTAACGCTTGGCCCCGGCTGAAAGCGGCCAATCTGCCCTTTACCCTGTTCGTGGTCACCGACGAGACCGATCGCGGCGGTGCCGAATACATGAGCTGGGACCAGATTCGTGAATTGGCGGCCTCGGGGCTGGTGACCATCGGCAGCCAAGGCGCCGGTCATCCGCACATGCCGGCCCTGACCCAGGCCAGCGTCGCCGAAGATCTGGCCCGCGCCGCCCAGCGCTTTCAGGCGGAATTGGGGGCGGTGCCCAAACTGTTCGCCTGGCCGTTCGGGGAAATGAGCGATGACGCCGAACAGGCGGTGCGCGCCGCCGGCTATGACGCTGCTTTCGGCCAGCATTCCGGCCCCGCCTGGTTCGGCGCCACCCCCTTTTTCCTGCCCCGCTTCGCCCTTAATGAAACCTATGGCGAGATCGAACGTTTCCGGCTGGCCGCACGCACCATCGCCTTGCCGGTGGTCGAGGTCAGCCCCCCCGACCCGACGCTGAAGGTCAATCCGCCGCTGTTCGGCTTTACCATGGCGCATGAAGTACCGGGGATGGAATTGCTGGGCTGCTACGCCTCGCACGAGGGCAAGGTGACGACCGAAACCCTGGGACCGCGGGTGGAAGTGCGCATGACCAAGCCTTTTCCCGCCGGACGCGGGCGCATCAACTGCACCATCCCCACCCTGGACGGACGCTGGCGCTGGTTCGGCTGGCAGTTCTACGTGAATTAATCATCCTCGACGAACCGGTCGATATCCAGGTTTTGCGGGCCGTTGGCGTCCTTGCCCGGCGGTGCCAGGGTGATCTCCGGTAAGGTCATCATCGACGATGTCCTGGTCGCCGCCAGGGTGCGGAAGGTCAGGGTAAACGGTAGCAGGCCCGCTTCCATGTTCTTGGTGAACAGCCCGCAGCCCCGGGAATAACCGTTGCCGGTGGCGAATTCCATGCGATAGGTGCCCTCGGGGATGCTGCCCACCGCAAGGTGATACGCTGCCGGAATAAAATAGGACAGCACAGTGGTGCCGCTGGCCGTCTTCAGCTTGACCACGGCGTCAAAGCGGCCCTCGTTGTGGATCATCAGCCGATGTTCGCCGCTGGCCCGACGCATCAACACCTCGCCCGGTTCGGTCTTGGCGCCCTTGTTGGCCTCGCACCAATCCTGCTTGTGGCGGGTACCGGCCCCGGCGTAAAGGCCGCGCCGCGACACCCAGCCGATGACCCCCGACGGTGTGCGCACCTGCGCCCATTCCGGGTCGGGCGAATCCAAAATCTGTACGGTGGTAAAACGGTCCAGCAAGGTCAGCACCGGCGCCCCTTCCAGCGGGGCTTGGCGTAATTTCAGGTCGGCCACCGCCACATGGCGGATGTCACCGACCAGGGCGGCTTGCACGGTGATGCCGGCGGAACTGGCCACCGGTTGATCCCAGGGCCGGGTCAGGCCGAAGCCCAACAGCCCCAAGGCCACCGGCAGGGCGGCCAAAGGCAGTCCTTGGGCGGCGAACACCGCGCCTTTCCATGGCGCCCAACGACCGCGCAGGCGACGACTGGACTCTTGTGTCGCCTGCCGCAGCACGGTCACCTGCCGCTTGTGCACGGACAGGCGGGCGAAACGTGCCGCCTGCTCGGTCAGGCCGCGGGCCAGATCGGTTTCCTCCAGATCGAGAAAGGCGCGGGCCTGGCGGATCAACAACCGGGCATTCTGGTGCCGAGGCTTGGTACCGCCGAACAGATTGCGGAACAGGGCGAGGGGGGTCAGCACCAAGCCCATGGGCGACCACCACCCCCAGGCCCAGGTCTGGGTGCTGGCCTTGGCCGCCGCCACATCGGCGCAGTCCCGGCAAAAAATTCCCTCGTCATGGCTCCAGCGTGCCCACACCAGGTAACTTTTTACCCGGTGGAAAATGACATAGCGGGGCTGGGCGGTGACCTTGCCGCAGCGCGAACAGGCAAACGGCGACGACGGATAATCGTCACCGTCCTCGGTCAGCGGATGCACGCCGGTGGCATCGTATTCGGCCCGCCGCAACACATCCTGCAACACCCGATAAGCCTCGACAAGCCTTTGAAATTCAAGGCGAGCGGCTTCCGTCGGGTTGCGATCGGGATGGACCTTCTTGGCCCGCGCGCGATAGGCCGCCTTGATGGCCGCCAGATCGGCGCCAGGGGCAAGGCCTAGAATGGCGTAATAGCCTTTGGGGTCCTGGGACAGGGTGCTGTTCATTGCCTTCGGTCTTGGACGTTTGCCCATTGCAATGCAAGCATCATGCCGGCGCTGTGCGCAAACCAGCAAAGTCCTAACGATGATTTATTTCTGTTTCGATTTGATTTAGGGATTCGATGATCTGCGTCCGGCTGACCTCGTCGGCACCACCATGCCGGTGCAGAAAATCAGTCAAGGCCTGACCCGACGCTAGGCCAACCAGCACGCCGTCGCGACGCACCACCCAGTCACGCACCAATTGGGCGGCATTGTCATGGCAGCCACCGCAATGGGTGCGAAATTCCGGACCACGCCCCATCTGTCCGACCAGCATGTCGGCCAGGGCGGCAATCTGAGCGGGGGAATAGCCGCCATTATGGCGGACGAGAAAATCATCCAGCTTCTGCCCGCTGGCCCGACCAAAGACGACGCCGTCGCGCAGGTCCAGCGCCTGACGGGCGAAATCTCCGGCATGGCCATGGCAGCCACCACATTGCCCATCCCATAGGGCGTGCAGATCACTGGCCCGAGCCGAGCCGACGGCAATATACAGCGCCACGACACAAAGACGGGAGAGTGTTGACATCATCATCGTTCCCGATTCGGAACAAGAGCGCGAAGAACCGCCAATTTCATCAATACCCCCATGGGGCGATCAGGGGGCCATCCGTCCGCGCTGGCCTGGAGACGGTAATTGCGCGGTGGCGAAACTATCGAAAACCCAATTGGCGACCGCTTGCAATTCCCCATCGGTCAGTTCGGGGAAGGTATCGCCGATGGGGGACATCAGGCCAAAGCGCTGCACCGCCATAGCGTCCACGGCCTTGGCCTCGGCCGGGGCCTTGATGAAATCCAGCACGCGGGCGACAAAGACGGCGCGGTCAGGACCAGTCACCTGCCGCAGATGCGCCGCCATCATATCCATGGGCGGCGCAATCATTTCATCGCGCCGCGCTGTGTCGCGCTGTTTGAAATGACAGGCCCCGCAGGCCCGGTCAAAAATAGCCTCGGGCTGCTCAGCCTGGGCCGGAACCGTCAATATCAGTGCGGACAGAAGGGGAAAGATCAACGCTCTCATCGCCATTCTCCGTCCAATGGTCGATCGTGGATGACAGCACAAAACCATTCTGTCTGCCTTGACGGCGATCAAATCGCCCGGCCAAGGAATGACCCAACGGGTCATTCCTTGGCGAAAGCGATTATTCTGCGACTTTGTCGGCGACGTGCTGGTCGAAGGCCTCGACCGCCAATCCGCCATACATCAAGGACGGACCGCCGCCCATGTAGACGGCCATGCCGATGACTTCCATCAGTTCCTCGCGGCTGGTGCCCAGGTCGCGGGCGGTGCGGGTGTGAAAGGTGATGCAACCGTCGCAGCGGGCGGCGATGGCAATGCCCAGGGCCACCAGTTCCTTGGTCTTGGCGTCCAGGGCGCCATCGGCGCAAGCGGCCTTGGCCATGGCGGAAAAGCCCTTCATCACCTCGGGGATGCCGCCGCGCACCTGGCCGACCAACGCCGACAAATCCTTGGCCAGTTCGGGCCAGTCCTGGGTGCTCATCAGAGGAAACTCCGTTTGTTATTCGATGTCGCTAATATGCTGGTATTAGCAAATAATGGGAAGCGCGCACCGCGCATACTCCCCTAGCGTCTTTGCCGGAAGAAGTCTTGCAGCAGCGCAGCGTTCTCCGCCTCACGCAGGCCGCCGACGATTTCCGGGCGATGATGGCAGGTGGACCGCTCGAACACCCGCGCCCCATGTTCGACGCCGCCGCCCTTGGGGTCGTAGGCGCCGTAATACAGCCGCCGCAGCCGCGCGTGGGCGATGGCCGCCGCGCACATGGGGCAGGGTTCCAAGGTCACATAGAGGTCGCATTCCTCCAGCCGGGTTTGGCCCAATCGGGTCGCGGCGGCGCGGATCACCTGCATTTCGGCGTGCGCCGTGGGGTCGTGCAGTTCCTCGACCCGGTTGCCGTCGGCGGCGATGACCTGACCGGCCCGCACCAACACGGCACCCACCGGCACCTCGCCACGGCGGGCGGCGGCGGCGGCCTGATCCATGGCCATCTGCATGAAGTCGTCCATGCCCCCACATCTAACACATTGCCGCCATCGGCGCAGGGCACTATACGAAGATCATCACAGGCCAAAGGCATTCCATGCGCGATCTTCCCGTCATCGGCATCACCTTGGACAGCGAGGAGCCGGGGGGCTATTCCAAATTCCCCTGGTATGCGCTGCGCCAGAATTACTGCTCTGCCGTGGTGGCGGCGGGCGGCTTGCCGCTGCCCCTGCCGCATGAACCATCCCTGGCCGCCGATTACCTTGACCGCATCCACGGTCTGATCGTCACCGGCGGCGCCTTCGACGTCGACCCTGCCCTGTTCGGCGCCGCCACCCGCCATGAAACGGTGGTGGTGAAAAAGGCCCGCACCCAATTCGAGCTGGCCATGATCCAAGGAGCGCTCAAGCGCGACATGCCGATCTTGGGCATTTGCGGCGGCCAGCAATTGCTGAACGTCGCCCTGGGTGGCACCCTGATCCAGCATATCCCCGATGAGGTGGTCGAGTGTCTGGCCCATGAACAGCCCAATCCGCGGGATCAGGCCGGCCATGACGCCGTGCTGGTCCCCGGTACCCGGCTTGCCGACATCGCCCAAAGCTTGCGCATCCCGGTCAACAGCGCCCATCATCAGGCGGTCAAGGATGTGGCGCCCGGCTGCGTCGTCAATGCCCGGGCCGAGGACGGGGTGATCGAGGGCATCGAGCACCCGGGCCACAAATTCTGCATCGGCGTGCAATGGCACCCCGAATTCACCATTTCCGACGCGGATTCCCGTTTGTACCGCGCCTTCATAAAGGCCTGCCACGCATGAGCGAAGACACCCTTGCCGCTACCGATACTCTTCCCGAGACCGAAGAAAAAGAACGCATCGCCAAGCGGCTGGCCCGCGCCGGCATCTGCTCGCGCCGCGACGCCGAAAAGCTGATCACTTCGCGCAAGGTGGCGGTCAACGGCGTGGTTCTGGAAAGCCCGGCCTTTCTGGTCGGCCCTGGCGACCGCATCGTCGTCGACGGCCAGTTGGTGCCCGAGGCGGAAAAGGCCCGGGTGTGGCGTTATCACAAGCCAGCGGGGCTGGTCACCACCCACCGCGACCCTCAGGGCCGCGCCACCGTGTTCGAGAAACTGCCGGCCACCATGCCCCGCGTGATTTCCGTCGGCCGGCTGGATCTCAATTCCGAAGGGCTGCTGCTGCTCACCAATGACGGCGAGCTGGCCCGGTCGCTGGAACTGCCCGCCGCCGGCTGGGTGCGGCGCTATCGCGTGCGCGTCCACGGCACCATCGAGCCGGAAAGTCTGGTGCCGCTGGAAAAGGGCCTGACCATCGACGGCGTCAAATACGGCCCGATCAAGGCCATCCTGGATCGTCAGAAAGGCTCCAACGCTTGGCTGACCATCAGCCTGAAGGAAGGCAAGAACCGCGAAATCCGCCGGGTGATGGAGCATCTGGGCTGGCCGGTCAGCCGCTTGATCCGGGTGTCTTACGGCCCGTTCCAGCTGGGCAGCCTGGAAGAAGGCGGGGTCGAGGAAGTGCCGGGCAAGATCGTCAAGGAACAATTGGGCCAAGGCGGCGGCAATTGGGCCAAGGCCGACACCGAGGACCGCCCGCGTCCGCCGTCCAACCACAAGAAGCCCCATGCGGGCAAGGCATCGCATGAGAATCGTCGGCGGTAAGCATAAAGGTCGGGTTCTGACCGCCCCCGATGGTCGGGTGGCGCGGCCCACCGCCGACCGGGCGCGGCAGGCCTTGTTCAACATCCTGGCCCATTCCGATCTGGTCGAGCTTGACGGCGCCCGCGTGGTCGATTGCTTCGCCGGCTCCGGCGCCCTGGGGCTGGAAGCCTTGTCGCGCGGCGCCGCTCATGTCAGCTTCATCGAAAGCCACCCGGATTCCCTCAAGGCGATCCGCGCCAATCTGGCGGCGTTGAAGGAAAACGCCGACATCATCCGCGCCGATGCGACCAAGGCTCCGCCGTCCAAGGCGGCCTGCACGCTGGCGCTGGTGGATGCGCCTTACCATTCCAACCTGTCGGCGCCCTGCCTGAGCGCCCTGGCGGTGGGCGGCTGGTTGGCCGATGGCGCCCTGGTGGTGGTGGAAGTGGCGGCGAAGGAAGAGTTTCAGCCGCCTCCCGGCTTCGAACCGCACGACCAGCGTATCTATGGCGCCGCCCGATTGATATTCTTGCTTCATCGCGCTTGATTTGGCCCCTGACCGCGCCATATCGGTCGCAACGTCAACCCCCGAGCCACGAGGTACACAATGGCCTTCGGATCCGATCGTAAATATATGACGCCTGCGCAAGCCGACGCCGCACAGATCGATGTCGGCCTGCGTCAGTACATGCTGCGGGTTTACAACATGATGGCGCTGGGTCTGGCGCTTACCGGCGGCGTCGCCCTGCTGGTCGCTTCCAGCCCCTCCGCCCTGCAGATGATTTTCGGCACGCCGCTCAAGTGGGTGGTCATGCTGGCCCCCGTCGGCTTGGCCTTCTTCCTGTCCATGCGCATCCATGCCATGAAGGCGTCCACCGCCCAGGGCGTGTTCTGGCTGTACGCCGCTCTGATGGGCGCGTCGCTGGCTTCGGTGTTCATCGTCTTCACCGGCGCCTCCATCGCCCGGACCTTCTTCGTCACCGCCGCCGCCTTCGCCGGCCTGTCGCTGTGGGGCTACACCACCAAGCGCAGCCTGAGCGGCATGGGCACCTTCCTGTTCATGGGCACCATCGGTCTGTTGATCGCCTCGGTGGTCAACATCTTCCTGGCCAGCTCCATGCTGCAATTCGTCATCTCGGCCGCCGGCGTGCTGATTTTCGCTGGTCTGACCGCCTATGACACCCAGAAGATCAAGGAAATGTACTTCGAACTGGATGATAGCGAGACCGCCAGCAAGAAGGCCGTGTTCGGCGCCCTCAGCCTGTACATGGACTTCATCATGCTGTTCCAGTTCCTGCTGCACTTCATGGGCGTGCGCAACGACGAGTGATCGTCCGCTGACGCAGATCAGAAGTTATCACCCCCGCCGGGGCAACCCGGCGGGGGTTTTGTTTAGGAGTGCGATGGAAGGATCGTCACATCCCCGGCTGGGCGAAGCTGGTGGGCGAAGGCGCGATGTCACGAATACCGGCCTTGGCGATCTCGCGCACGGCCAGCCCGCGTTCGACGGTGCCGTCGGCGCGCAGACGGAACAAACCGTCCATGCCGGCGAAGCCGCCGCTATTGGTCAACGTCGCCGCCGAATAATCCAGATTCTGCCGCACCAGCGCCGCCGCCAGGGCGGTGGCGTCATAGGCCAGCGAGGCCCGCAAGGTGCCGGCCCGGGGCGGACGCGACCCGAAGGCGGCGGCATAACGGCGCTCGAACTCGGCATAGCCCTCGGCGGCGGGGGCGGCGAACCAGGCGCCTTGCAGCGACGGCTCGGCGGCCAGACGCGGATCGTCCCACAACATGGTGCCCAACAGCGGCACCTTGTCGATGTCCACTTCGTAATAAGTCACCAGCGACGACACCGTGCGCAGGCGGGTGCCCTCATCGGCGATCAGTACGGCGTCGAAGGGCGGCGGCGGAATGGCGCCTACCTCCTTACGGTCGCGGCCACGGGTGCGCGCATCGGATTCGGTGAAGCGCTTGATGGTGTTGCTGACATCCTTGGCCTGGGGATCGTAGAACTCCACCTTGGCCACTTGGCCACCCACTTGCGGCACCACGTTGCGAAAGGCCTCGGCCACCGCCTGACCATATTCATCCGCCCGCGCCAGCAAGGCGAAACGCTGCTTGCCCTGAGAGCGGGCATGGATGACCACCCGCTGGATCTGCGATTCGGGCAAAAAGCCCAGGGTGTAGATGCCCTGGCCCAGCATGGACCGGTCAGTGGTGAAACTGACCAGCGGTATCCCCCAGGCCCGCGCCTGCGGCGCCACCGCCTTGACCTCGGGCGAGAAGACCGGCCCCAGAATGATGTCGGCGCCTTGGGTGCGGGCCTGTTCCAACGCCGCCACCGCCCCTTCGGGCGTGCCCTTGGTATCCAGCGGAATCAAATTCAACCGTTCGTCGGCCACGTCGAACAGGGCCATCTGGGCAGCATTGGACATGGCCTGCCCCCAGGCGGCATAAGGCCCAGAGAGGGGCACCAGCAGGGCGGCGCGGATTTCCTCGCGGCCCTGGAAGCTGGCGCCGGCCATGGGCGTGGGGACCGGTGGCAGGGCGGGGGGCAAGGGTTCCGAGCGCACCGGCGCCGGTACGGGTGTGGGTGCGGGAACCGGGGCCGGCAATTGCACCTGCGGTCGTTGTCCGGCAGGGGCTTGAACCGGCGGGGCTTCGGCCCGATTTTGCGGTGCGGGCTTGGTTCCGCTCAGCCACGGTGGTACTTCTGTTTGGCTACAACCGCTCAACAGCAGGGCCGACAGCAATGGCAAGGCAACAAAAAGGCGACGCAACGGACCTCTCCCCGACGGCGAACGACGGCGAAGCCGAGGGTAGACACTTGCGCGTCCGAAGTAAACCGGCGCCGGGGCTGTATCTGGTCGCCACCCCCATCGGCAACATGGGCGACATCACCTATCGCGCCGTGGAGGTGCTGAGCGTCGCCGACGTGGTGGCGTGCGAGGATACCCGCGTCACCGGCAAGCTGTTGAACCGGCTGGGGCTGGACCGTCCGATGACACCCTATCACGAACACAACGCCGAACGGGCCCGGCCCGAGCTGATCGAACGGTTGAAGCAAGGTCAGATCGTCGCCCTGGTCTCCGATGCCGGCACACCCTTGGTGTCGGACCCCGGTTATCGGCTGGTCAAGGCCTGCGTCGCCGAAGGATTGACGGTCACCGCCTTGCCCGGCGCCTCTGCCGTCATCACCGCCTTGCAATTGTCGGGATTGCCCAACGACCGCTTCCTGTTCGCCGGCTTCCTGCCGACCAAGGCCGCCGCCCGGCGCAAGGCCTTACGCGAGGTGGCCAAGGTACCGGCCACCCTCATGTTCTATGAATCACCCAATCGCCTGGGCGAATCCCTGGCCGACATGGCTGCGGTTTTGGGCGCCCGTGAGGCTGCGGTGGCGCGTGAGCTGACCAAGCTGCATGAAGAAGTGGCCCGTGGCGACCTGTTCGCGCTGGCCAACCGCTATGCCGACACTCCCCCCAAGGGCGAGGTGGTGGTGGTGGTGGCGCCGCCCTCGGATTCGCTGCCGCCGGATGACGCGGAATTGGACCAGCGCCTGAAGGCCGCCGTCGATGGTGGCGCCTCGGTCAAGGATGCTGCCGCCCTGATCGCCGCCGAAACCGGCTTTCCGCGTCGCGACATCTATGCCCGGGCGCTTCGGCTGTTCCGCGTCGACGCCCCGAATTGAGCGCCCGTCACAACACATCGGGGCGAACCGGCAAACGGGCGGAACGCCTGGCCGCCTGGTGGCTGCGGTTGAAAGGCTATGCCATCCTGGCCCAAGGCCAACGTTGCGGACGCGGCACCGGTGCCGGCGAAATCGACATCATTGCCCGCCGGGGCGGCGTTATCGCCTTCGTCGAGGTCAAGGCCCGCGCCAGCCTGGACGATGCCGCCCAAGCCATCAGCGCGGCGCAGCGCCGCCGTATTGCCCGGGCGGCGGCGGCGTTCATGGCCGCCAACCCGCGTCTTGGCGAGTGCAGCCCACGCTTCGACGCCATTCTTTTTGCCCCCGGCAAGCTGCCTTGCCACATTTCCGACGCATGGCGGATGGATGCTTGAGGGGATCGGCAAGCGCCGTTAAGGTCGTGCAACGATAGCTGAAAAGGAATGAAGCCGTGACGATCCACCGTTCCCTCGCCCTGATCGCCATGCTGGCCACCGCGCCATCCCTGTCGGGCTGCGTCGGCATGGTCATCGGCGCCGGCGCCACCGCCGGGGTGGCCGCCTCGGAGGAACGCGGCCTGGAAGGCGCCGCCCAGGATGCCCGCATCCGCGTCGAGATCAACGAAGCCTGGTTCCGCCACAACGTCGACATGTATTCCAAGGTCACCCTGGCCATCAGCGAAGGCCGGGTGTTGCTGACCGGTACCGTACCGACCGAGCAGGTGCGCGAGGACGCGGTCCGCCTGACCTGGCAGGTGGCCGGCGTGCGCGAGGTTTATAACGAGCTGCTGGTGAGCGAAAGTTCCGGGGTAATCGACGGCGCCCGCGACCTGCGCATCCAGCAGGAAATCAAAAGCCGCATGCTGTTCGACAAGCAGATCAGCAACATCAACTACACCGTCGACGTTACCGACGGCACCGTTTATCTGCTGGGCATCGCCCAATCCGACACCGAACTCAACCGGGTCATCGGCCATGCGCGCGAGGTTTCGGCGGTCAAGAACGTCATCACTTACGTGCGGCTGAAGAACGACCCGCGGCGTCACGGCGGCTGATGGGCGTCGAAACCGAAATCCTGGCCGATCTCAGCCAGTTCACCGATGAGTCCGTTTCGGTGCTGGAGGCGGCCCTGGCCCTGGCCGCCCTGCACCGTCCGGGCGCCGACATGGCCGTGGCGCGGGCCAAGGTCGAGGATCTGGTCGAGCAGGTCCGCCGCAGCTTGCCGATCAAACCCCATGCCAGCCAAATGGCGGCAATCCTCGCCGATACACTGATTCATCGCCATCGTTTCGGTCCCGGCGGCGATGAGGCCGACGGCCACGAAGTGCCGCAATTGCTGGAACATGGGCGGGCCGGCCACGATACCCTCGCCATGCTGTGGCTGAGTGTCGCCGCCGCTGCCGGGCTGGATTGCGAGATGCTGGCCTTTCCCATGCATGCCCTGATCCGTCTGGCCGACCACGCGGGCGGGCGGGTGATCGTCGAATGCGCCGACGGCCGCGTGCTCGATTCCCCCAGTCTGCGCGTGTTGCACAAGCTGGATGCCGGCCCCAGCGCTGAACTCGACCCTGATTTCTTTACCCCGCTCTCCGCCCGCCAGGCTTTGTTGCGCTGGCGGCAAAGCCTGAAAATGCACCATCTGCGCCAAGGCCGCATGGAAACCGCCCTGGCGGTGGTGGAAAGCTGCCTGCTGTTCGCGCCGGCCAAGGCCAGCCTGTGGCGCGAAGCCGGACTGATGCGCCTGCGCCTGAACGACCTGACCGGGGCGGCGGCGGCGCTGGAACAATTCGTCCAGCGCGAGGATAATGCCCTGGCGCGTGGACGCGGCAAGCAATTGCTGGCCGAGATCCGCTCTCGCATGAATTGATGGAGGATAAGGTGAGCCTTGCCGTAGCGATCCAGATGGACCCCATGGATTCCATCAATATCAATGCCGATTCCACCTTTGTCCTGGCGCTGGAAGCGCAAAGGCGCGGCCACGCTTTGTTTCATTATCTGCCCACCGATCTGGCCTTGAAGAACGGGCGGGTGATGGCCTGGATCAGGCCATTGCAGGTGCGCCGGGAACTGGGCAACCATTTCACCCTGGACGAGCCGCAACTGGTCGATCTGGCCACCATGGACGTGGTGCTGATGCGCCAGGATCCGCCCTTCGACATGGCCTATATCACCGCCACCCATCTGTTGGAGCACATCCACCCGGCGACCTTGGTGGTCAACGACCCGGTACATGTGCGTAACGCCCCCGAGAAATTGCTGGTTACGCACTTTCCCGGTCTGATGCCACCGACCCTGATCACCACCGATCGCCGTCAGATCATGGAGTTCCGTAAGGAATTCAAAGATCTGGTCATCAAGCCACTATTCGGCAACGGTGGCGCCGGGGTGTTCCACGTCAAGCCCGACGACGAGAACCTGAACAGCCTGTTGGAAATGTTCACCCAGCTTTACCGCGAACCGGTGATGGTGCAGCAATATCTGCCGGCGGTGCGCCAGGGCGACAAGCGCATCATCCTGGTGGACGGCAAGCCGGCGGGGGCGGTCAACCGGGTGCCGCAGGCGGGCGAGGCTCGGTCCAACCTGCATGTGGGCGGCACCGCCATGAAGGCGGAACTGACCGCGCGTGACCGCGAGATCTGCGATGCCATCGGCCCGACGCTGCGCGCCCGCGGTCTGGTTTTCGTCGGCATCGACGTCATCGGCACCTACCTGACCGAGATCAACGTCACCTCGCCCACCGGTATTCAAGAGATCAACCGCTTTGACGACGTCCGCGTCGAGGCGCAAATCTGGGACGCCATCGAATTGCGCCGCGCCGCTACCGCCCAGGTTCCAACGGCCTAAATAGGTCTAAATCAAAGAGTTGCGTTCTTTTTCTAAGATAGAGGTGGAAGTCTGCACCACTTCCGCCACCATCTAACTTCTTCTGAAGTTGACGAACAACTGCAACTTCAGTTTTACCGCGATTGCTGTTGCGGCATAGAAACGTCCCCAGACCCGGCGTCGGCCAGGGTGAAGCGAAACACCGCACCATGGGGGTGGTTGTCCTCGACCCACAGACGTCCGCCGTGACGTTCGACGATCTTCTTGGCGATGGCTAAGCCAACACCGGTGCCGGGGACCGAGGCGTGGCTATGAAGCCGTTGGAATATATGAAAAACCCGCTCGTGCGCGGCTTGGGGAATGCCGATACCGTTATCGGCCACCGACACCAGCCAGCGCCCCTCTTGCGCCACCACCTCGATGGTGACCCGAGGGGCACGGTCGGCGGCGCGGTATTTCAGCGCGTTGCCCAATAGATTCTGCAGCAGCCGCACCAGCATGGGCGCCTCGCCCAGCACCACCGGCAGCCGGGCGGGACGGATGATCTGTCCACCGCTTTCAGTGAGAGCAGCGGTCAGATTGGCCAGGGCGGCATCCAGCACCACATCCAGCTCGGTGGGCTGCAACGCCGGCTCGCCCCGGCTGACGCGGGAATAGGTCAGCAGGTCGTCGATCATCCGCTTCATGCGCTGGGCGCCGTCGGTCATGTAACCCAGGAATTCCCGTCCGTCGGCATCCAGGGTCGGACCATAGCGCTTGTCCACCAATTGGGCGTAAGAGCCGATCATACGTAACGGCTCCTGCAGATCGTGCGACGCCGCATAGGCGAAGGTCTCCAACTCGGCGTTGGACCGGGCCAGATCATCGACGGCGCGGCGCAATTCCGCCGTACGGGCGGCAACCATGGCTTCCTGTTCCGTCTTGGCTTGGGCCAATTGGCGCCAGCCGGCGCGCAGCCAGGTCAAAAACGCCAGTGTCGCCCCGGCCAGCAGCAGATAACCGAAGGCGTGCAGAACGATGGTTTGTTGCTTTTGCGGGTTGATCTCGGCCAGCACCTGGACGGCATCGATGGTGACGCTGATACCGCCGCGCACTTCGCCTACGTGATAGCCCTGATTGGCATGGCATTGCAGACAGGCGTCCTCGACCAGCAAGCGCCCGAGATAACGAAACGAATCGGTGCCGCCCATCTCGACCCGGTCCAGGACTTCCTTTTCCCCCCGCTCGAAATTTTGCAGCGCCTGTTCCTCCCACGGGTCGGGGGCATTCCCGGGACGGATCGGCTTCAGGCTGGTCAGACGGAACGACAATCCGCCCTGGCTGCCCATCAGTTCCGACACCTGCCGGGTCATATAGGCGGGATTGATCTTGGTGTAGGCGCGACCATTGATGACGACGTCACGCTGGGGGTCCACCAACCACTCATTGGGCGGCGACTTTTCCGTCACCGGGGCATAGACGCCGCCGTGATAGGCGTTCCACAACCGCGTGGTTTCGAGGATAGAAAACAGCATGCGGGCACGGGCGAAGGCCACTTCCCGGCCCTGGACGTCGAGCAGGGCCAGATTGTGCCACAATGACGCCGCCACCAGCCCGGCCCACAGGGTCAGGGAGCCCAATTCCAACACATAACCGGGGAAGCGCATGCCCGTCCGTCCATCAAGCCGCCGGCATCCGTCCCCCGCCCTGGATGCATGAACCCAGGATATATCAGCCGGGCGGGGAATTCACTCTTATTGGCAGGTAGATAAAACTCTTGCGCCCGGCCAGCATGCGGGTACACCTAAAACACTCTTCAAACGCGGTGTTTACCCTTTTTATGACCACCCACGCCCCCACAATCGCCTTCGCCGGCATCGACTGCCTCGACATCGACGTCCAGGTGCAGATCGCCAACGGCCTGCCGGCCTTCACCATCGTCGGCCTGCCCGACAAGGCGGTGGGGGAAAGCCGCGAGCGGGTGCGCGCCGCCTTCAACTCCCTCGGCCTGTCGCTGCCACCGAAACGAATCACCGTCAACCTCGCCCCCGCCGATTTGTTGAAGGAGGGCAGTCATTTCGACCTGCCCATCGCCCTTGGCCTGTTGGCGGCCATGGGGGTGCTGCCGGCGGATGAAGTGGCCGGCTATGTCAGTTTGGGCGAATTGGGTCTGGACGGGTCACTGGCCCCGGTGGCCGGAGTGCTGCCGGCGGCCATCGCCGCCAATGCCGCCGGCAAGGGTCTGATCTGCCCCGGCAGCCAGGGATCGGAAGCGGCCTGGGCCGGCGATGTCGAGGTGCTGGCCCCGACCGGTCTGCTGGCCTTGATCAATCATTTCAAGGGCACCCAGGTTTTGCCCCGGCCCCAGCCCATGCTGGCCGACGATGAGTCCGCCCCCCTCGACCTCAGGGACATCAAGGGCCAGGAATCGGCCAAGCGCGCCCTGGAGGTCGCCGCCGCCGGCGGTCACAACCTGTTGATGATCGGGCCACCAGGATCGGGGAAATCCATGCTGGCCGCCCGCCTGCCCGGATTGCTGCCACCGCTGGAACCAGCCGAGGCGCTGGAAGTCAGCATGATCCATTCCATCGGCGGCCACTTGGCCGAGGGCAAGCTGCTGCGCCGCCGCCCGTTCCGCGACCCCCATCATTCCGCCTCGGTCCCGTCTTTGGTCGGCGGCGGCTCACGGGCCAAGCCGGGAGAGGTGTCGCTGGCCCATAACGGCGTGTTGTTCCTGGACGAATTGCCGGAATTCCAGCGCGCCGCCCTGGAAGCCCTGCGTCAGCCGCTGGAATCGGGTCGGGTCAGCGTGGCGCGGGCCAACGCCCACGTGGTCTATCCCTCGCGCATCCAATTAGTGGCGGCCATGAACCCGTGCCGCTGCGGCTATCTGGGCGACGCTGGTCTGGCCTGCACCAAGGCGCCCAAATGCGGGGCCGAGTACCAGAACAAGATTTCCGGGCCGCTGTTCGACCGCATCGACCTGCACGTCGAGGTGCCTGCCGTCAGTCCCGCCGATCTGTCGCTGCCGCCACCGGCGGAAGGATCGGCCCAGGTGGCCGCCCGCGTCGCCGCCGCCCGCGCCCTCCAAGCCGAACGGGGGGCGGAACTGGGCATCCGCAGCAATGCCTTGCTCGATGGCGAGGAGTTGGAAAAGCTGGCCGCCCCCGACGCCCCCGGCCGTGCCCTGTTGGCCGAGGCGACCGACCGCATGCGTCTGTCGGCACGCGGCTATCACCGGGTGCTACGGGTGGCCCGCACCCTGGCCGATCTGCAAGGCGGCGGCGGTGTCAGCCGCCTGCACGTGGCCGAAGCCCTGTCATACCGCCGGCTGATGCCGGGGCGGTCATAGAACGCCAGACCTTCGTCCAGTTGCGCACAGACCAGAAGATGCGCACAGTCTGTGGGTATGGAACAGAATTCCTGCGTTAATAATCGTGCCTGTCATGCCATTTCCAGTGTGGTGCTGGACGTGGTGCAAGCGCTGCTGCGTGAGCGCTCGGTTAACGGCAAGGTGGATCTGGCCGACGTTGATCGGTTGATCGCGCTGGTCCGACGCGGCCCCATGAGCCTGGACCCCGCCTATGCTCAGCAAGAGGAACGCTGTCGCGCCCAGCATTCCAAGCCCAAGGGCAATGTGGGGGCGCGCTCCAACCCGTTCCAGCGGCTGATGGTGCGCCCCCTGGAACCCCTGCTGGGCCAGGTCCTGCCTCGCCCGCTGCTGGCCCATTACTTCGCCTTCGTCGATGTCGCCTTGGGGCCGGCGGCCCGCGACGAGTTGGACCGCGATTGCCGCGCCCTGATCCAGGCGCTTTTGGTGGTCCATGGCAACAACCTGACCTGGGACCATTTCTACGGTGATTCCCGTTCCACCGCCATTTTGCGTCGGGCCTTGGCCATCATCACCAGCATCCTGACCCAACCCCACGGTCCGGCCATGTGGCGCAACCATATGGGCCGCCCGGTGGGCGACACCCCCGCCCTCCAGGCCGAGCCGTTGAAAACCATCCTCGATTGCCTGCTGCAAACCCATCACGGTCTGGCCGCGTGACCCTCCCTTGACCAAAGTCGGGGCGTCGGGTCTGGGCATCGGTTAAACCAGACCCGTACTGGCAAGGAGCAGCACGGGTGAAGCACCACATCGCAACCTGGGGACCACGGATCGTGCTGGCCGCCGAGCTGGTCCTGTTCGCCGTCGTGGTCGGCCATGTCGATGCCGGCCTGAAGACGGAAATGGTCGATGGCCAGCCCTTCGGTCAATGTTCGCAGGCCCAGTTCGAGGCCATTGGCCTGGCTTGGCTGGGCATGACCTCGCTGGCCTTCATCGGCACGCTATGGTCGGTGTTCCGGCGCGGCAAATGGCTGGGGCTGGCCTTGTTCGTGCTGCCGGTGATCATCGCCACCACCATGGCCAAGTACCAGGAAGACCGCTATCCGCCGTGCTGGGACCGCCCGGCGGAACAAAGTCAGCGTTAGAGCATTTTCACATCGAGCGTCCATATCCGTCGTGGGCGAAGAAATTGGCGCATTCCTCGGGCGGAAACAGGTCGATGAGTTTTCCGATCACGTCCCATAAGGTGTTGATGGTGCGGGCTTGCGCCTTTCGCAGCAGGCTCTTGAGCTTGGCGAAGGCGAGCTCGATGGGATTGAGGTCTGGGGAGTAGGGCGGCAGATACCGCAGGGTGGCCCCTCGGGCTTCGATGAGTTGCTTGACCCCTGCCACCTTGTGGGCGGGCAGATTGTCCATTACGACGATGTCGCCGGGCCGCAAGGTCGGAGCCAGGACCTGCTCGACATAGGCCAGGAAGATCGCGCCATTCATCGCCTTGTCGATGACGAAGGGGGCGGAGATTCCGTCATGCCGGAGCGCCCCGACGAAGGTGGTCATTTTCCAATGACCGTGCGGCACCGCAGCCAGCAGCCGCTGACCGCGCGGCGCCCGTCCGTAGCGCCGGGTCATGTTGGTCGATGCCCCGGTTTCATCAAGGAAGACCAAGCGGGTTGGGTCCAGCGCCGGCTGCTCGGCTCGCCAGGCGATGCGTCCTTCGGCTACGTCGGGACGTTCCTGCTCGGCAGCATGCGCACTCTTTTTTTCAGACTGAGGTCGAGCCGCTCAAGCGTGTTCCACAGGCCGCCGACGCTGATCGACACGCCCAATTCGGCCAGAACCCAGGCGCGCAACTCAGCCAGCGTGGCATCGGGCTCGACCTTGATCTGCGCCTGCAACGCCTCAAGGTGAGCCGCCAGCTTCTGTCCTGGCCGCCCAGGCCGTGGCTTCACCGTCGTCTCGCCGGTGGCCCGGCGGCGGCCTTGGGCCTTGTAGATGTACGAAACGCTCACCCGGAACAGCGGCGCCACCTCGTAGGCGCTCATGCCGCTGTCCACAGCCGCCAAAACTCTATCGCGCAAGTCCTGAGAATAGGACTGCCCTGAGCGCCACGTCATCGCATCATCCTCGGGAGCGTTGTTACCGAAGATGTTGAATCACAAAATGACCTCAGGGGGAATCCTCTACCGATTCCGCTCGGCGTGAAACCGCTCTAGATATCCAGCTCCACCAGCACTGGCACATGGTCGGAGGGCTGGGTCCACGACCGGCACTCACGCAGCACCTCGACCGACCGCAAGGTGTCGCCCAGGGCCGGAGTGACCCATACATGGTCAAGCCGGCGACCGCGGTCGTTCTTTTCCCAATCGGGCGAACGATAGCTCCACCACGTATACAGGCGTTCCGATGGCGGAATGAAACGGCGCATGGCATCGACCCAGCCCAGGCTGGCTTGCATGCGGTCCAGCAAATCCACCTCGATGGGGGTATGACTGACCACCTTCAGCAATTGCTTGTGCGACCACACGTCGGTTTCCAAGGGGGCGACGTTGAGGTCGCCGGTCAGGATCACCCGATCGCCGGGCTTGTAGGTGCCTGCGTACCAGTCGGTGACTTGGCGCAGGAAATCCAGCTTGTGGGCGAATTTGTCGTTTTGCTGAGGATCGGGGATATCGCCGCCGGCGGGAACGTACAAGCAGTGGATTTCCGCCTCGTCCAGCTTGGCCACCAGATGGCGGCGGTCGTCGCGCCCACACCACGACGGCGTCATGGTTTCGCGGATTGGTCGCTTGGACAGGATGGCGACGCCATTATAGCCCTTCATGCCGTGGAAGGCGATGTGGGGAAAGCCTAAGCTCCGGCATTCATCGGCGGGAAACAGCTCGTCCACCACCTTGATTTCCTGCAGACAGATCACGTCGGGAGTCAAGCGCTCCACCACCTGGCGCAACAAGTCAAAGCGCAGGCGGATGGAATTGATATTCCAGGTGACGACACGCACGGGATTTCCCCTTGGCTGGTGGAACGCCGCTTTTACACCAGTTTCGAAGAAGTCCAAAAACACAGACGCCCGGCCAGGGGGGAAGGCCGGGCGTCCGGTAACCGCTCCGTGTGCGGAGCGACCGTGTGGGGCAAGCAGGGGAAACCGGCCCCACCGAGCAGGACCGTTGCGGTCCGTGCTGCTCTCTTCCTGAAATGGGAGGCCGGTGGGACAGTCAGTATGGATTATGGCGCATATCTGTCATGCGCCATAGTCATGGCTGGAAATCAGCCGTCGTTCAGCTTGGGTTTGGTGAACTTGGGATCGCTGAATTGGAACAGCTTGCGATCCAGGGTCATACCGCTTTGAGTCTCGTACAAAGAGACGGTGGTGATGCTGCCTTGCGCGTCCAAAACCCGCCATTGCCTGAGGGCAAAAGGCTGTTCGGTGAACACCAAGGTGATCTCGCCCTGGGCCGGATCATCACTTTCCACCACCGAAATGTTCAACACACCCGGCGCCCGTGTCACCCGTGACACCGCCAGATCCTTACCGTTCAACTGCACATTTTCACGCACCAGCACGCCTGCCGGGGTCGATCCCAACGGGATATAGCTGGGTTCACCCAGTTCCTGGTCATGGACGATGAGAAAATCGCCATCGGCCACCACCAGGATCGGCGACGGCGGGTCGTACTGCAAACGCATGCGCCCCGGACGCCAGAAATAGGCGGTGCCTTCCGATACATTGCCATTGGGGGCGAATTGCTGGAACCGCGCCTTCAAGGTGGTGATGCCGTTCATATAGGCCTCGGCCCGGACGACATCAGCCTTGTCCTGATCGGTCAGCGGCTTGCGCGGGCCGGCGGCCTGGGCCGGCAGGGCCAGAGGCAACAGCGCCAGCAGGGTCAGCAGGGTCAGCAGAAAGCGGCGATTGAACAACACGGGGGGCTACTCCTTGACCAGATGGGGATGGCTTAATCCCCGATCATGGCGAATTTTAGAAATCATCGCGGGTCTGGCGCACCAAAATCTCGCGCTTGCCCACGTGATTGGGCTTGCCGACCACGCCTTCGGTCTCCATCCGCTCGATCAGACGGGCGGCGCGGTTATAACCGATTTGCAGATGGCGCTGCACGAACGAGGTCGAGGCCTTGCCCTCACGCGCCACCAAGGCCACCGCCTGATCGTACAGATCGTCGCCGGAACCACCGCCGGAACCACCTGGACCACCGCCGAACTCGCCATCTTCTTCCTCGGTCACCGCCTCGATATAGGACGGCTCACCCTGGGCCCGCAGATGATCGACCACCTGTTCCACTTCCTGATCCGAGACGAAGGGCCCGTGGACACGGGTGATGCGCCCACCAGCGGCCATGTACAACATGTCGCCCTGACCCAGCAATTGTTCCGCCCCCTGCTCGCCCAGGATGGTGCGCGAATCGATCTTGCTGGTGACCTGGAAGGAGATGCGGGTGGGGAAATTGGCCTTGATGGTGCCGGTGATCACATCCACCGACGGGCGTTGCGTCGCCATGATCAGATGGATACCGGCGGCGCGGGCCATCTGCGCCAGACGCTGCACCGCCGCCTCGATGTCCTTGCCGGCCACCAGCATCAGATCGGCCATTTCATCGACGATGACGACGATGAAAGGCAGCGCCCTGAGCTCGAGTAATTGTTCTTCATAGATGGGCTTGCCGGTATCGGCGTCGAAACCGGTCTGCACCGTGCGGGTCAATTGTTCGCCGCGGTCGCGCGCTTCGGCCAGCCGCTGGTTATAGCCGGCGATATTGCGCACGCCCAATTGGCTCATGGCGCGATAGCGGTCTTCCATCTCGCGTACGGCCCATTTCAGCGCCACCACCGCCTTGCCCGGCTCGGTCACCACCGGGGCCAGCAGATGGGGGATGCCGTCATAGACCGACAATTCCAGCATCTTGGGATCGATCATGATCAGGCGGCATTCTTCCGGCGTCAGCCGGTACAAAAGCGACAGGATCATGGTGTTGACCGCCACCGACTTGCCCGAACCGGTGGTGCCGGCGATCAAAAGATGCGGCATGCGGGCGAGGTCGACCATGACCGGGCTGCCGCTGATATCCTTGCCCAGGACCAGGGTCAGCTTGGCCCCAGCCTTCTCGAATTGCTGGGCGGCCAGCAACTCGCGCAAATAAACCACTTCACGCCGCGAATTGGGCAGCTCGATGCCGATGACCGAACGACCGGGAATGGTGGCGATGCGCACGGACAGCGCGCTCATGGATCGTGCGATGTCGTCGGCCAGACCGATGACCCGGCTGGTCTTGGTGCCCGGCGCCGGCTCCAATTCATACAGCGTCACCACCGGACCGGGACGGACCTTGACCACCTTGCCGTTGACGCCGAAATCCTCGAGCACGCTTTCCAGCATCTTGGCATTCTGCGCCAGGGAATCCTGAGACAGATGGGTACGGTTCTGCTCCGGCGTCGGGGACAGCAGGGTCAAGGGCGGTACTTCATATCCCGGCCCCACCGGCCCGCCCAAATCCAGCATGCCCTGACGCGCCGCCTTTTCCCGCTTGCCCGCCGCCGGTGGCGGACGCTTGGGCTGGACCAGGGCGCCATGCTGGGGCATGCGCTCCAGCGCATCGTTATCATCGTCGTCGGCGGGAGCGGGGATGAAGGCGTCACCGTCTTCATCCTCATCCTCATCGTCCTCGACCATTGTCCGCCGGGCCAGGGGCGAGCGGCTGGTCACCATCACCGCCGGTTCGCGCCGGGCCGAATCCGGATTGGGGCGCAACGAAGCCGCCGCCCGCAACGACTTCTTGCCGGCCAAACCCAGCCCGGCCCAATCGGCGGGCGACAGGCCCAAAGCGAAGATACTGGCGAAAAAAGCCACGCCCAAACAGGCACTGCCCACCGCCCACAGCATATGCGGCGGAACATGGGGGGCGACGAAGGCGGCGACGATCACCTTGCCCAAGGCGCCGCCCGGCCCGACGGCAACACCGGACAGATGCGGCAACGGCAGGGCGGCCAGAGCCACCGCCCACACCACCACCACCAGCGGCAACAAGGCGATGCGCAGTCCCCACAGCCTTGGCGCCTGGGCCCGAACCAGCACCCGCATGCCCCAGGCGGCGGGAATCAACACCACCAGCCAGCCGCCCAGGCCGAACACCTGATCCAGCAGATCGGCCAAGGTGGCCCCCAACGGCCCCAGGGCATTGGTGACCGGACCGTCGACGGCGGTGTTGAAGGATGGATCGCGCGGATCGGCGGTCATCAGGGCAGTACCGGCCAGAATGGCCAGCACGGTCAGCGCCAAGCCCCCCAGACGGGCCACCAGCCGGCGCATGGCCGGCACGGTACCCTTGGGCAGAAAGCTGCTTTTCGGTGCCCCTTTTTTGGCCGCGGCCATTGCTCCCCCTAAAGCGTCTGCGCCATCAGCGTCAGTGCCCGTTCCGTAATTGCCAGATCATGGACCAAAGCCACGCGGATGAAACGATCCCCCACATCCCCACGTGACAGATACTTGCCGGGCAGCACCCGGATTTTCGCCTGTTGCCACAATTTCAGCGCCGCCTGTTCGCCGTCGCCCACATCCAGCCACAGGAAGAACCCCCCTGCCGGACGGACGAAACCGAAGCGTCCGGCGAAGATGCGTTCGGCCATGTCGAGCTTGGCCCGATAGAGATCGCGGTTTTCGCGCACATGGTCCTCGTCGCGCCACAATGCCGCCGCCGCCGCCAGGATAGGCAGGGGCGTCGCCGCCCCGCCATAGGAGCGCAAGCGGGCGAAAGCGGCCATCAGCCGAGTGTCGCCGGCGACGAAACCCGAGCGCAACCCCGGCACGCTGGAGCGTTTGGACAAGGAATGGAAGACCATGACGTTGTCCATGGACCCGTCCAATCGGGCGCAGGCGGAAAGCGCCCCCGCCGGTTCCTCGGCATCCCAGATTTCCGAATAGCATTCGTCCACAGCCAGGATGAAATTCCAGCGCCGGGCCAGTTCTATATGGCGTTTCAGCATGTCCAGGCTGGCGACCGAACCTTGCGGATTGGCCGGGCTGCACAGATAAGCCAGCTTGACCCGGGCCAGCACGTCGTCGGGCAAGGTGGTGTAATCGGGCTGCGAGGCCGGGCCGTGGGCGCCGGCGACGAAATAGGGCTCGGCCCCGGCCATCACCGCCGCCCCCACATAGACCTGATAGAACGGATTGGGCAGCAGCACCAAGGGCCGATCCTGGCCGGGCGTGATCACCGTCTGGGCGATCAGATAAAGCGCCTCGCGCGTGCCGGCCACCGGCAGGATGGCGCGGTCGGCATCGATCATGCCGGCGGGCAGTTGAAAGCGCTCGGTCAGCCAATCGGCGACGGCGCGGCGAAAATCCGGACTGCCGTTGGCGGGTGGATACTTGCCCCACGATCCGGCCTGTTCGGCCAGCACCCGCGCCAGCATGGGCGGCGGCGGATGTTGCGGTTCGCCGATGGACATGACCAGCGAATCGGGTGTGGCGGCACCGCCCAGCAGATCGGTCAACCGCTGGAACGGATAATCGGTGAGTTGGTCGAGCTGTGCATTGAACATGGGCTTTGTTCTAACCGATTCCGACGCCCGCGCCCATGGGGAAATAGCCGCCGATAAACAGAAGGGGCGCGGCTTGCGCCGCGCCCCTCCTTGCCGCAAACAGGATCCGGTTTTAGTGGATCGATTCGCCGTGCAGCGACAGGTCGAGACCTTCGCGTTCCTCGTCGGGGGTGACGCGCAGGCCGATGACCAGATCGATCACCTTCAACAGGATGAAGGAAGCGACCGCCGACCAGACGATGGTGGCGACGATGCCGTAGAGCTGGGTCAGCACCTGACCTGCATTGCCTTCCAGCAGGCCGGGGGTACCGCCGATGGCTTCGACGGCGAAGACGCCGGTCAGGATGGCGCCGACGATGCCGCCGATGCCGTGCACGCCGAAGGCGTCCAGGCTGTCGTCATACTTCAGCGCATGCTTGAGGCCGGTGGCGCCCCAGAAGCAGACCACGCCGGCGACGGCGCCGATGATCAAGGCCCCACCGACACCGACGAAGCCGGACGCCGGGGTGATGGCGACCAGACCGGCCACCGCGCCCGAGATGGCGCCCAGAACGGACGGCTTCTTGCGCAGAATCCATTCGGCGAAGATCCAGCCCAAGGTGGCGGCGGCGGCGGCGACCTGGGTCACCAGCATGGCCATGCCGGCACGGCCGTCGGCGGCGGCGGCGGAACCGGCGTTGAAGCCGAACCAACCCACCCACAGCAGCGAGGCGCCGATGATGGCCAGCGACAGATTGGCCGGAGCCAGGTTGTCGGTGCCGAAGCCCTTGCGCGGGCCCAGAACCACGGCCGCCACCAGACCGGCGATGCCGGCATTGATGTGGACCACGGTGCCGCCGGCATAATCAAGCACGCCGTCCTTGCCCAGGAAACCACCGCCCCAGACCCAATGGCACACCGGGGCATAAACCACCAGAACCCACAGGCCCATGAACACCAGCATGGACGAGAACTTCATGCGGTCGGCGAAGGCGCCGGTGATCAGCGCCGGGGTGATGATGGCGAAGGTCATCTGGAAGACGATGAACACGGTTTCCGGGATGACGCCGGTCAGCGAAGCGACCTCGACCCCGGCCAGCAAAGCCTTGCCCAGGCCGCCCACATAGGGGGTGCCTTCGGCGAAAGCCAGGCTGTAACCGACCAGAACCCACAGCACCGACACCAAGGCGGTGATGGCGAAGCTCTGCATCATGGTCGCCAGGATGTTCTTCTTGCGCACCATGCCGCCGTAGAACAGCGCGAGGCCGGGGATGGTCATCATCAGCACCAGCACCGTCGAGGTCAGCATCCAGGCGGTGCTGCCCGAATCCAACACCGGAACCGGAGCGGCGGCAGCCGCCGCTTCCTCGGCCAGCGCCGCGCCGGCCACAAACATCGAGGCAAACGCCATTCCGGCGCTGGCCATTACCTTTTTCAAACCTTGGTTCATGGGATACCCCCGAAACGGCTCTGCAGTGATTGGGGTGCCGGCTTCCCCTGAGGCTGTGCCGGCGCTGACCACGGACTTAACAAGAACCGTGCCAGCCTTTCCAATCAATGCTTCCGCCGCCTTCTCCTGTGAATGGGACAGTATGGGTGACTAATTCTTAAGCGCGCAGGTCCACCTCTGTACAAAACATGGGCAGATATCGATTACAGCGCTTCCGAATTGGCCTCGCCGGTGCGGATACGATAGGCTTGGCTGATATCCATGACGAAAACCTTGCCGTCACCGATCTTGCCGGTGCGGGCGGCGGTCTGGATCGCCTCGATGACGCGATCGACGATCTCGTCGTTGACGGCCACTTCGATCTTCACCTTGGGCAGGAAATTCACCACGTACTCGGCGCCGCGGTAGATTTCGGTCTGGCCCTTCTGCCGGCCGAAGCCCTTGACCTCGCTCACGGTCAGACCCTGGACTCCCAACGGGGTGAGGGCTTCACGCACCTCGTCCAGCTTGAAGGGCTTGATGATGGCCATGATCAGCTTCATCTCGTGGTCCCCTAAATACTAGGGCGGGGCTCATGTCATCCCGCCGGTTGATGGGTCATTGGGGCGCGTGTGCCGCATCCCTACGTGATGTTCCCCTTTCAAGAGCCGTGCCGGAATCAGGAATCCACTGATTGCGCCATCTTTAGGCCGATCCTCAAACCGGCTGATCTGGATTTATGCTCAAAATATAGCCACATCCCCTGCCCCCTGCCCGATTCATGCGCTTGCGGCTGCGGGACTTGCGCTTTGGCGGCAGCGATGGCACATCATGGATATGTCCATGATCGCATCTTCTCCGCCATCCCTTCAGGCCGACGTCCTCATCGTCGGCGGTGGTCCGGTCGGCGGCCTGACCGCCTGCGCCCTGGCCCAGGCCGGTTTTGCCGTCGCCTTGGTCGAAGCCGCCGATCCCGTCGATCTGGCCCGACCCGGTACCGATGGCCGCTCCATCGCCATTGCGCTATCGGCCAAGCGGGTGTTCGACGGCGCCGGGGTGTGGCCGCTGCTAGCGGATGAAGCCGGACCGATCCTGCAAATCCGGGTCACCGACGGCGCCTCGCCGTTGTTCCTGCATTACGACCACGACGCCATCGGCGACGAGCCCTTCGGCTGGATCGTCGAAAACACCACCATCCGCCGGGCCATCCATCAGCGCCTGGGCCAATTGCCCGGCGCCCAGGTGCTGGCTCCGGCTCGCGTCGCCGCCATCGATCGCGATGCCGACGGTGTCACCGCCACCTTGGCCGATGGCCGCACCATCCGCGCTGGCTTGGTGGTGGGCGCCGATGGGCGCGGCTCGACCATCCGCCGCTTGGCCGGTATCGGCGTGCAGCGCTTCGGCTACGGCCAGTCGGGCATCGTCACTACCGTGACCCATGAAAAGCCGCATCAGGGCATCGCCCATGAACGCTTTTTACCGTCCGGCCCCTTCGCCATCCTGCCCATGACCGGCAATCGCTCCTCCATCGTCTGGACCGAGCGGTTGCATCTGGCCGATGCCATCGTCGGGCAAAGCGATGAAGACTTTTTGGCGGAACTCAACACCCGCTTCGGCGATTTCCTTGGTCCGGTCACCCTGGCCGGGCCACGTTTCCATTATCCGCTGACCCTGCAACTGGCCGACCGCGCCATCGACCATCGGCTGGTGCTGATCGGCGACGCCGCCCACGGCATGCATCCGGTGGCCGGACAAGGCATGAACATGGGCATCCGCGACGTCGCCGCCCTGGCCGAGGTGATCATGGATGCCCGCCGCCTGGGCCTGGATGTGGGCGGCCCCGACGTGCTGGCCCGTTATCAGCGCTGGCGCCGCTTCGACAACATGCTGATGCTGGGGCTGACCGATGTGATGGTGCGGCTGTTCTCCAACGACATCGGCCCGCTGAAACTGGCCCGCGACCTGGGACTGGCGGCGGTGCAAGCCATGCCGGGGGCCAAGCGCTTTTTCATGAAGCACGCCATGGGCGTGGTCGGCGATCTGCCCCGTATGATGCGGGGCGAACCCTTATAATATAAGCCCGGCGGCGCCTGAGACGGCCCGCTCCGGGCACGTCACTGACAAATCACTGACCGCAGAGCGGTCAGTGTTGCCCGGCGAACTGGCAGCCGCCGCAGCCCATGGGGGTACAGGCGGGCGCTGGCGCGGCGGCGGCGGACTTGCCCACATTGGGGGCCATGATGGCTTTTCCCACCTTGGTGTCACCGCATTCCGGGCAGACCAACTGGCCCGCCGCCTTCTTGGCGTCGAAATCGCCGGAATTGTCGAACCAGTGTTCGAAGTGGTGGTCGTGGGCGCAGCGCAAGGTATAGAGGATCATGGTGAAGTGGTTCCGAAACAGGGTGGTTTGGCGGCTTATAGCATAATCACGATTTCGGTTTCAGCAACGCCGCCAGGGGATGGTGCTGGTTGACCAGCCGGACTTTCGGCTCTTCCAGCACATGGGTATAGATTTCGGTGGTGGCGATATCGGCATGGCCCAGCAATTCCTGCACCACCCTTAAATCGGCGCCATGGGCGAGAAGATGGGTGGCGAAGGCATGGCGCAGCACGTGCGGCGACAGCCGGCGCGGATCGATGCCGGCCTTCATCCCCACCCGCAGCAGGGCGCGGGCGAAACCGGCGCGGGTCAGATGGCCGGTTTTGCCGGAACCGGGAAACAGCCAGCGCGAAGTCTTTTTCTTGCCCAGCAAATCCTGACGCAGCGGCAGCCACACGCGCAAGGCGGCACGGGCCGGATCGGACAGCGGCACCATGCGTTCCTTGTCGCCCTTGCCGCGCACCACCAGCAAGGCGGGGTCACGGGCGACGGCGGAATAGGGCAGGCCGACCAGTTCCGACACCCGCAGGCCGGTGGCGTATAAAAGCTCGAGCAGCGCAGTCATCATTTCGCCCTGGGGCGATTCCAGGGCACGGGCGGCATCCAGCAGGTCGCCCACTTGTTTTTCCGACAGATATTTGGGCAAGGATCGGCCCAAACGCGGCGCGTCCAGGCGCGAGGTCGGATCGTCGGCGCGCCAGCCCTCGGCGAAGACGAAGCCGTAGAACTGACGCAGACAGGATAGACGGCGGGCCTGGGTGCGGGTGGCCATACCGGCATCGGCCAAAGCCCGCATATAGCCGGCCAGATCGGCGGGCCGGGCGGAAAGCGGCGACCCCCCCCGCTTGGTCAAGTAATTGTCGAGATCGTCGAGATCGCGGCGATAGGCATCCAGGGTATTGATGGCGGCGGCACGCTCCACCGCCATCATTTCGAGAAAGGCTTCCTTGTGCCGTTCAGATGCCATTGGCCAAAAGCGCCTCCAGGGCCAATTGCCGGGCATCCTCGGCCAAGCCGACCACCGCCAGGGCGCTGATCACCTCGGACAGGGTCATGGGATCGACCCGATCCAGCGGCACGTCGCCCATGGTGGACAGACCGGCCAGCAGCGTGCCGCCCAGCCGCGCATCCAGGGCAGCCCCCTGCATCAGCGCGAACAGGCCGGGATTGGGGCCGCCGGCAGGCAGGCTCAGCACCTCGAGCCAAGCGCTATCGGGCACCTTGGCCCCCAGTCCAGCCAAAACCCCCAGCACCACGGCGTTGCGCCGGGCGACAACATCCGGAGCCAGACCGGCGAGCGAGGCACGCCAGCCGGCCAGACCGGCCAACGATACCACCTTACCGGGGTCTTCGGTCAGAGCGGTCAAGGGCCACAGCTTTTCCGCCTCGCGCACCACACTGGCATCGGCCTTGGCGATATCCAGCCACTTGGCCGCCGCCTCCGCCCGGCCCAGGGCATAGAAGGCACGGGCGAAGAACGGCGCTTCCCGCGACAGCAGGGCATCGGGACGGATGGCGGCGATGATCGCCTCGAACACCCGGGCGGTGCCGGCGACCCGGTTGCGGGCCACCGCCAGTTCGATGGCGCGAGCGGCAAAGCGGGCCTTTAACAGCGGATCGGGCTGATCGAAGGCGGCGCGGAACAGCAGCGCCCGACCGTGGCCGGTCGTGGCGGCACGATCCATGGGCGAGGCCATCTCGTCGGGGGCGAAAGTCAGTTCCAGATACAGCTTGCGCAGATCGTCGGCGCTCATCAGCCCCACCGCCTCGGCCCGTTCGGCGGCGGCGACGCGCTGGGTCATGGGGGTAGCGGGATTGCCGGCGATGGCGCTGGCAACGGTGACCGGAGCGTTGGCCACCGCCTGCTCCGGCAGGGCCATCTTGGCCGCCTTGAACAACGCCACATGCAGGGGCGAAAGCTCCGTCACCTCGATCTTGGCGTTGGGAACGGGGGGCAGGCCGGCCAGAATCTCGGCGGCGGCGATGAAACCGCTATCGGCGGCTTTACGTTCCCGCAGCAGGTCCAGGGCCAGATTGCCTTCCAAGGTGCGACCGCTGACCAGATGGCAAAAGGTCAGCAGCCGGGCGTTTTCCGGGTCGGAACCGGGTTGGACGCGGGCGCAGGCCTCTTGCGTGCGACCGGCCAGTAGATGGGCGTCGCGCTGGACCTTGGTGGCGATGGCCCCTTCCACCGAGGCAGGCGCCACGCTGGACAGACCGGCGACGCCTTCCAGGTCGCCCAGGGCCAACAGGCGTTCAGCCCGCAATTCCACCAAGGACGGCTTGGTGTCGGGCTTGGTGCCGTCGGGCGGAATCGCCGCCGTCAGCAGCAGACGCCGTTCGAGCGAGCGCACGGTGGGCGAAGCATTGGCACCGGGCAGACGCGGGATCAGGGTACGGGCCACCTCGATACTGGTGCCGTTCCACATGGTGGCGGAGAAGCCGCCTTGCAGCACGTCCATGGTGCCGGCGGCTTCCGGGTTGGGCGCCTTCAGCGTATCGGTGCCGATCCGCCCGACATTCTCGTAAGACGGCGGATCGGCCCGTTCCATGGTTTCCGGGTCGAAGGGCTGGGTCAACGGCATGGGCTGCTGCGCCAGAGCGGGGGAGGCGACCAGGGAAAGAACCGCCAGGGCCAGGCCCAGCTTATTTCGGCAGGCGGTCATCATTAATCACCTTTTCCACCCGCGCCTTGGGCGCTGGCAAATCGAACGTGGCCAGGAAGATGCCGCCGCCCACCAGGACCAGCAGCACCGTAACAAGCAAAATACCGGCAATCTTTCCCATGGGACGCGAACAACCTTGCGTTTGAATTCTGGACAGGCCCGTTTCGGGGCGGATAAAAGTCATCAACGGACAAAATGGGGCGGCTCACCCTTGGGCTTCCCGTTCTTCGGCGTGCATGAACGCAAAATAGGGGTCGACCATGGCGAAACAGGGGCAGTGTATCGGCGTCGCCCCCGCGGATCAATCTCGGCTGGGGTCGCATCTTGACCGTACCGTCGTTCTGGTCGGGCTGATGGGGGCGGGAAAGTCCTGTGTCGGGCGCCGACTGGCGGCGCGGCTGGGTTTGTCCTTCATCGATTCCGACGTCGAATTCGAGACCGCCGCCGGCTGCTCCATCAGTGATTATTTCGCCAAACACGGCGAAGCCGCCTTTCGCGATGGCGAACGCAAGGTCATCGCCCGGCTGATGGAAGGCACCCCGTGTATCCTGGCCACCGGCGGCGGCGCCTTCATCGACCCGGAGACGCGCGACCGTATCAAGCAATCGGCACTGTCGGTGTGGATCAGGGCCGATCTGGACCTGCTGGTCAAGCGCACCTCGGGACGCGACCACCGCCCGCTGCTGAAGACCGGCGACCCGCGCGAAATTCTGTCGCGGCTGATGGAGGCGCGCTATCCCATCTATGCCGAGGCCGATATCATCGTCGATTCCACTGACGAACCGCCGGAAGTCACCGTCGCCAAGATTTGCCAGGAACTGGAGAACCGCCTATGAGCATCGACCGCCTGCACATGGAATTGGGCGACCGCGGATACGATATCCTGATCGGCTCCGGCCTGCTGGACCAGACCGGAGCGCTGATGGCCCCGGTGATGCGCGGCAAACGCGCCTTCGTCGTCACCGATGATCAAGTCGGCCCGGTCTATCTGGATCGGGTGCTGGCCTCGCTCGACAAGGCCGGCATCGCTCACGACCACACCCAGATCACCCACGGCGAACACAGCAAGGATTTCGCCCATCTGGAAGCCTTGGTAGAGTCCATGCTGGACGCGCGCTGCGAACGCTCCACCATGATCATCGCCTTGGGCGGCGGCGTCGTCGGCGATCTCACCGGTTTCGCCGCCGCCATCTTGCAGCGCGGCGTCGATTTCGTCCAAATCCCCACCACGCTTCTGGCCCAGGTGGATTCATCGGTGGGTGGCAAGACCGGCATCAACACCAAGAAGGGCAAGAATCTGGTGGGCGCCTTCCACCAACCGCGTCTGGTACTGGCCGATATTTCCGTCCTCGACACTCTGCCGCGCCGTCAGGTGCTGGCCGGCTATGCCGAGGTGGTCAAATACGGTTGCATCGACGATGCCGATTTCTTCACTTGGTTGGAAGCCAATGGCGATAAGGTCATCGACGGCGACGTCGCCGCCCGCCGCTACGCCGTGGCCATTTCCTGCCGGGCCAAGGCCCGCATCGTCGCCGCCGATGAACGCGAGGGCGGCATCCGTGCATTGTTGAACCTAGGTCACACCTTCGGTCACGCGCTGGAAGCGGAAACCGGTTACGGCGACGAGATCCTGCACGGCGAGGCGGTGGCCTTGGGCATGATCATGGCCTTCCGGCTGTCGGCGCGCATGGGCTTGGCCCCCGTCGCCGATGCCGACCGCCTGGAAGGTCATCTGGCGGCCATGGGCATGCCCACCCGCTTGTCCAAGCAACGTCATTGGAACGTGGAAAGACTGGTCCACCACATGGCCGGCGACAAAAAGGTCAAGGACGGCAAGATCACCTTCGTCCTCGCCCGCGGCATCGGCAAAAGCTTCCTGACCCCCGAGGTACCGCAACAGGCGGTGCACGACATGTTGGCCGAGTTCATCGGAGCCTGACACCATGGACGAGTTGACCCTGACCTTGCTGGTGATCTTCGTCCTGCTGATCGCCTCGGCATTCTTTTCAGGGTCGGAAACGGCGCTGACCGCCGTGTCGCGCCCGGCCATGCACCAATTGGAACAAGACGGCAGCCACCGGGCCAAGCGGGTCAACCGCCTGATCGCCACCCGCGACCGCCTGATCGGCGCCCTGCTTCTGGGCAACAACATGGTCAACATCCTGGCCTCGTCACTGGCGACGGGAGCGATGGTGGCGCTGTTCGGCGATGCCGGCATCGCCTATGCCACCATCGGCATGACTGTGATCGTGGTCATGTTCGGCGAGGTGTTGCCCAAGACCTATGCCATCTACAACGTCAACAAAGTGGCGCTGTTCGTGTCCGGTCCGGTCACCGTGGTGACTGAACTTTTGGGGCCGCTGGTCAAGGCCATCGAGGTGGTGGCGCGCCTGTTCTTCCGCCTGTTCGGGGCCAAATACGCGACCGACGTTTCCATCGAAACCGCCATGATGGAATTGCGCGGCGCCATCGAGGTGCATACCAGCCAGGACGAAGTGCAGGAGGAACGCCGCATGCTGCGGTCCATCCTGGAACTGGGCGACGTGGAAGTGGGCGAGGTGATGACCCACCGCAAATCCACCATCACCATCGACGCTGACCTGCCGCCGGCTGAAATCGTCGATCAGATTCTGGGCAGCCCGTTCACCCGCATCCCCTTGTGGCGCAATGATGCCGACAACATCATCGGCGTCGTCCACGCCAAGGATGTGCTGCGGGCGGTGCGCGCCTTGGGCGGCGAGTTGGATAGTCTGGACGTGGCCGAGCTGGCCGCCGATCCCTGGTTCATCCCCGATTCCACCACATTGTTGGAGCAGCTTCAGGCCTTCCGCGCCCGACGTGAGCATTTCGCCCTGGTGGTGGATGAATACGGCGCCCTGATGGGGGTGGTGACCTTGGAAGACATCCTGGAGGAAATCGTCGGCGACATCGCCGACGAACACGACGTCACCGTCGCCGGCGTCCGCCCGCAGACCGACGGCTCGTTCGTGGTCGACGGCAGCGTCACCATCCGCGATCTCAATCGCCAGTTCGAGTGGCGCCTGCCCGACGACCAAGCCACCACCATCGCCGGCCTGCTGCTGCATGAAAGCCGGCAAATCCCTAATGTGGGACAGGTGTTCCGCTTTTACGGCTTCCGCTTCGAGGTGGTGCGCCGGCAGCGTAATCAGATCACCACCATTCGGATATTGCCGCCCAGCACTGTCGTCGAGGAATAAATTGGGGGCGGAAGCCCGCTTTACTCCGGCTCGCGCAGCCAGAGGGCTTTCTTCAGTTTGCCGACAAAGGCCGCATGCGCCTCCAGTTCCTCCGGCAGGGCCGCGTGCGGACGCGGTTCGCGCTTGACCCGTTCCAGCACCGGACCGCCGCCGCCCTTGCCGTTGCCGCCCAGAAGTCCCAGTTCCAAACCGGGCTGGCGTCCGCCGATCAGTTGCAGATAGACCTCGGCCAGCAATTCCGAATCCAACAGCGCGCCGTGGAAGGAACGGTGGGTGTTGTCGATTTCAAAGCGACGGCACAGGGCGTCGAGATTGGCCTGAGCACCAGGGAACTTCTTGCGCGCCATGGCCACGGTATCGATGGAGCGGCTCATGGGTAAAGGTTGGAAACCCAGCCGCGACAGCTCGGCATTGATGAAACGCATGTCGAATTCAGCGTTATGAATCACCAGGATGGCGTCGCCGATGAAGTCCATGAAATCGGCGACGATTTCAGCGAAGACCGGCTTGTCCGACAGGAATTGCTCGGACAGGCCGTGCACCTTGAACGCCTCTTCCGGCATGTCGCGCTCGGGGTTGACGTATTGGTGATAGACCTTGCCGGTGGGCAAGTGGTTGAACAGCTCGACACAGCCGATTTCGACGATGCGATGGCCGGTCAGCGGATCGAAGCCGGTGGTTTCCGTATCAAGCACAATTTCACGCATGGTCGAACCTTGGGCAGGGGCGGGGCGGCCAAGCGCCGCGCCCGGATTGAGCCAACACCAGGGTGACGGCCCGGCGCAGCGCGCGCAAGGCCGGGCCCTTGCCCGCGCCCGAGCGGATGAGGAAATCACCGTACCGGCGTTTGAGCCCGTCAGGCATCTGCTGGGCGCGGATGGCGGCCAGACGCTGGGCCGTCATGCCCGGTCGGGCCAGCACCCGCTCGGCCTGTAAAAAGGCCGGGCAGGTCACCACCGCCACCCGGTCGCACCGTCTGTCGCCGCCGGTCTCGAACAACAGCGGGATATCCAACACCACCAGCGGAAAACGCGCCCGCGCTTGCCGGCGCAGAAAGGCGGCTTCCTCGGCCCGAACCAGCGGATGCAGGATGGCCTCCAGCCGTTTCAGCGCCACTTTATCGCCGAACACCAATTGCCCCAACAGCGGGCGACTGACCGCACCGTCGATGACCACGCCGGGAAAAGCCGCCTTGATGGCCGGCACCGCCTTTCCACCCGGTCCCATCAGCCGATGCACGGCGGCATCGGCGTCATGTACCGGAATACCCAGCCGCCGCAGCATGGTGGCGGCGGTGCTCTTGCCCATGCCGATGGAACCGGTCAGTCCCAGGATTTTCATGACTTCAACACGAAATCGCGCAGGTCCGCCGTCACCTCCGGCTGCTGGCCGAACCACAGGCTGAAGCCGCGTACCGCCTGCCACAGCAGCATACCCAGGCCGTCGACCACCGGATTGCCACGCGCCTGCGCCCGCAACAGCAAATCGGTCAAGAGCGGCACATAAACGATATCGTTGACCACAGCGTCTTGCGGCAGGGCGGACAGATCGATGTCCAAGGGCGGCTGACCGCTCATGCCCAGGCTGGTGGTGTTGACCAGCAGGCCGGCCCCGGCCAGATCCAGCCGGTCCCATTGCTGCACCCTGATCGGGCCGCCGATATCGGCCGCCAGCTTTTCCGCCCGCTCAAGGCTGCGGTTGACCAGCCGGATTTCCGGCACGCCGGCATCGACCAGGGCGGCGATTACGGCGCGGGCCGCGCCGCCGGCGCCCAACACCACCGCCGGGCGGTTGAGAGTGCCAAGGGAAGCCGGATGGGTTTCCAGCAAATTCTGCATGAAACCGAAAGCATCGGTGTTGAGCCCCAGGATCGAGCCATCCTCACGCACCACCAAGGTGTTGACGGCACCGATGCGCTTGGCCAGCGGCTCGACCTCGTCGGCCAGGATCAGGGCTTGTTCCTTATGCGGCACGGTGACGTTGGCCCCGGCGAATCCCATTTTCGGCAACGCGCGGAACACGCTGGCAAAATCTTCGGGCCGGACCGGCAGCGGCACATAGGCGCCGTCGATGCCCAAACGGTCCAGCCAATAGCCATGCAGGCGGGGCGAGCGTGAATGTCCCACCGGCCAGCCCAGAACCCCGGCCAGCCTGGCCTTGCCCGACAGGATCATGGTGTAAGTTCCCCATTTTCGCGCAAGAAATCCAAAAGCGGCAGCAAAGGCAGGCCGAGAATGGTGAAATGGTCGCCTTCCACCGCCATGAACAATTGCGCCCCCAGACCTTCCAACTGATAGGCCCCGACCGAGGACAAAACCCCGTCGCCGGCCTTATCCAGGTAATCGTCGAGAAAAGTATCGGAGAAGGCCCGCATGGTCAGCCGTGCCTCGTCGGTGTGGTGCCACAGCCTTTGGCCATCGCGCAGGGCGACGACGCTGGAGGTCAGACGATGGGTCTTGCCGCGCAACAGCCGCAACTGATCGCCAGCGGCGACCCGATCCGTCGGCTTGTCGAACCACATTCCGTCGCAATCGAGCATCTGGTCGGCACCGATGACGATCTCGCCCGGACATCTGGCCGAGACCCGTACCGCCTTCATTTCCGCCAGGGTTTCGGCGACCCGCGCCGGTCGGTCGGTTTCCTGGCGCAACGCCTGCTTGATTCCGTCCTCGTCCACCGGCAAGGCGAGCACGCGAAACCCCACCCCCGCCGCCCGCAACATGGTCTGGCGGGTGGTCGAGCCCGAGGCCAGGACGATCATGCCTTGCCCTCTTGCTTGGCCTTGTGCTGACCATGCAGTTGCATGATGGAGGCCGAGGCCTCCTCGATCGAGCGGCGGGTCACGTCCACCACCGGCCAGCCGTGGCGGGTGAACAGCTTGCGGGCATTGGCCACCTCGTCACGCACCTTCTCGAACTGGGCGTATTCGGATTCCTCGTCGTGATTGAGGAAGCGCAGGCGGGCACGACGGATATCGGACAGGCTTTTCGGATCCTTGGTCAGGCCGACCACCAGGGGTGTGCGGGCGGTTTCCAAGGTGCGCGGCAGCGGCACGCCGGGAACCAGCGGGTAATTGGCGCATTTGAAGCCGCGATTGGCAAGATACATACAGGTCGGCGTCTTCGACGTGCGCGACACGCCGACGACGACGATGTCAGCGTCTTCCACATCGTCCATCAACTGACCGTCGTCATGGGCCAAGGTGAATTGCATGGCATCGATGCGGGCGAAATATTCAGCGTCCATCTGGTATTGCCGGCCCGGCATGGCATGGCTTTCGGCGTTGAAATAGCCGGCCAGCGCCCCCATCACCGGGTCAAGCACCGGGATGAACGGCACCCGCATGTGGCGGCAGGCTTCTTCCAGCACGCCGCGCACCGCCACATCGACCAAAGTGCACAAGACGATGCCGGGATTGCTTTCGATGCCGGCGATCACCCGTTCCACCTGCCCTTGCGAGCGGATCAGCCACCAATTGTGCTGAATGGCGTTGATACCTTCGAACTGCACCATGCAGGCACGCACCACCGATGTGACGGTTTCGCCGGTAGCGTCCGAGACCAAATGAAGATGCAAAGACTCCATGCCACCCTGTGAATTGGTTTGAATGATGGGGATAAGTCGAGCTTTACCAACAGGGGGGTGGATTCGCCCCCCATCCATACCGCTTCCGCCCCGTCTTCCATCCCGCCGGGACAAAAACCGGACCGTCGGCGACAATACCGTGAATTACGTTTTGCGGCACCAGCTTTCCCCGTTATCCGACTTTTCCCACTGCCTGCGATGTCAACGGGTTGACACGGTTTTACCCGATTTTTCCACAAGCCTGACCAAAATCAGGCGGCCTCTGCATGGTTCTGTGCAAAATCTGTGGACAGACTCGCATCCCCGATATCCACAGGCCCAACTAACCTCAACAACCTTTCTCTTAAGAATCAAAACTTGTAGAACTCTGCCCAGGTCAGCCACTCCCAAGGATCAAAGCCCGTGACCGCCACCAAGCCCTTTTTGCGTGCCCTCGCCGGTGAAACCATCACCCCGCCGCCTTTTTGGCTGATGCGTCAGGCCGGGCGATACCTGCCGGAATACCGGGCCACCCGGACCCAGGCCGGATCGTTCCTCGATCTGTGCTACAACCCGGAACTGGCGGTGGAAGTCACGTTGCAGCCGCTCAGGCGCTACGGCTTCGATGCCGCCATTCTGTTTTCCGACATCCTGGTCGTCCCCGACGGGTTGGGGCAAGGTGTAGCGTTCAAGGAAGGCGAAGGACCGGTGTTGACGCCGATTCGCTCGGCAAGGGATCTGGATGGTCTCGACATCTCGGGCCTGCACGACCGCATGGCGCCGGTCTATGCCACCGTCGCCGGCCTGTCCAAGGCCATCCCCGCCACCACCGCGCTGATCGGTTTTTCCGGGGCGCCGTGGACGGTCGCCACCTACATGATCGAAGGCGGCGGCTCGAAGGATTTTTCCCAGGCGAAAAAGCTGATGTGGGCCGAGCCCGAGACTTTCGCCCGGCTGATGGAGTTGCTGATCGAGGCCACCGGCCAATATCTGATCCGTCAGATCGATGCCGGGGCCGAAGCCATCCAGATTTTCGACACCTGGGCCGGGGCGCTGCCGGAAACTGAGTTCCGCAAATGGGTGATCGAGCCGGCCCGCCGACTGGTCGAGCGTATCCACAGCGAACGTCCTGGTATTCCGGTGATCGGCTTTCCGCGCGGTGCCGGCATTTTGTACGAAGCTTATGTCACCGAAACCAAGGTGGATGGCGTCAGCCTGGATTCGTCGGTACCGCTGGATTGGGCGGCGCGGGTGTTGCAGCCCAAATGCACGGTGCAGGGCAATCTGGACCCCATCTTGTTGGTCGCCGGCGGCGATGCTTTGGATGCCGGTATTGACCGGGTGTTGAACGCCTTGGGCAAGGGGCCGTTCATTTTCAACCTTGGCCACGGCATCATTCCGCCGACCCCGCCGGAAAACGTGGCGCGGCTGACCCAACGGGTGAAAGCCTTCAAGGGATGAAAACCGCCATCATCCTGTTCAACCTGGGTGGACCGGACAGCCTGGACGCGGTAAAGCCGTTTCTATTCAATCTGTTCAACGACAAGGCGATCATCGGCGCCCCCAATCCGATCCGTTGGCTGCTGGCCAAGTACATTTCGGCCAAGCGGGCACCGATAGCGCGCGGGATTTACCAGCATCTGGGCGGCAAATCGCCCCTGCTGGAACAAACCCAGGATCAGGCCGCCGCCTTGCAAAAATTGCTCGGCAATGATTTCAAGGTACTGATCGCCATGCGCTATTGGCACCCCTTCGCCGATCAGGCTTTGCAAGAGGCCAAGGCATGGGGGGCGGAACGGGTGATCCTGCTGCCGCTTTATCCGCAATTTTCCACCACCACCACCGGGTCTTCGCTGAAGCAGTGGCATCAATTGGCCGCGAATAGCTTCGGTGAAACCCGCACGGTCTGCTGCTATCCGGTCGAGCCCGGTCTGATCAGGGCCATGGCCGCCAAGATCAGGGTCGAATGGGACCAAGCGGTAGGGCAGGGTAGACCACGCCTGCTGTTTTCCGCCCATGGTCTGCCGCAAAGCATCATCGACAAGGGTGATCCCTATCAGCGTCAGGTCGAGCAAACCACCGCCGCCGTGGTGGCGGAACTGGGTATCGCCGATCTGGATTGGGCCATCTGCTATCAAAGCCGGGTTGGCCCGGCCAAATGGATCGGTCCCAGCACCGAGGATGAATTGCACCGGGCTGCCGCCGACAAGGTGGCGGTGATCGTCGCCCCGGTCGCCTTCGTCTCCGAACATTCGGAAACCTTGGTGGAACTGGATATTGAATACCGGCATCTGGCGGAAAAGCTGGGTATCCCCGCCTATTTCCGCGCGGCGGCGGTCAGTTCGCACCCGGATTTCATCAAGGGTCTGGCCGATCTGGTGGGCGATCCCGGCGCTGCCCGTGGTAAGGCCTGCGGCAGTCAATGCCTATGCAAGGGGGAAGCATGAGCGGTGAAGCCTATTTGTGGATCAAGGCGGTCCATGTCATCGCGGTGATTTCGTGGATGGCCGGGCTGCTGTATCTGCCCCGTCTGTTCGTCTATCACTGCGAAGTGGAACCCGGTTCCGAGACCTCGGAAAAGTTCAAGGTGATGGAACGGCGGTTGTTGAAGGCGATCATGACTCCCGCCGCTATCGTCGCCTGGGGTTTGGGCTTGTGGCTGGCCATAACCGGTGGTTTGTTCCAGGACGCCTGGTTCCACGCCAAGTTCACCCTGGTCATCCTGATGACGGTCAGCCATCATTTCATGATGCGGTGGAAAAACGACTTCGCCGCCGATCGCAACAAGCGCCCGCAAAAGTTTTATCGCATCGCCAATGAAGTGCCGACCTTGCTGATGATCGGTATCGTGCTTCTGGTCGTGGTGAAACCCTTCTGATCCTTCGCCAACGCACAAGAATTTGGCGTTTGACAGGACCGGGTTGTTTGGCTAAAGCTGGCATCATCCTTAAGGGCCGCCCGAAGCCCGCTTCCCAAAAATATGTTCGCACTCAATCAGACGGATTAATCCGCGTCGAGATTCCCCTCGAAGGACCGCCTTTTGGTGGCCAGTGCTGAACATCCTTCATACGGACATCCCCATGCATCTTTCGGAACTCAAGAAGAAAACACCGGCCGAACTTCTGGCTTATGCCGAGGAACTTCAGATCGAGAACGCCAGTACCCTGCGCAAGCAGGACATGATGTTCGCCATTTTGAAGCAATTGGCCGATAACGACACCCCCATCTACGGCGAGGGTGTGCTTGAGGTCCTGCAAGACGGTTTCGGTTTCCTGCGCAGCCCGGAAGCCAATTATCTGCCCGGTCCCGACGACATCTATGTCAGCCCCAGCCAAGTCCGCCGTTTCGGCCTGCGCACCGGCGACACGGTGGAAGGCCAGATCCGCTCGCCCAAGGACGGCGAACGTTATTTCGCCCTCTTGAAGGTCAACACCATCAATTTCGAGCCGCCGGAAAACGTCCGACACCGCATCAATTTCGACAATCTGACGCCGCTTTATCCCAACGAAAAGCTGCGCCTGGAAGTGGACGATCCGACCAAGAAGGATCTGACCACCCGGGTTATCGATCTGATCGCCCCGGTCGGCAAGGGCCAGCGCGCTTTGATCGTAGCGCCGCCGCGCACCGGCAAGACGGTGATGTTGCAGAACATGGCCCACGCCATTTCCGCCAACCACCCGGAAGTCTATCTGATCGTGCTGCTCATCGATGAGCGCCCGGAAGAAGTCACCGACATGGCCCGTTCGGTCAAGGGCGAGGTCATCTCGTCCACCTTCGACGAACCGGCGGTGCGTCACGTCCAGGTCACCGAGATGGTGCTGGAAAAGGCCAAGCGTCTGGTCGAACACAAGCGCGACGTGGTCATCCTGCTCGATTCGGTCACCCGTCTGGCTCGCGCCTACAACACGGTGGTACCCAGCTCGGGCAAGGTGCTGACCGGTGGCGTCGATGCCAACGCCCTGCAACGGCCCAAGCGCTTCTTCGGTGCCGCCCGCAATATCGAAGAGGGCGGTTCGCTGTCCATCATCGCCACCGCGCTGATCGATACCGGCTCGCGCATGGACGAAGTGATCTTCGAAGAGTTCAAGGGTACCGGTAACTCGGAAATCATCCTGGATCGCAAGTTGTCGGACAAGCGCACCTTCCCGGCCATCGACATCACCAAGTCGGGCACCCGTAAGGAAGAATTGCTGGTCGATAAGGGCCAGTTGTCCAAGATGTGGGTTCTGCGCCGCATCCTGATGCCCATGGGCGTCAGCGACGCCATGGAATTCCTGGTCGATAAACTCAAGCATTCGAAGAACAACGCCGATTTCTTCGACGCGATGAATTCGTGACCCGTCTTCGACGGGATGAATTCGTAAGCTAACAAAAAGCCCCGGGAAACCGGGGCTTTTTCATGGGCAGGAGGCGAGCCTCCCGTTATCGGGGGATTGGGGGCACGCCCCCAAATTCTTATTCCGGTCGTTTGTTCTTGTTGATCTGGTTCTGCGCCCGGCTTTTCCAATCGTCCACCGGGGCGATGTCATCGATTAGATGCTTGCCAGAGGGGATCGGCGGCAAGTCATCCAGGTGCAGATCTTGGGCCGCCTGCTGCGGCGACTGAACCTGGGTGTGGAACTTGGCCCGGTTCTTCCAATCGTCGTTGGCATCGACGTGGCGATGTTCGACCATCTGCACCGGGTGTTTGCGCAGATAGGACGACAGCCAGAAGCTGGCCATGATCGGCGGCACGATGGTCAGGACAAAGCGCCAGGCCATGGCCCAGAAGGTATCGCGCCCACTTTGGACGATGATAGCTTCCTTGCATTCGTAGCGATCACGGAAGGTACCGAAACATTCCGCCGCCATGCGGTCCTTGACCATGGATGACGAATGATGGGCCATCTCCGGGTCCATCACCACGAACAGGACAAAGCCCGCTACCGCCATCCATAACAGGCTGGCCGCACTGACGATCCAGACCAGACGGTTGCGTTCACCCTTGGTCATGCCTTCCTCCATCCATCTGGAGAAGTATAAGCATGCCAAGGGTCATGGGCAAATGATCGTCAGGGCAGCGAGACACCTTCCAGTTTCAGCAAGGCCCGTTTGGTGTCGATGCCATCCATGCCGGAATAGCCGCCCAACGATCCATTGGTCCCCAGCACCCGATGGCAGGGGATGATGATGGGGATGGGATTGCGCCCGCAGGCGGTACCCAGGGCGCGCGGACCGGTTTCCAGCTCGCGCGCCAGATCACCGTAGGTACGGACCTTGCCGAAGGGAATGCCAGCGATGGACGCCCACACCTTGCGTTGAAAAGCGGTGCCATGGGGGGCCAGCGGCAGGTCGAAGGCGGTCAGGGTGCCGGCGAAATAGGCCTCTAGCTGATCGCGGGCGCGTTCCAGCAACGGCCCCGGCGGCTCGTCGGTTTCCGGCGGCCAGCCCCAATCGACGGCGACGATGGCCTCGTCATCGGCGAAAATGGTCAGCGGCCCTACTTCGGTGTTCAAACTGATGAACGGCATTATTCCCCCCTCAACATCCGGGCAAGATCGGCGGGCGAACCCGTGGGGGCCGAGCATACCGAATTGCGGCACAAAGTCGCCATCACCTCGTCGGTCCAACGGATGATCAGATTGGGCAAAGCGGCGTGGCGCACCACATCAATCATCTCGGCATTGTTGCGGGGCAGGGTGACCAGCACCGGATCGACGGCCAAATCGAAGCCGGTCAACAGCGCCGACATATTGGCGAAATGGTCGTTGAACTGATCCATGAAGACAGTGACCACCGCCTGGGCACGGTCGGCATAGGCGGGTTTGTCGGTGATCTGGGCCAGGATGGCCAGCACCTGGACCATGGTGCCGTTGGCCGAGGGCACCGCCGCATCCATCACTGTCTTGGTCCTGACGATGACGTCGGAAGCACTGTGCGCCACCTGGAAGTAACCGCCCTTGGCCTTATCCCAATGATGGCGGTCGGCGGCGGCGACCCAGGTCTCGGCCCAGGTCAGGTAATCGGCCTTGCCGGTGGCTTGATAGAGCGCCAGGGCCGCGCGGGCCATATGGGCGAGATCGTCGGCGAAACCCACGTGCGAGGCCTGCCCCTGACACAGGGAATGGGCAAGGCGATCATCGGCCAAGGTCATTTTGTCGGTAATGACGGCAAAGGCCCGCTCGGCCATGTCCAGCCAGTCCGGGCGGATGAAGACGAAACCGGCGCGGGCCAGGCCTGCGATCATCATGCCGTTCCAATCGGCCAAGACCTTGTCGTCACGACCGGGGCGGATGCGGTTGGCCCGGGCGGCCAGCAAGATGGTCCGCGAATGGGCCAGTTGCTCCTCGTGCTCGTGGCCTTGCGGCTTGGAGCGGTTGAGGATGTTCACCCCTTCCCAATTGCCTTGAATACTGACGTCATAGGCCTGGGCGAAAATACGGGCTGTTTCGGGGCCGAGAAGATCGATGATCTCTTGCGCTTTCCAGGTATAGAAGCGGCCTTCATGGCCTTCCGAATCCGCGTCAAGGGCAGCGGCGAAGGCCGCGCCCTCGGCCAGCATTTCACGTGAAACCCACGTGATGCATTCCTCGATACGGGTCTGGAACAATGGGTTTTGCGTATCCTGCCAAACCAAGGTCAGCAGATCGATCAATTGCCCATTATCGTAGAGCATCTTTTCGAAATGTGGCGCCAGCCAGACGTCGTCGGTGGAATAGCGCATGAAGCCGCCGCCCAGATGGTCGGTGATGCCGCCCTGGCAGATACGGTCCAGGGTCAGGGTGACCGCCTGGTGCAATCCGCTGTTCTTGCTCCGTTTGGCTGAACGCCAGAGGTAATCGAACAGGCCGGGCTGGGGGAATTTGGGTGCGCCGCCTAAGCCGCCATGCTCCATGTCCACATGGCTAAGGATGGCCTTGGCGCCGCGGTCCAGCATTTCCAGGGTCAGGGGGGAAGCATCGCCGCCGCCATCGTGAGCTAGGGCATCGACCAGGGCGGCGACGTTATGGTCGACCCGCTCGCGGTCACGCTGCCACAGATCATGGATCGCCTGCAGCACCTCGGGGAAGCCGGGGCGGCCATAGCGCGGTGCGGGCGGAAAATAGGTGCCGCCCCAGAACGGCTGGCCATCGGGGGTGCAGAACATGGTCAGCGGCCAGCCGCCATGCTGGCCCATGTGCTGCAACGCCTGCTGATAGATGGCGTCCAGATCGGGCCGTTCCTCGCGGTCGATCTTGACGTTGACGAACAGCCGGTTCATCAGCGCGGCGATCTCGGGGTTTTCAAAGCTTTCATGGGCCATGACGTGGCACCAGTGACAGGCGGAATAGCCGATGGACAGCAATAAGGGCCGCCCGCTGGAGCGCGCCTCGGCCAAGGCGGCATCGCCCCACGGCCACCAATGGACCGGGTTGTCCTGGTGTTGGCGCAAATAAGGGCTGGTCTCACCGGCAAGGCGGTTGGTCATGAAACGGGCTTCCATCGACTGAAGATTGCGTGGGCGGGTTCAAAGGCTTAGTTTGGGATTTATGCAAGGTTTCACAAGGCCGGAATCGTCGCCATGAAAATTACCGTCGATATCGATTGCACACCGGACGAGGCACGCACCTTTTTCGGCCTGCCCGACGTCAAGCCCATGCAAGAGGCGATGATGAGCCAGATTCAGGAACGCATGACCGCGTCCTTGTCGGCCATGGAACCCGAAACCATGTTGAAGACGTGGCTGCCCGCCGGGGTTCAGGGCATGGAGCAGCTGCAAAAGATGTTCTGGGCCCAATTCGCCGGCGCCGGTCGACGGGAGAACAAGGAATGAGCGTCAGCACCGATCCCGAGCTGTTTTATCGTATCCACGCTTTCATCTGCACCAACCGCCGGGCCGACGATCATCCCCGTGGGTCGTGCGCCGCCCGTGGGTCCGAGCCCCTGCGCGATTACCTGAAGGCGGCGGCCAAGAAGAAGGGGGTGGGCGGCGTACGCGTCAATGCCGCCGGCTGTCTGGACCGCTGCGAGTTGGGGCCGGTGCTGGTGATCTATCCCGAGGGCATCTGGTACGGCTTCAACAGCCGCGAGGATATCGACGAGATCATCGACACCCATCTGTTGGGCGGTGGCCGCGTCACCCGGTTGATGTTGACCCCCGACCAGAAATGACGGTCGCCACCATCTTCGCTTTGGCCAGCGCCCCCGGACGTGGGGGCGTTGCCGTTTTCAGGCTGTCGGGTCCGGCCAGTGCCGATACCTTGCACAGCCTGACCGGCAAACGGCTCCAGCCCCGTCTGGCGACCCGGGTGCGGGTGCGCCATGGCGGCGAGGATATCGACGACGGTCTGGCGCTGTATTTCCCCGCTCCCCATAGCTTCACCGGTGAAGAGGTGGTGGAACTGCATCTGCATGGCGGTCGCGCCGTTGCCGCTGCCTTGTCCCAGTCCCTGCTGGAACTGGGTCTGCGTCCGGCGGAAGCGGGCGAGTTTTCCCGCCGGGCCTTCCTCAATGACAAACTCGATCTGACCCGGGCCGAGGCCATCGCCGATCTGGTCGATGCCGAAACCGCCGCTCAGCGCCGTCAGGCGTTGCAGCAATTGGATGGCGGTCTGGCCGCTTTGGTCGAGGGCTGGCGTCAGGATTTGATTCGTGCCCTGGCCCTGACCGAGGCGATCATCGATTTCTCCGACGAAGGCATCGGCGACGATCTGGCCGACGACGTGCTGCGTCAGGTCCGCGCCCTGATGGCCGACATGCGGGCAAAGACGCGGGAAGGCCAACGGCGCGAGCGTCTGCGCGACGGCATCCACATCGCCATCTTGGGCGCCCCCAATGCCGGCAAGTCCAGCCTGATGAACCGCATTGCCGGGCGCGAGGTGGCCATCGTCTCGGCCAAGGCCGGTACCACCCGCGACGTCATCGAGACCCATCTTGACCTGCATGGCTGGCCGGTGGTGCTGGCCGATACCGCCGGCTTGCGCGAAGCGGCCGAGGACATCGAGGCCGAAGGCATCGCCCGCGCCCTGGCCCGGGCCGAAAGCGCCGATCTGAAAATGCTGGTGTTCGACGCCAGCTTGCTGCCCGAGAGGGATGCGCAGACCCGATCAATGATCGATGAAGCCAGCATCGTCGTCTTCAACAAGGCCGATGTGGCGAATCCTGTCGACTCGGACGCTGGGATCATGGTATCCGCCCGCACTGGCCTGGGGCTTGATGCGCTGCTGGCCCGGTTGGAAAGTGAAGTGGCCAACCGCTTCGCCGTCAGTGCCGAGCCGGCGCTGACCCGCGCCCGCCATCGGGCAGCGGTGGAGGAATGTCTGGCGGCTTTGTCCCGCTTCGATCCGGCCAAGCCGGTGGAACTGGCGGCCGAGGATTTGCGTCAGGCGGCCCAGGCCATCGGACGGATCACCGGGCGGGTGGATGTGGAAGAACTGCTCGATGTGGTCTTCGCTGAATTTTGTATCGGCAAATAGGTGTTTCACGTGAAACCCGATGAAACTTTGATCTGCGATGTTCTGGTCATCGGCGGCGGTCATGCCGGGGCCGAGGCCGCCGCTGCTGCTGCCCGTTTCGGTGCGGCCACCATCTTGGCCACCCAGCGTCTGGAAACCATCGGCGAGATGAGCTGCAACCCGGCCATCGGCGGCTTGGCCAAGGGCCAGCTGGTGCGCGAGATCGATGCCCTTGACGGCGTGATGGGGCGGGCCATCGATCGGGGCGGCATCCAGTTCCGCATCTTGAACCGAAGCAAGGGGCCGGCGGTGCAGGGGCCACGGGCCCAGGCCGACCGCAAGCTCTATCGTCAGGCGGTACAGGCCCTGCTGGCCGAACAGGACAATCTGACCCTGGTGCAAGGCTCGGTCGAGGACTTGATCTACAAGGATGGTCGGGTGGCTGGCGCCGTGTTGGCCGATGGCCGCACCATCACCTGTGGGGCGGTGGTGGTGACCACGGGTACATTTCTGCGCGGCCTGATCCATTGCGGTGAAAAGACCTGGCCCGCCGGTCGCTTCGGTGACGAGCCAGCCAACAATCTGTCCACGGCCCTGGCCCGTGCCGGCCTGCCGCTGGACCGGTTGAAGACCGGCACGCCGGCCCGGCTGGATGGTCGCACTATCCATTGGGACCAATTAGAGATGCAGGCCGGCGATGACCCGCCGGTACCGTTCTCGTATCTGACCGACAGGATCAGCACGCCGCAGATCGCCTGCGGCATCACCCACACCAACGAGCGCACCCACGCCATCATCCGCGCCAATCTGCATCGCGCGCCCATGTATTCCGGCCAGATCCAAAGTGTCGGCCCGCGCTATTGCCCGTCCATCGAGGACAAGGTGGTGCGCTTCGCCGGCAAGGACAGCCATCAAATTTTCCTCGAGCCCGAGGGGCTGGACGATCCCACCGTCTATCCCAACGGCATTTCCACCTCGCTGCCCGCCGATGTGCAAGAGGCGATGATCCGCACCATCCCCGGTCTGGAAGACGTCAGCATCATCCGTCCCGGCTATGCCATCGAATACGACTTCGTCGATCCCCGGCAGTTGAAGCGGTCGCTGGAAACAAAGGTGATGAACGGTCTGTTCCTGGCCGGTCAGATCAATGGCACCACCGGCTATGAAGAAGCCGGCGCCCAAGGTCTGTTGGCCGGTCTCAACGCCGCCCGCTTTGTCGCCGGCAACGAGGCCTTCGTCCTTGATCGTGCCGACGCCTATATGGGGGTGATGGTCGACGATCTGGTCAGCTTGGGCACGCGTGAGCCCTATCGCATGTTCACCTCGCGGGCCGAGTACCGGCTGATCCTGCGTGCCGATAACGCCGACCTGCGCCTGACCGCCAAGGGCATGGAGGCCGGCTGTGTCGGTTCTGTCCGCGCCGATGCCTTCACCGCCAAGGCCCAGGCGCTGGAAGAGGGCAGGGGGCTGCTGAACACTTTGCGCGCCTCCCCCAACGTCCTGAAGAAGGCTGGGCTCGAGGTCAATCAGGACGGCGTCGTCCGCTCCGCCTGGGACCTGCTGGCCTATCCCAATATAGACTTGCCCCGTCTCGCCCAGGTCTGGCCCGCGCTGGCCGCCTTGACCGGGGCGGTGGCCGAGCAATTGGAAATCGACGGCAAGTACCAGGGCTATCTGTCGCGGCAGGAAGCCGATATCCGCGCCTATCGGGCCGAGGAAAATCTGACCCTGCCGGCAGACATGGATTACGATGCCATCGGCTCGCTGTCGGCGGAAGTGCGGCAAAAGCTGAAGGCAGCTCAGCCCGAGACCCTGGCGGTGGCGGCGCGTATCTCCGGCATCACCCCGGCGGCGATCACCGCCCTGTTGGCCCATGTCAAACGGCGCAATGCCGCCTGACCCATATATGGTGTTTCACGTGAAACAAGACCACAAGAGCGATGGGCCGGAAGTTCTGGCCCCCTTGTCCCTTTCAGCCGATGCCGTGACCAGGCTGGGGCTGTACGCTGACCTGCTGGTGAAGTGGCAGAAGACCATCAATCTGGTCGGTCCTGATACCATCCCCAGCCTGTGGTCCAGGCATTTCCTCGATTCCGCCCAGCTTTTCCCGCTTCTTCCCCAAAACATCCACAGAGTTATGGACATGGGCAGCGGCGCCGGTTTCCCCGGTCTGGTGCTGGCCATCCTGGGCGCCCCCGACGTCCATCTGGTGGAATCGGATGCGCGCAAATGCGCTTTCCTGCGCGAGGTCGCCCGCGTCACCGAAACCCCGGTGACCATCCACAACGCCCGCATCGAGAAAGTGCCGCCCCTGGGCGCCGATCTGATCACGGCGCGGGCCCTGGCGCCGTTGGAAAAACTGCTGGCCTGGGCCGAACCGCACCTGTTGCCCGGCGGCCACTGCCTGTTCCTAAAGGGCCGGGCTGCGGAAGACGAATTGACCCAGGCCGCCAAAGAATGGAATATCGCAACGCAACGGATCCCGTCGCTGTCGGACCCGTCCGGCCTTGTCCTTCATTTAGAAGAGGTTCGCCGTGGCTGAGAATGGCAAAAAGCCGACCCGTGTCATCGCCATCGCCAACCAGAAGGGTGGGGTGGGTAAGACCACCACGGCCATCAATCTGGCCACGGCCATGGCGGCGACCAAAAAGACCGTGCTGCTGATCGACCTGGACCCCCAGGGCAATGCCAGCACCGGCCTGGGCATCGCCCGTGATGCCCGCGACGTCAATTCCTATCACGTGCTGATCGGCGAGGCTGGACTGGCCGAAACCACCCACGACACCGAGATCCCCGGCCTTAGGGTGGTGCCCTCGGGCGTCGATCTGTCGGGCGCCGAGATCGAGTTGGTCGACATGGCGCGGCGTGAAGTCCGGCTGTCGGAAGCGCTGAAGCCGGCCATGGGCGTCTATGATTACGTGCTGATCGATTGCCCGCCGTCGCTGAACCTGCTGACGCTCAACGCCCTGGTTGCCGCCAATTCGGTGATGGTGCCGCTGCAATGCGAGTTCTTCGCCCTGGAAGGCATCAGCCATCTGGTCAAGACCATCGAGGCCATCCGCAAGGGTTTCAACCCGACCCTGGAATTGCAGGGCATCGTGCTCACCATGTTCGACAAGCGCAATAATCTGACTGAACAGGTGGCCGCCGATGTGCGCGAGTTCTTCGGCGAAAAGGTCTACAAGACGGTGATTCCGCGCAATGTCCGCATCTCCGAGGCGCCGTCCTATGGCAAGCCGGTGTTGATCTATGACCACAAATGCGCCGGCTCCGAAGCCTATATCCATCTGGCGGCGGAAGTGTTGAAGCGCGAAATATCCTTGAGCAAGGGAGTGTAAGGACAGTGGCGGAAGACAAGCGTCGCAAGCTGGGCCGGGGCCTGTCGGCCCTGTTGGGGGATTCGGGCGTAGCCGCCGCTGCCGCCGTGGTCGAAGGCGCTGCCGTGTTGGCCGGGGAGACCGAGACGGCGCCCATGGGCCTGCGCAATCTGCCGGTGGCGCAGCTGAAGCCGGGCAAGTTCCAGCCGCGTCGGCAATTCGACGAAGCCGCCATCGCCGATCTGGTGGAATCGGTGCGGACCAAGGGGGTGTTGCAGCCCATCCTGGTGCGCCCGCATGAAGGCATGTTCGAGATCATCGCCGGTGAACGGCGGTGGCGAGCGGCGCAGCGGGCGCAATTGCACGAAGTGCCGGTCATCGTCCGCGACCTGTCCGACAAGGAAGCCCTGGAAGTCGCCCTGGTCGAGAACCTGCAACGCCAGGATCTGACTGCGCTGGAAGAGGCCGAGGGCTATCGCCGTCTGGTCGAGGAATTCAGCCATACCCAGGAAGAACTGGCCCGTGCCGTCGGTAAGTCGCGCAGCCACGTGGCCAATATGATGCGATTGTTGGCCCTGCCGGGGCCGGTGAAGGATTTTCTCGACCAGGGCAAGCTGTCTGCGGGCCATGCCCGCGCCCTGTTGACCGCCACCGATCCCGTCGGTCTGGCCCAGCAGGTGGTGGACAAGCAGTTGAACGTGCGGCAGACGGAGAAGCTGGCCGGCGGCGAGGCGGGCGGTTCGGCCAAGGCGGTCAAGGGCAAAAGCCAGGGCAAGCTGTTCGACAAGGATGCCGATACCGCTGCCCTGGAGCGTGACCTGACCGAGCAATTGGGGTGCCGCGTCAGCTTGACCAGTTCGGGCAAGGGCGGCGAGCTGACCATCCATTACGGCAATCTGGAGCAGTTGGACGACATCTTGTCGCGCCTGTCGCGCTCGGGTATCTGATCGGGCCTCTCGACAGGGGGACGAGCCTGTTGAATACTGACACTCGACAGAAGTCGATGAAGAGGTGGGGGGATGAGCGAGGCAATCGAATCCGGCGGACTGGACATGCTGCTCGACCGTCTGCCGACGGAAGTGGTCGCCAGCTTCACCCCGGAACAGCGGGCGGCATTATGGAATGCGGTCAAACCCACGTCGTGGCGCCGTCATCCCATCCATATCCGTCTGTCCTTCCCCCTGGTCGGCGGCAATTATTTCCTGACCATCGTCGGCGGGTCGGAAAAACGTTCGGGCGAGCGGCGCACGCGGGAACGACGCATGTTTCCCTTGCGCACCTTGGGTAACATCCTGTTTCTTCTCGGCCTGGGCGGCGCCTTTTATGCCGTCGCCATTGTTGGCATCTTCATGTTCTCCAATCTGATCGAATTCTGAAAATCCGCGAAAGGCGTAATCGATGACTTCCTGTCCCTGCGGTTCGGGCCAAAGCCTGGAACTGTGCTGCGCTCCCTTGCTGGCCGGCGCCGCCGCCGCTACCCCCGAAGCCCTGATGCGGTCGCGCTATACCGCCTTTACCCAGGCTAATGCCGTCTATCTGGAAGACACTTTGGCCCCCGAGGCCAAGGAAGATTACGATCGCGCCGAGACGGAAAAGTGGATCAAGGAAGCCAAGTGGAACGGGCTTGAGGTGCGCTCCAGCAGTGAAGACGGCGATAATGGCAGCGTCGAATTCGTCGCCCGCTATAGCCTTCGCGGCAAGCCCTTCGCCCATCACGAACTGGGCAGCTTCAAGAAACTGGATGGTCGCTGGGTCTATGTGGACGGAGTGATGAATCCGCGCGCCCAGCAGCGGGTGGTGGAAAAGGTCGGTCGCAACGACCCGTGCCCCTGCGGTTCCGGTAATAAATACAAGAAGTGCTGCGGCGCCTGAGCCCAGCCATGCGCGTCGCCGTGATCATCCCCTGTTATCGGGCGGCGCGCCATATCGGGGCGGTTCTCGACAGCCTTCCCGGTGATCTGGATCATATTCTGGTGGTTGATGATGCCTGTCCCGATGGCTCGGGGCAGGTGGCGCGCGACCGTGCTGGCCGTGATCCCCGCATCGAGGTTCTGACCCACGCGATCAATGGCGGTGTCGGCGCCGCCATGGTCACCGGTTTTCGCCGGGCCTTGGCCTTGGGGGCGGACATTATCGTCAAGATGGATGGCGACGGCCAGATGGACCCGACTTTCCTGCCGGCTTTGCTGGAGCCGCTGCGAACAGGCCGGGCCGATATGGCCAAGGGCAACCGCTTCCGTGATTTCCGCGCCCTGCGCGCCATGCCGCCCTTGCGCTTGCTGGGCAACAGCGCCCTGTCCTTCCTGGTCAAGGCGGCATCGGGGCAGTGGGGGGTGATGGACCCCACCAACGGCTATCTGGCGCTGTCCCGGCGGGCGCTGGACAATATCGAGCTGGAGCGCCTGTCACCGCGCTATTTCTTTGAATGCGACCTGATGATCCGCCTGGGCACGGCACGGCTGGCGGTGGAAGACGTGGCCATGCCGGCGCGCTATGGCGACGAGGACTCGTCCTTGCGCATTTCCCGCGTGCTGCTGACCTTTCCGCCCTTGCTGGCCCGGGGTTTCCTGCGTCGGCTGCTGCTGTCGTATTTCGTCCACGACTTCAACATCGCCTCGCTTTACCTGCTCACCGGCTTGCCGCTTGCCCTGTTCGGCCTGGTCATGGGCCTGGGCGAATGGGCCATGTCCCTGGAAAGCGGCGTGCCGCGCACGGCGGGCACCGTCATGCTGGCCGGTTTGCCGCTGATTTTGGGCTTTCAGCTGCTGTTGCAGGCCATTGCCTTCGACGTGGCCAACGCGCCCCGGCCCAAATCAGATCGATAACGGGACGCCGCCCCGGTTTCCCGCCAGGGACTCGGTCCCTGGACCCTCCTCGATCAAACCAAGGGGATCAAAGGGATTAATCCCTTTGCGGGCGCGGGCGGAGCCCGCTTTATCATTTGTGATAGCGAGCCCGTTTGATCAGGCCCGATATTTCCGCGGTTCGGCGATGCCGCATTCTTCCGCTTCGGCGTCGAAGGCCTCGCGGTAGAGCGGATAGGATTTGGTCTTGCTCATGGCTTCGCCAGTGCGGTCATTGGTGTAGCTGACCCGTTCCAGCAGCGGATGGCCGGCTTTATTGGCGCAGGCATCGCCCTCGGCGATGATGGCGCGCAGCTGCGCTGCCAGACCGGCGGCATGGCAGGCGTCGAGTTCGGCCTCGAACCGCAATTCCTCGATTTCGGCCCGCAGGGCTTCGTTTTCCTGGCGCAATTCCTCGTTTTCCGCCTGCAGGCGTTCCATATCGCTCATGACGTGATCTTTCCAAGTAAGGCTGCCGCGCAGGCATAAGCGGCGGCGGCGGCGCTGTCAATCGCCCGGCGTTGCGGTTGTCTGTAAACCTGCGCCATCCTATAGTGCCAGCAATGGGCGGGCATGGGCAGGGGGGGCCATGGCATTCACCCTTATACGGCGTGGGCACTGGTTGCCATTGACCTTGGCCTTGGCGGTCAGCGTGGTCACGGGTGCGGTTCTGGTCCATGTGGATACGATCGAACGCCAGCGCCGCCATCAGGAGGCTCGCGCCACTTTGGCCGCGCAAGTCTCGGCGGTGCGGGCCAAGCTGGAATTTTCCCTGAGTGAGCCCTTGGCCCGCGCCCAGGGCGTCATCGCCCATATCATCACCCATGACGGCATCACCGCCGAAGAATTTCATACCACCGGCGAAGTGTTGCTGAAGGACCAGCGCGGCGTCCGCAACATGGTGGTCAGCCACGACATGGTCATCGCCATGAGCTATCCGCTGGCCGGTAACGAAAGCGTGATCGGCGTCGATTACCGTTCGATCCCGGTGCAGTATCAACAAGTCAGGAGAGCCATCGAAAACCGGGCGCCGCTGTTGCAGGGACCGGTCCCGCTGATCCAGGGCGGCATTGGCCTGATCCTGCGCAATCCGGTGTTCCTACGCGACGGGCGCTTCTATGGCATGGCCAATATCGTTCTCGATATTCCGGCCATTTTCGCCGATGCCGGCCTGGGCAAGGCTGATTTGCCGTTTCAGGTCGCCATTCGTGGTGGCGACGGACTGGGGGCGGCGGGGGCGATGATCCTGGGAGACCAGGCGGTGTTTGCCGCCCAGCCGGTGCTGACCGACGTGGTGCTGACGCAAGGGACGTGGCAATTGGCGGCCCTGCCTAAGGGCGGTTGGGATCAGGCCGATGCCATCCCGGTGCGGGTACGGCTGATGGAGGTGCTGGCCTTCGTCGCCATGACCGCCATCGCCTTCGGTGCTGCCTTCCATATCATCGGTCAGGACCAGGGCAAGGAGATTTTGCGGCGTAAATCCGAGGAATTGGAACGGTCAAACGCTGATCTCGAGCGTTTCGCCTATATCGCCTCGCACGATTTGCAGACGCCGCTGCGCAATGTCATCAGCTATGCCCAGCTGCTGTCCCGGCGCTATGGCGGGCGATTGGACCAAGATGCCGACGATTTCATCGGCTTCATCGTCGAGGGCAGCGCCCGCATGTCGCAGCTGATCCAGGATCTGCTCAATTACGCCCGGCTTTCCAACAGCGTCGAGCCGTTGGCGGCGGTGGATGCCGGTCAGGCGGTGCAGCAGGCCTTGAGCAATCTGACCGATGTGATCGGTCACAGTCACGCCACCATCGAAGCCGCAAACTTACCGATGGTCAGGGCCAACCCGGCACAATTGGTCAGCCTGTTCCAGAATCTGATCGACAATGCCATCAAATATGCTGACCCGGCGCGCCCGCCGGTCATCCGCATCCATGCCCAGCAGACCGAGCCCGGCTGGTGGACCTTCGCCGTGGCCGATAACGGTATCGGCATCGCAGCGGAATATTTCGAGCAGATTTTCGTGGTGTTCCAGCGTCTGCATACCCCGGGCGACCGATCGGGCACCGGCATCGGCTTGGCCATCTGCCAGCGTATCGTCCAGCATTGCGGCGGTCGCATTTGGGTGGAATCGTCGCCGGGGCAAGGGGCGACGTTTCTGTTCACACTGATGGCGGCGGAAACCGTACCCTTGATGTGAGGCAAACGAAAAGGCCGGGCTATGAGGCCCGGCCTTTTATCGTTTCGCTTGGAGCGGGCGAAGGGATTCGAACCCTCGACCCCAACCTTGGCAATGGTCTGGCTGGGCGAATACGCTAATAATATCAATGACTTGTGCTCCATAATTCTGGCGTGTGCATGGTTTGTGCAATCTGGGGTGGTTGGTGATGTTGACTACTCTCGTGATGAAGCTCCACCCAGATCAATGGTCGATGGCTACCGCTGCTTGTGGATCTGAAGATTCTCGGGAATCTTGGATGGTCTACAGCCCAACGCCTTTACGCAAAATCTCATTGGCACGGGTCTGCCAACCCTTTCCACCAGACCGCAGAGCCTCAACAACATCAGGATCAATGCGCAGCTTGATGTCCACCTTGCGGTCGGCTTTCAACGGACGACCACGACGACGCAAAAGCGCCTCAGTCTCGGTGGCACCAAGATAATTTGCCAGAACCTCGGAAGCAGGACGGGCATTGGCAAAATTGGCATCGGTCAACTCTGGCGAATCTGGATCGGTGCTGATTGCAGCGGAAATTGCAGCATCTTCCTCGTCGGTCGGTATGATGGTCGATGGCTTAAGCTTCGGCATAACGCCTAATCTCCCTGGAATTGGCTTTACGCAAAGAGATGGGACGAATGTTCCCGTCACGGATGGTAAAAGCCAGTACGTGCAAGCGGTCACCGATATACCCAAGGGCGATTAGACGTGTTTCGCCATATTCCCGGCGGGTATCTTCGACCACCACAGCTGTGTCCCATTCAAATGCGTCGACCACCTTAAAATCGACGCCATGCTTGGCGACGTTGATGGCATTTTTAACGGCGTCGAATTCTATAGGCATGAAATAACGTACCCCCAAAATACCCATTTGGTCAACAGATTATTGGGGGTACGGAAAATACCCATCGCCCCCAATTCCATTGGAAAAATCAGCATATTTAGAGTAAAGACATATGCGATTTGTATATCTGATTGAACCCGATGAAGCCGCCGATTTCCCAACCGAATCAGACCGTTCAATCGCAGAAGCTGCAGCGTCCCGTATCAATCGGTGATCTGTTCGAAATGGTTGGGCGGCAGCGGACTGTATGGACAGTGCGCAAATTGACGAACATCCGAAACCTTCCGGCTCAGGCTGAGATGAATCAGGTTGATGGCTGCGGACGGGTGACAGTGAACATCGAAGACCTTTCCACAGAAATCCTATTCAAACGGATTACTGAAGCAGTCATCTAAAGACTACATGTAAGGAAATTAGCAATGATCAAACTGACCCCTGATTTGCTAATTGGCAACACCACAATTGATAAAGACCATGAGAAACTTATAACAATAATAAATGACTTTCTTGAACATTCGAAATCACTCAATAATGCAAAATTAATGAGCGACACGCTAAAAGCGTTGCTAGACTATACAAAATTCCATTTTGAGCGCGAAGAAAGAATACAAAAAGAATGCATGTATCCATATCACGATATGCACCTTCATGAGCACAACGCTCTTGTTATGCAGATACAAGATATGGCACGCACATACTTCATAGAAAAGTCAAAGCCACTTGATCAACATTCAGTTAACGCGACTTATGCCGCTGCCCCATTAAGCGCCTTGAGATAGGCCGGACGTCAAGATATGTTCGCGGCCATGGCGAAGCAGTTGTCCCTTCTCGACTTCCAGGTATGGTTTCCCGACGAGGATAGCTGTTACCGGCTGTTGATGGATCGACGATGGCCGAGTGGCTTCGTTTTCCCGAAATGCGGTGCGCAGAACGCCGCCCGCCTGACCAGCCGCGCCTACACTTTCGCGTGCAGAGACTGTGGGAAGCAGACGTCGGCGACCGCCGGAACCATCATGCATCGGACCCGCCATCCGCTTCGGGCGTGGTTCTGTGCCGCCCACCTGATGGCGACGCATTCCAATGGGATGTCGGCGTGGCAAATGGCCGGGCAACTCGGCATCACCTATCGGGCAGCTTGGTTGCTGGAACAGAAGCTGCGGCGGGCGATGGTCGATCCGAATCGCGATCCTCTCGATGGCGTGATCGAGATCGACCAGACGGAAATGCCGTTCCACGATCTGGAAGAACCCGGCAAGCCGCTCAAGGAGGGCAAGATCATCGTGATCGGCGCCGTCGAGGTGCGCGACAAAACCACAGGAAAGCCGCAGAAACCCGAGGCTCTCGGCGCGAAATACCTCGACACCCTGTCGGGCCGCTGCCGGATGGAGGTGATCCCCAGCAACGAGAAGCCGAATATCCACGCCTTCATCAAGGCCAACATCGCCCCCGGCGCCACCCTGGTTTGCGATGGCCACGCCTCCTACACCGGGCTTGTCGGATACCGGCACGATCCCCGCATCGTCGGCAATATGGCTGCGCATATCCCCCTGCGCTGGATTCATCGGGTCTTCGCCCTTCTGAAGCGCTGGGGGCTCGGCACCTATCATGGGTTCCGCCGCGAGCACATCGACACCTACCTCTATGAGTTCGTCTTCCGTTACAACCGGCGCTATTACCGCCATGTCTCGTTCGAGACCATCCTCGGCCTGTCCGCTGACCATGCGCCGATGTCGTATTGGGAAATCATACAGCGCGACAATCCCCGGAAGGGCCGCCCTGTGAACCGAAAAAGCCCCCGCCAACGCAAGACCCAGGAAGGCGTTCAGATCGACGGGACCGGGCCGAAAAAACGGTGCCCGAAAGCGGATGATGGCCATAATGGGTCAGAGGCATAAGCCGCCAGTTAACATTCTGAATCAGTTTCTAAAGACATGGCTTATAGACCACATAAAGAAGTTCGATACCAATATGAGGCAATGGGTTGATCCGGATTGGCAGCCCCCGCAGGCGTAGAGCCCCCTAAGATTCCCAGGAATCTTGGTGACCATGACCAGGCAGCTACGACGCAAAATCCAGCAGGTCGTCCATGGTCAATCGAAGCCAACCATCGACGCCAGGATCGATCTCCAGATCCTCCGGCACCATGGTCGCCTTCAACGCCAGGAAATATCCATCTGCCGATGGGGAGCCATATGCCTTCCAGCCTCGTTCTTGGATGATGGATGCGATGAAATCCGGTGTCCCGGCATACGCCACAGCGACCCCATGGGAATCCTTGAAGGTGATGGTGCCATCATAAGCGGTATGGATCAGGTGGTTCATGTGGGGAATCCTTGCCCCCACCGTTGAATTCCGGTGGGGGACAATGGTGGTTCTGGTCAAGCTGACTTCCTGCCAGCCTTCTTCCGGTTCGCCGCAGCACTGGCAAGCTGGGTGTCCAATTCACCCTTGGTAACGGCATCAGCCAGAACATTCAGAACCCGTTCCACCCCATCGGCATCACCGGCAAGTATGGTGGACTGCTTGCCATTGATCAGAACCGGGTGACCGGCGAATAGCATCTCGATCAGGTACTGCCCAGCCGGATTCTTCCAGAACCACTTGCGGGGATTCTTTGCAACGACCGAGGTAATAACCGAACCGTCCTCGCCCATCGTCTTCACGGTCTTGGTCAGGTTTGGGGCGGTGCCGGTGCGTTCGGCTTCCAGCAGAACACGTTGGTTCTGGATGGCAGCCAGGACTGCGGCTCGCATTTTCTCGGTGGGCGAAGAACGCCAGTGGGGAACCGGTCGCTTCTCGGCACCAAACTTCAATTCTGAAAGGTTCATGGTCATCTCCAGTAATATTGTCCTGAAGCGACCAGTAGCGCGATCATGAATTTCAGTCCAGCTGGATTTTCTAGATAAAGTATAAATACAGCTGAAGATAATTATGGAGACAATCAGATGAGATACCACGAATTTATGAAGATTACAGAAGATCAACCAGCAAACACCCTATCTAGTAATTTGAAGAAACAGGCAGACACCAAAGCAGATCAGGCGAAACGCTTGAAACAGCAGGCTGCATTGGCGAAAAAGCGGGAGCAGATCAATGGGCAACGGACCAAGATGATCAAAACCCAGAGTGATCTTGCCGCCCTCATGTCCCAATCAGGGAGGTGATGAATTTCCACTCGATGGCGAGGAACGCCATTTCCAAGCCCATACGGGGCTTCTCTGGTAGGAGTGCCCAAATCCCCCAGCCAGATCGAACGAGCCATTGGTGGGCTTCCCTGGTGGGTTTCTGTGCCATGACCATGCAAGCCATCTGGTACTGAGGACATTTCCGCCGGTTCAGTCCTTGATCCAAGAGGTCATCCGCTTCAATTCGGGATGGCGGTCGAATACCTCGGGACGGTCCCGTTGCACCGTTTCCCTGATGACGGCGAACACCTCGTTCTGGAGTTCCCACAGGATGCTGGCGGATTCCCATTCTTCCACCGATGCCAATCCCTCACGGGCTTCATCCTGAAATTCTTGGATGTCCTGCTCGAGGTTGAAAGCCAAATGGGTCAACGCATCAAGTGATGGCGGTCGATTCTTGGACTTTCTTGATGAAACATAGGACGGACCCTTCCCTAGAAGGTTCCCCATATCGGCTTCAGATTTAATTTTGCCAGCAGCCTTCAATCTATTGATAACATTGTTAAAATTGATATTCGTCATAGCACTCCTCCTTCTCAAATAGGTTTGTGATCTATTTATCAAGGAGTGCGAATTCCGGTTCATGTTTATCAACCAACCCCCGACAAAAGTTGAGACTCTCAACTCTGCCGGTGATGGCGATCATCCCTTCCGACGTAGCCCCTGGTCATCACCATGGTCGTTGGATGCATTCGGGTGATGACCGTCTTTGATGACCGAGGCGACAATCCTCGATATTTGCTTGCGTCGTTCGTCTGGGTGGCGGGCATAGGCGGCTTCCTCGTTGAGCTTCTGGCGGATCGAGGATTCGTCGAGTCCAAGGTCACGGAGGCGGCAACCGAGGAGGAAGAATTCCTTCGATCCCTCGCCCTTGGGGGCATTGCGCCATTGGCTGATCACCATGCTGACCTGGCGGGCTTTGGCGACCTCGTTGTCATTGCTGGTTCGTGCAATTGCCTCTCGCAACCTCTTCATTCCATCTGACACTGGATTGGCGAAGGCGGTGGAGGCAACATATTCTGTTGGGTCTGGCAGCAGGTAGTTTTCAATGAAGAACAATGGGTCGATGTCCACTCCAGGGAATTCCACCCAGAATGATTTCGATGGGTCTTTGGCTTGACAGGGCACATAGAACATGGAGCAGGCGGGTCGCTTGGATTTATCAATTCCATGGAAATTTGAGGCAGCCTTGTCCTTCGAGTAGCCGTATGTCTCGATGGCAGTGACCATGATGTCCCAGATGGCATGGTATGCCTCGAGGGTCATGGGGATGGTGGTGGGGAAGAAGTATCGTTTGTTTCCCGAATAACTGTTCATGGCGACGAATCTGATATCGGGGAAAATGCGGTTCATCTCGTCTGGGGTCAGGGTTCCATCGTCCTGATCGAGCCAGATGCCATGGACGGAGATCACATTCTCCAGACCCCGTTTGGTATCGATCCCCTCCTTCTCAACGAATCGAGCAGGCGAGATCAAAATATTGTCGTGTTTCGAATTGGCTTTAAATTCCCAGCAGACCTTAAGTTGGGAAATCAATTCGTCATTGTTTAGCACCTCAAAATCGATTGGTGCGGAATGAATATCTTTGATCAATGAGACTTCTAAACAGGGGTAGACGGAACTACTATCTAGAGGAGTTTCGTCTACCCCTCTTAGACCAAGGCTAATCGCCATTATTCCATTTCGAATCTGCCGTTTCTTCTTCCTGTGTTTCGATTCGCGTTTGGCATTGGTCATTGCGACCACGTTCACAGGTGGGCGACCACCCATGCGGCTGGTGCTTCCCGACTTGGTTTCCAGAAGAGGAATGTCGGTTTGAACACGGTTCAATTTGATCCTGCCGTTGTCATTGAACTGGCGAACCAGCCATTCGCCCAATGACCTGTCGGGAACGATGATGGTCACTGGGTCGGTCGCCGCTGGATCTCGCAGGCTGCATCTCATGAGGGCTTGGTAAATGGTCTCATGGCTGATGGCTTTCTGGACCTCGGTGTGATCGATCATGAACCTCTGCTCGAGGAATTTGAAATGGTCGGTGGTCAGGTTCAATGCGCTCAATACCAGCACCTGATGGACGCCTTGGTGTTGGTTGATGCCATGGGACACATTGGAGATGCGAGTGGCTGAACCACGGAAATGGGGATCGACCGCCTGGTTGAGCAGGTCATTGTTGGCGCACCAGATGAATGGGCAGGTTCCCAAGATCGCTTGGATCGATGGCAGGATGCATCCGATGCTGGAATGGCTGATGCCGACCTTCCTCTTCAACGCCTTCGACCAGCTAAGTTCCGAGAGGTAATTGACGGTGAGCTGTCTGGCTCCAATGTCATGGTCGGTGTGGCGGAGTTGGATGCCCTTGTTCTCGACGAACCTGACGCCCTCCTTGTTCCAGATCATCGCTAACAAGCTATCGGGGAAGTGGGCACCCATGATGGTGACCTTGCTGTAGCCCTTGACCAGCGAGGAACCGACCACGCCGAAGAAGTCGATGGAATCATTGCCCTTGGTGGACAGTCTGTCCCATTGACCCTTGAGGCAGTAGATGTCGGCATGGGGGTTGATCAGGTTCTTGGCGAGGTCACGAAACACGCCAAACACATCGTTGTTGAGCAGAATTGCCTTCTCGACCAATTCCCTGTCATTAACGACCACCTTATTGTAGGCGGGGCTGCCGCGGTCCGGTTCGATCCGTGCCAGATTCTTCAAGAGATCGCTGTTCTCCTCCAGTTCATAGCGATGGAAGGGGGCGATGTTGGGCACCTCGTCGATGATAATTTCCCAAGAATCTTTGCGATGCCAATGGGGCAGGGACAGAAAGGCAGCGTGGGTGATGATGAGGATCTGCCCCGTTGGAATTTCTGCTGCCTTCTTGAGGTGGTCCTGAATCCGTGTGCTGACCGAGACGTAATCGCCCTGGGTGATATCGTCGTCCGAGTAGATGGTGGTCAAGGGTACTTCCACCCCCATTGACCTGATCTGCTTGGTCATCGCCACCTCGGTCTGCAGGATCAATTCCCTGGACGGTTGGATGATGGCGATCTTGGCATCTTGGTTCGCCGCCTGATCAATGGCATATAAAATTGCCCCATGGGTCTTGCCTGCCCCACAGATGGCATCAACATAATTAATTGTATTTCCGCTCATAATACACTCCTCATAAAAATAGCCCCAGAAGGGGCTTGCTGGAACCTTCTGGGGCTGGGTTTCCTGTGGATTGAGCGGAACAGGAAAGTCGGTATGATTCTGTAACGTTTCGCTCTATCCAAGACCATTAAGCAGCAAGCCTTGGTCACATATTTATTTATCAAATTCGGCAACATCATATTTAATATAGTAACAATACCGTAGGTGATGGCGTTAAGTCTAAATAAACAAACAACAATTCATTTATTTATTCTCTCCGCCAGAGATTGGAATGGTCCAATTGACCATTCCAATCTCTGGGTGGATATTTGTACTAGGCGGCGATTTTGTCTTTGACGACTTCCCAATTGGTATTGGCAATCATGGTATTGAAGAGCGGTGACCCGGACTTCCGCCGAAGAAGTTGAGACTCTCAACTTTTCAACGACTGCAGACTGACAGTGATGCCGACCAAAATTTGGTGGTGAAGTGTTCTGGCTGGATTTTAGGGTGTTCCCCAGTCAGAATTATTTCCAATTCGGAACCAAGGGGGATGCAATGACTGATTCGCCAAATTTGCAGCATAACCAGGGCTTCATGGAACTCCTTCAGGGTGCACAGTCAGTCGTTGCTGAAATCCATTCCAACGCCACTCGTAGCAAGCAATCCCTCTACCAGCTATTGGAACGAACCTACCAAATCGCCAAACAAGCTGAAAAAGCCCCAGATGACTTCATGAAATTCACCCAGACAACCTATGACGCCAATGGATGGGGCAAGGTCGGGGCTAAACCATTATCCAAAGTGTACGCAATCATCCTGAAAATGGCGTTTGGGAAGGATGCCGACAAAACTGCGATCAGCCGATATTCCACCGCATTGAAGCGCCTCGAGATTCAGAATACATCCATCACCACGGATCAGGATTCGGTCTCAACTGCGATTGAAGAATCTGGCGGGGTCGAATCTCTCATTGCTGCTGCTCGAGATGCCAAGAAGGTTTCTACCGGCAAACCGAAACGGACCATGGAAGATGATGAAAAGGCAGTACTTCGCAATCAGCCGACACACACGTTTGAATTTTCAGGTCAGTCAGGATTCAAACTCGCCCTCATCCATGTTGATGATAAGGGTGTTGCCAAGATCCTGAGCGAACGACCAGACAAGGACGTCAAAGCGGCAATTCTGGCTGCTTCAAAAGAGCGGTATCCAAGGCTATCACCCACCCCATACGTCGGTGGAAAGTACAGCCAGCTCCGTCTTCTGGATCAATGGTTCCCTGATGAGATTTCCGAGTACCGTGAGCCCTTCATTGGTGGTGGGGCTACATTCCTGTTCATCAAGAATTCCCGTCCTGGGCAGAACATCAAATACTGGATCAATGACAAGGCTGGGGACGTTTTTCGGTTCTGGTCACAGATTCAATCTGATCCAGTGGCGCTGGTTAAAGCCATCCAAAGCCATATTGATAAGGCAGACGGGGATGCAAATGTAGCTAAACAAATAATGAATAGGATTTCTCCGGATAGAGTCGGAGATGATCAGCTCCTGGCTGCAACAGCATTCCTTCTGTCTAAGCTTTGGAGCTTCAGAAATATGGATAACGGGGGTGTCTCTCCGTTGATGGTGAAGAAGGATCCCTCCGCTCTATTCAACAAGATCTTAAATGTTGTTCATCCGCTGCTAAAGGGTGTGAAAATCACCAATAAGGACGTCTTGGACCTGTTGAAGGACTCTCCGAAAAAGGCTGGGGTGTTCATTTTTCTTGATCCACCCTATGACGATCAAGAATCACTCTATCAGACATTTCTGGGCAACCGGACAGCAGGGGCTTCTGCAGAATTGAGGAAGCAGGAGCTTGTGAGATCCCATTGGGAATACAGCATGGCTGTGGCGAAATGCCCCCATCGATGGCTAATGACCCATAGCGACACCGAACTGTTCAAAACACGTTCGGTCTTCACCGCTCTCAGCCAACGCGATGAATTTCAGTTCCAATTCCATAAGCACAAGATCATGAGCGGTATCACTAACAAGGTGCAGACCGAGGTTTTGACCTCAAACTACAAGCCAGGTGAGCCAGATACCCGATTGGACACCATTCGGAAACTGGATCAGTTTCTCGCTGAGCAGGGGGAAATTGGAGCCCCGATTGATTGGGCTGACATCAATCAGCAACTGGGTGTGACCCAGGCACAAGTGGATGCTGCCGGATCAAATATCTTCGGTGTCTGACAAGGTCTGGAAAGTTGGGAGTCTCAACTTTTTCATCAACAGCCTGGTCTTCTAGAAAATTGGGGTAGACGAAACTTCTATCTAGAGGAGTTTCGTCTACCCCTGGTCACATCCAAAAATTTGATAGATCGGTAATCCCCAATGGAATCGATCAGCAAATTTCCCCGGAAGTTTTCGAATCAAGATTCACAGAAATCATCACCTTCTCCGTATCCATCCGGTGAAGGACGCAGGGGGGGGGGGCGGCGTCAGGCGGCGACGGCGGAGGCCGGGTTGGCGTTCCGCCAGTTCCAGGGCAGGAGTTCGTCGATGCGGCTGGCGGGGTGACCCGCGATCCGTGCAAGGACATCGGCCAGCCAGGCTTGCGGATCGATGTCGTTCATCTTGGCTGTGACGATGAGGCTGTACATGGAGGCGGCACGCTGTCCACCGCGGTCGGACCCGGCGAAGAGCCAGGACTTCCGGCCGAGCGCGATGCCACGAAGGGCGCGTTCGGCGGAATTGTTGGTCATGCAGACGCGGCCGTCGTCGAGGAAGCGGGTGAAGGCGGGCCAGCGTTTCAGCATGTAGTCCATGGCCTTGGCAAGATCGTTGCCTCGCGACAGACCGGCGCGCTTCTCCGTCAGCCATCGTTCCAGGTCGGCGACCAGGGGGGCGCTGAGCTCCTGGCGGATCGCCCGCCGCCGGTCGGCGTCCTGGCCGCTGATGGCGCGCTCGATCTCGAACAGGGCGTCGATGCGCCGGACCGCCTCCAGCGCCAGGGGCGAGATCACCGAGGCAGCCCGGCCCTCGGCCTTGCGGCGGGCATTGGCCGCCAGGTCGGCTAGGGCGAAGAACGGACGCCTCGCATGCGCCCAGCAGGCGGCCTCCAGGATTGGCCCGGGTTTTCGGTCGGGCAGGTAGAGTGCGCCATAGCCCCCATAGGCGTCCGCCTGGAGCAGCCCGGCATACCCAGCGAGATGGGCCTGGGGGTGTTCACCTCTCCGGTCGCGCGAATAGTAGAACATGGCCGCCGGTGGTGCCGGTCCGCCGAAGGGGCGGTCGTCGCGGACATAGACCCAACATCGGCCGGTGTCGGTCTTGCCCTTCGCCAGGACGGGCACCGTGGTGTCGTCGCCATGCAGACGCGCGGCGGCAAACACATGGGCCTCGATGCGCCGGATCAACGGCTCCAGGGCGGCGCAGCCGGCGCCCACCTGGTCGGCCAGCGTGGACAGGCTGAGCGGCACACCCTCCTTGGCATAGCGCTCGGCCTGGCGGTTCAGCGGCTGGTGCTGCCCGAACTTCTCGAACAGGATCATGGCCAGCAGGCTGGGGCCGGCCCAGCCGCGCGGGGTCACATGGAAGGGCGCCGGCGCCTGGCTGATCTTCTCGCAGTCCCGGCAGCTGAACTTCTCGCGGACCCGCTGGATGACCTTCCACTGGCGCGGGATCACCTCCAGGGTCTCGGTGACGTCCTCGCCGATCTTGCGCAGACGGTCACCGCCGCAGCAGGAGCAGGCCGACGGAGCCGGCTCGACCACCCGCTCGCGCGGCAAATGCTCGGGAAACGGCTTGCGGGCAGGCCGGTTGCGGGTGAAGGCCGCCACGTTGGTGGTGCGCGCCGCGGCCTTCTCGGCGGTGATCTCGTCCTCGGTGGCCGCCGCCGCCAGTTCCTCGAACGCCAGCTCCATCTGGTCGATCAGGCGGGCCGAGCGTTCCGCCTGGGGGCCGTAGAGTTCGCGCTTCAGTTTCTCGATCTGCAGCTTCTGGTGCGCGATCAGCGCCTGGTCCTCGGCGGCCCTGGCGCGCGCGACCGCCAGCTCCGCCCTCAGGGCGTCGATGTCGTCTGTCGGGGTCTCGCGGCCGATTTCCATGCCCCAATGGAATCATAAAACCCGGCCGCTGACTCGCTAAAAATGTGGGTTTCCGCCCTATCCGGCACTTCGCGGGCGGAAGGTGTGGCGCGGGTTGCGCCAGTCGATCCCGTCGAGCATGTAGGCCAGTTGGGCCGACGAGATCGCCACCACGCCGTCAGCCGGAGAGGGCCAGATGAACCGCCCCTTCTCCAGGCGCTTGGCGTACAGCGACATGCCCAGGCCGTCGTGCCAAAGGACCTTGATCAGATCCCCCCGAGCACCCCGGAAAACGAACAGGTCACCGGCGTGGGGATCGCGGCCGAGCGCCTCCTGCACCTGCAGCGCCAAGCCGTTCATGCCGCGCCGCATGTCCGTCCGCCCGACCGCCAGCCAGACCCGGACGCCCGTCGGAACCGGGATCATCGCCGCTCCAGCACGTCCAAGACCCGGCACAGCAGCTGGGCACCGACACCATCGCCGACACGGACACGGTAGCCACCAGCCAGATCGATCTCCACCACGCCGGCAGAAGAAGAGGCTTCCTTCCGCCCGGAGGCCGCCATGTCCTCGGCCACCACCACCGGCACCATATGGGCCGGCACCGTCTCGCCCTGTTGTCCCCCGAAACGCTTGCGCCAAGTGAAAACCTGATTGTCGTTGACCCCGTACCGCCGCGCCACCCCGGCCACAGAGGCCCCGGGCTCGTAGGTCGCCGCGACGATCTCCCGCTTCAGATCCTCAGGCCAAGAACGGTTCCGCCGCCGCCCGGTCGAGTTTCTGTCCATAAATGAATCCGTGGACACTTCCGCCAACTTCAACGCCAATCAGGCGATCAGCTTCGCCGAAGCTCACCCGGCCGGGAAGGCGGTCCACGCCGGAGGGATACCCTTCTCCCGCAAGACCCCAGCTTCAATGCCAGTGGCTATCACGGCATCACCCATTGGACCCTTCACCTCGTCCGGTAAGGTGATCGCCGCCATCCATGTCCCATCAGGGGCACGATACTTGGGCAATCGGACCTCGGTGCGTTCCGACGTGGCACACACTTGGACACCATGAAGGATGATGGAGACGCCATCGATCAGCACCTCGACGTCAGCCAACGCCAGAAGGTTTCCCCTACCTTGCGTGGGAACAAGGTGCAGGACGGTGATCTGGACCGTGGTTGTCGATGGTTGGGCTTCACTACCTGAGTTCACCAGCTGAAGCCCCTTGGATTTCCATAATCGCTAAATTGCCAGTGTAGCTATAAGCGGGCAGAATTGGCAGATAGATCAATCAGAGCGATTGTTCGATTTTGGCGCTGGAGACTGCCAATGGATGGAAATGACGTGACCTTAATCGCTGCCATTGTTGGATTTTTTGCCAGTCTGATTGGCGGGTGGCTAAGCGGACATTTCACGATTAAAGCCGCTGATAAATCCCACAAACACGCATTGGAACTGGCAGAGCAGGAGCAGCGGCAAGATGTGAAGAATTTCCTGCAATCTATCTACGATGAAATGGACAACCGAGTCTTGCCGCAACCGGTCGCCATGCTGACCAGCATCTTTCGCCGCCCAAGCGTAATTTCCTCAGAAAGTTTGTTGATGCACGCCTTCTGGTAATCACGCCCAGCGATCTTGTCATCGATGGGCACGGTGAGCGGATCAACTCGAAGCGTTCGCAGGGCAGTCGCCCGTTCAAGGTCTTCCTGGGACGAGAATGTCGCCACCAGCCGGGGATGGGCTTCCTTCTCCCATTCCCAGAACCACACCTCGTCGCCATTGGCGAGGAAGATGAAGGGCACATCCACCTGCTTGGCGTAATCAAGTGCCTGCTTCTCGGCTTCAACTGGATTGATGGATGCCCGCTTGGCTTCCACCACCGCCAGGGCGTGACCGTGTCGATTGCACAGGACATAATCAGCCTTGGTCTTGTCCGGCAGGTGATACTCGTATCTGACGCTATGCCCGTCGGTCAGACTCCACCCCACATCCTTCAATTGGGCGTCAATCTTGATGCGGCTGAAGGCTTCATTGGTGGGCATCAGCAGTTGCCTGATCATGGGGGAATCCGAGAACAACGGCAGTATGCCTGCAACGATGCCGTTCGTCAGCCCCACACCTTTACAAATCACACGATGGCATTTCACCAATTGATCCGCTGATTTCTGGGGTTCCGCATCCGCGCCCCCCGATCACAACCAAAGGAGCAACCTCCGCTCATTTGCCATCCAATTCCCAAAACCTCACAGAATTATCATTCTATGAGATTATCCCCGTAACCCGCAGAAATGCTTGGTTTTTTGGTCGGGTTCGACTGGACTGCTTTTCATAATGAGTTAAAATACTCGCATAACGAGATTATGTGAGGTTTCCGGTTATGAAACAGGCGAAGGTTCTTTCCCCAGACGAGACCAAGCGGGTTCTGTCCATCATTGCCCAAGATCGTCATGCAGACAGGAATCGCATGGCATTCCAGTTCAGCCTACTCGCAGGATTGCGGGCTTGTGAGATTGCCAGCCTCACCATCGGCGATGTGATGGATTCCACCGGCAAGCCCAAATCGGAAATCTACCTCGCCCAGTCCATGACCAAGGGCAAGAAGGGTCGCACCATCATGGTGGGCGACAAACTCCAGAAGGAGGTGGCTCGATTCATTGCCCTCCAAGATTCCCGGGAATCTTCCCGCCCCCTGATTGCCAGCCAGAAATCTAACAAGCCATTTTCGGCAAACACGTTGGTCCAGCTATTCAGGAAGATTTATGCCGATGCGGGGATCGATGGAGCCAGCAGCCATAGTGGACGACGCTCCTTTATAACAACGCTTGCCGAGAAGGGCGTCGGGGCAAGGGTTCTGCAGCACCTTGCTGGGCATTCCAGCCTCGCAACCACCCAGAGGTACATCGACGTCAACGATGCCATGCTGAAGAAGGCGGTCAATTTGATGGGGTGATGCCCTTCGTCACTTTTTGTTTGGCTCCTGTGCAGAATCCAATGGCATCAGCTGTTGGTACATCTCTGGAGCAACAATGGGGGCATTGATAATCGCAGTGCTTTCCTGACCTTGATGAAAATATTCACGAGGCTGGAAGCCAGCAATAATAGCTAGGTATTTCCAAGGCATTTTTCGAATCTCAGCATTAAATTTCGCAGCAGATTCATTATATAAAACTCTATTGTTAGCTATTCTTTCTTCCATCTCAACCAGAGATGACATCATTAATTTATATGATTTAACGGATTTAATGTCTGGATAACGTTCAGAGTAAGCAATAATTTTTCCGAATGCAGCGCCGAATCCATCACGGGAAAATATCTGATCAATTTTCAATACTTCATTTTTGGCAGTGCTACCAGAAACACCTTCAGTGCGCTTATCTGAACCATGATTAAATACAGTACTCTCTAAAGAAGCATGATTAACTGTTAGGTTAATGAGGTTGCCGAACAAATTATTTCGTCTTTGAATCTCAACCTCAAAATTAGATCTCTTTGATTGGGCGTCTTCCCGCATTGTAAGAAATTCATTGTAGCGCAGGAGCCCAAACGCAAACACAACCAGGACCGTGATTGCGGACACTGCTCGGATAAAATATCTGAATTGAAGAGTCATGAAGCCCCTCTGGGTCAGGCAGATGATAATCCCGAGTTCGTGACCTTGAACAGGGAGGACTGAGGTGGTGGCTATCTTGGTGGGGGTGAAGGGTTCGCCAGATGGAAAGATTCGGTAGCCAATCACCAAAATTAGGTCATGATCGATGACTATATGGTAGGTTTGGTCATTCAAAGATCCAAGCCATTTGACGAAAAAACATTAGGTTAATCAATGGTTTTCCATTCCAATTTATCGGTGCGGGACCGTAGTCGCCGGAATACCCGTAAGTTCGACCCCGACGCCCCGAAACTGAAATTCCGAGCACAGGGCTTCATCGGGGGGCGGTGGACGATCAAGGTGTTCTGGGCAAGAGCGGCAGAGGCGACTGGCATAGCCCGCCGGATGTTCGATGCCAGCAGTGAGATCGAATTGATCCCAGAAACCTGACCCAGAATTCAATCCTGTGGCGGATCGACGGAATCATAAGGGTAGACGATACAGCTATCTAGAGGAGTTTCGTCTACCCCTGATCACATCCAAAGATTTAGGGTTGATCCGTGTCCATGGTTGGAGTCAAGTGTCTGGTCCTCGCCAAGATTCCCGGAATCTTTGATCTGGGTGAATCTGCGCCAACCACCTGACTCCTATGAAGGTGCAGGAGCAGAAAAGTTGAGACTCCCAACTTTCCAGCCTTCAGGTCTGCCACAAAAAATCCCTAACGAAACTACTATCTAGAGGAGTTTCGTCAGGGATATTGATCTCCTGAAATATGACCGACCAGCAAATTTCCCGAGAATCTTCATCCCAGGACCAACAGCCCATCACTACCCATCTGAAGCAGCGGACCAGAACCGGCGACCACCTGAACCACACCTGCATTCCCAGACGGACCCCGCCGATTATCGAACCATTCCAGCACGGCACTGGCATTGGAATGGTCATAATGGGCATCCATCATGCGCCTGCTGGTGCCCATGATCTGAACCGACAACCCATCTGGAAGCCCCACGCCGGTAAGGTAGGTCGCCAAGTGATGCCGGAAGCTATAGAAGGAATAGCCCTTGGGATCATCGGATTTGAACCCACAGGCTTGTACCAACGTCTCGAAGGACGTCTTGAACGACCCCACACGTTTACCATTGGGATTGGTGAAGAGGAATCCAGTAGGGGAAACCCCATCGACGGTTTGATCCACCAGCATCTGCCTGAACATGGCAATCAATTCCGGGAATGCCATGGGAACAACCCGCTTGCCGGTCTTACCCTTCTTGATGTCGAACCTGCTGCGATCCAGATCGATATCAGCCCATTGTAGGTTCAAGCCTTCATGGGGACGTAGACCTGTGTAGCGAAGCAGGACCACGAAATTGTATAGCGACTTGCGTTGGGCTTGGATGTGTTTGCCGCGATCCTCCCCCATCCGATCCATCGCCATCTTGATCAATGTGTCGCACTGCTGGCTGGTGAAAGCCGGTCGTACATCGCCATCGCTATCCAGCTTATCAATGTGGGCAAGATTCCTGGAATCTATCAACCCCTCCTTCTTGGCGAAGGCGATGATCTGGTTCAGGTTCTGGTTTTCACGATTGAGCGTGTCGTTCTTGGGAACCCCATAGGATTGGGCATTTGCCTGAACCCTTTTGCCATCCCGCTTATAGCCCTTCTTGAGATTTTGGCTGCCAGGACCAGTGGTGTGATAAGCCCGACGCCACTCTATATAATCCGTCAGATGGCTTTGGCGGATCTTCCCGATATCAGCCAGCTTCAGCACATCGTGGAAATATGGAATGAAGAACTTCTCCACCGCCTTGCGTTTGTTGGCTATGTCCCGATTGGTTCCGTTGACCTTCAGCCACCGTTCAGCCACATCCTTGAATGATGTCCGGGTGGTCTGAACCAAAACCTCTCCATCACGCACAGCCTTGTATCGGCTGATTGCAGCGACCGTGGCATCACCGACATCTCTATGACCGGTTGATCCACGAAACTGATCGCCATTATGAGTAAAATAGTAGTGCCAGATTAGTAATTTAGCATTATCACGAATAAATATATAAACCTTGTTGTCCAATACACACTTACGCTTTGTCTTCATTTCATCAATTCTCCTCCATTTATGATTATGTAGTATAGACAATATACCTCTATCTGCGGTTGAAGTCAAATTTACAGGTAGTGTTCTTTTGCAGAATTCACCAATATTTTGTGCATAAATTTGTGCATTCTCACAGACGATTCCACGCCTGTAAGCCACTGTAATCATTGATTTTTATGAATTTGGATGATTCGGGGAAAAGCCAGAAAAGCAAAAGGCTCACAGTCAAGTGACCGTAAGCCTTTGATATTGCTTAGATAAATTGGAGCGGGCGAAGGGATTCGAACCCTCGACCCCAACCTTGGCAAGGTTGTGCTCTACCCCTGAGCTACGCCCGCTTCCTGGCGTGTTCCGCGGCTCGTCGCTGCGGAGGCCCGGAAAATAGCAAAATCCCGGACGGGGTCAAGAGCTTTTTTTCAAAAAAATTCATCGCTGCCTTTGGCCTTGCGCGTTTGCCCCCGACAGCCCATCTTTTGCGAGTCTTCTTATATATTTGGGATCTGTCGCCACCATGGATTTCATCATTGGTTCAGGATCAAAGCCCGCCGCCGGCGGGGCCACCCCCAGCGATCTCATCAAGGATGGCAGTGCCGCGACCTTTACCGCCGACGTCATCGAAGCCTCCATGAAGGCGCCGGTGATCGTCGATTTCTGGGCAACGTGGTGCGGCCCGTGCAAACAATTGGGGCCGGCCCTGGAAAAAGTGGTGCGCGAGGCTCGCGGTGCCGTGCGCATGGTCAAGATCGACGTCGACAAGAACCAGGAACTGGCGGCGCAATTGCGCATTCAGTCAGTGCCCACCGTCTACGCCTTCGCCAATGGCCGTCCCGTGGATGGCTTTACCGGCGCCCAGTCGGAAAGCCAGTTGCGCGCTTTCGTCCAACGCTTGACCAAGAGCGCGGCCCAGCCCAGCCTGGCCGAGGTGATGGACGAGGCCAAGGCCTTGCTGGCCCAAGGCGATGCCGAGACCGCCGCGCAGATTTTCCAGCAGGTGCTGGGCGAAGACCCCAATAACGGCCCGGCCATGGCCGGGCTGCTGCGCTGCCTGATGGCGGTGGGCGATGTGGACAGCGTGGTCCAGATGTTGGGGCAATTGCCGCCGGAGCTGGCCAAGCATGCCGAGGTGGCGGCGGTCAGGACAGCGCTGGAACTGCAACAGGCCGCCGCGGCCGGGGCTGGGCAGGCGGCTGAATTGCGCCGCCGGCTGGCGGCCAATGCCGATGATCATCAGGCCCGTTTCGATCTGGCCCTGGCCTATTATGGTGCCGGCGAAACCGAAGCGGCGCTCGAGGAATTGCTGGAATTGTTCCGCCGTGACCGCACCTGGAACGACGATGGCGCGCGCAAGCAATTGCTGAAGATGTTCGAGGCCTTGGGCGGTGCCCATCCGCTGACCCTGCAGGGCCGGCGTCGGTTGTCGGCGCTGTTGTTCGCATGAGCCCGCTGCCGGCCATCGTTCCGGTGTTCGCCGTACCCGGTGCCCTGTTGCTGCCGGGCGGGCGTCTGCCGTTGACGGTGTTTGAGCCGCGTTATCTGGCCATGACCGATCATTGCCTGGGGGCCGGTCGCCTGCTGGCCCTGGTGCAGCCGACGGCATCGGGCGAGGGACCGGCGCCGGGGCTTTATTCCGTTGGCTGTCTGGCCCGTATCGTCGCCTTTGGTGAAACCGGCGATGGCCGTTATCTGATCACGTGTCAGGGCATCAGCCGTTTCCGTATCGTCGGCGAGGCCGAGGGCCGCTCCGGCTATCGTCGGGTGATGGCCGATTATACCCCCTTCGCTGCCGATTTGGCCGGTGAGTCCGATCCCGTATTCGACCGCCGCCGGCTGATCGGGGCGGTCACCGCCTGTCTGGCCCAGAATGGTTTGGCCTCGGATCTGGCCAAGTTGGATGCTGCCGCCGACCGCGAGTTGATCACCACCCTGGCCATGGCGGCGCCCTTGTCGCCCGAGGAAAAACAGGCCTTGCTGGAAGCCCCCGATGCCAGCCAGCGGGCCAAGATGATGATTGCCATTTTCGAGATGGCGGTGCTGGCCGAGGCCGGTGAAACCATCCGTCATTAGGAGTCCCCCATGTCCGAACGTGTCGCCGCCATTGACCCGAAATTGCTGGAAATTCTGGTTTGCCCGGTGTCCAAGGGGCCGCTGCGCTATGACGCCGCCGCCAACGAGCTGATCAGCGACAAGGCCGCGCTGGCCTTTCCCATCCGCGACGGCATTCCCATCATGCTGCCGGACGAAGCCCGCAGCCTGGACAACAGCGGAGCCCGGTCATGAGCCAAACCTATGGCAGCCGCCACACGCCCACCGACATCACGGTGAAGAAGGCGGAAAAGTGCGTCGAAATCGCCTTCGATGATGGTGCTAGCTTTACCCTGTCAGCGGAATTACTGCGGGTGGAAAGCCCGTCGGCGGAAGTGCAGGGCCATGGCCCGGATGAAAAGAAGCTGGTGGCCGGGCGCAGCCATGTGGGCATCATCGGCGTCGAGGCGGTGGGCAATTACGCCATCAAGATCGTCTTCGACGATCTGCACGATTCCGGCATCTACACCTGGGATTACCTGTATACCCTGGGGGCGGAGCAGGACCGCATCTGGGGCGAGTATCTGGCGGCCATGGAGGCTGCCGGGCTGTCGCGGCATCCCAACGCCACCAATGCGGCTCCAGCCCCCCAAGGTGGCTGTGGCGGCGGCAAGGCGGGCGGCTGTGGCTGTTCCTAATTCAACAGGTTTTTAAGGACGGCGGCGATGCGGTTGGCGCCGTCACCGTCGATCAAGGCATGAGCCTTGATCGCCAGGGCGGTGCGGGATTCTTCGTCGTCCAGCATCCGTCTTAAGGCAGCCTTCAAGCTGTCGGCCAAACCGTTATCACCGGCCCAGCCGGCGAAGACCAAGGCGCCGGCTTGTTCGAGACTGCGCAAATTCGGTCCCTGATCGGTGCCGATGCCGATGGCGATGGTCGGCAGGGCCGAGGCCGCCAACTCGTATAAGGTCTGGCCGCCGGCGGAAATGGCTAGATCGGCCCCATCCATCAATTCCGGCATGTTCTGCGGCGCCTTGTGCAAGGTAGCCCAGCCCGGCAGATTGACCGGCACCGGGGCAAAGGGGCCGACGACGAAATCGCAGGCCAGTCCTGGGGGCAGCACCGAGGCTAGTACCGGTCCGATCTGACGTGGGTCGGCCCCGCCATAGGTCACCAGCAATCGCCTGACCGCGCCGCAGCGTTGCCGGAACTTCATCCCCGGCCTGACCACCTGATAGTCCGGCCCCAGCAGGCCGATGGTGCCCGGCGGCAAGTCATAGGGCAGGTCGAGGGCGGCGGGGGCGCCATTGATGATGATATCGGCGGCCATGGTTCGTTCAGCAGTATCGTCGAACCAGGCCAGCTTCATCCCCTGGGCCTGTAGCGCCAGGTCCGGACGATCCAGGCGGTAGGAATCGGCCACCAGCAAGCGGGCGCCGCTTTGGTGGGCGGCGGCGGCCACCGAAACCGGGCTGGGGCCGCATTCACGCTCTTGCAGGCCGTATTGCCGCAACAGCGGGCGCAGATGATTGCCGGCGGCGTTCAAAATGATCGGTGTCATCCCCTGTTGGTCCAAGGCCAGGGCCAGGGAACAGCAGCGAATGGCGTGGCCCAATCCGATCCCGGGGCCGGCATCGGCGTGCAGGGCGACGATCATGACTTTTCCACCAAGGCGCGGATGGCGGCGATGACCCGGTCTTGGCTGTCATCGTCGAGACCGGGATAAAGCGGCAGCGACAGGCATTGGCTGAAATAGCGGCTGGCGCCGGGCAGTTCGGGCCGACCATAGCGTTCGGCGTAATAGGGCTGTTCCGGCACCGGGATGTAATGGACCTGGCTGCCGATACCGGCCCGGCGCAATATCTCCATCACTTCGGCGCGGCTGTGGCCCAGGCCGGGGAAATCCATCAGCACCACATAAAGGTGCCAACCCGGTTGGCATTGGGACACGCGCGCCGTGGGGCGAATCAGCGGCGCCAGATCGGCGAAAGCCTGGTCGTAACGCTGGACCAAGGCCTGACGGCGGGCGACGAAACGATCCAGCTTGGCCAGTTGCGACAGGCCCAGGGCGCAGGCGATATCGGACAGGCGGTAATTGAAGCCCAGTTCGATCATCTCGTAATGCCAGGGATTGACGCTGCCATCGCTGGCCAAAGCCAGATCGGGACGGCGAAACAGGCTGGCATCGCGGGTGATGCCGTGGCTGCGCAGCAGTCGCAGGCGGGCGGCCAGGGCATCGTCGTTGGTAGTGATGGCGCCGCCTTCGCCCATGGCCACGGTCTTCACCGGGTGAAAGGAAAACACCGCCATGGCCGAATGGGCGCAATCGCCCACCTTATGGCCATGATGGTGACCGCCGATGGCGTGACAGGCATCCTCGACCACGCTCAGTCCATGGTGGGCGGCAATTTCCGCCATCTCGGCCATGGCACAGACCTGACCGGCCACATGCACGGGGAACACGGCGCGCGGGCGCCAGCCCTTGGCACGGGCGCGGGCGATGGCGGCCTCGGCATCAGCGGGCCGCATCAGCCCGGTGTCGGGATCGACATCGGCGAATTCCACTTCCGCGCCAACGAAGCGGGCGGCATTGGCGGTGGCGGTGAAGGTAATGGCCGGCACGATGGTGCAGTCGCCGGGACCAAGATCAAGGGCCAGGGCGGCCATGTGCAAGGCGGCGGTGCCGTTGGCGCAGCCGATGGCGTGCTTGGCCCCGGTGGTTTGGGCCAGAATATGGTCGAAGCGCTGCGATACCGGGCCGGTGGTCAGGTAGTCGCTGTTCAGAACCTCGGCGACGGCGCGGATGTCGTCTTCGTCGATGCTTTGACGGCCATAGGGCAGAAAGGGCTGGTCAGTCATGGCCGAAGCTTTCCCCCACCTGCGCCCGTTGCAGCCAATCCAGGCAGGTGGCGGCGCCGTCGCTGCCTTCTTCCGGTGCCCAGGCGGCGAAACTGCCGGGGACGTAGGGGCCGGGCTTGACCTCGATAACCACCGTTCCGGGTCGGCGCGCTACCACGCCGTGCCAGGCGCCCGCGGGGATTTCCGCCGCCAGGGTGCCGTCTTGGGCCAAATCCACCCGCTGGGTCACCACCCCTTGCGCGTCGAACACCAGAATGGAACAGGCGCCCGACAACAGGGTGAACAATTCCCATACGCCATCGGGGTGGCGGTGCGGGCGGATATAGGTACCCGGTTCCAGCGCGTTCAACAGTCGCTGGATGGGATCATCCAGATGCTCATGCAGGTTCCGGTTCTTGCGCCGCCTCGGTGCGGCGGCGGCCTCGGCGGCAAGATCGGCAAGGGTAGCGTGGGTGACGGTTTTCATGGGCGGAACCATGGCTTGAACAGACGAAAGGCCAGCGGCGCGCAGGCGATGACCAGGATGACGCGCAACACGTGGTGTGTCGAGACAAAGGCCACGTCTTGGCCCAGGGCCAGGGCGATCAGGCACATCTCGGCGATACCGCCGGGAACGAAGGCCAGCAGCAGCATGGAAAACGGCAAGTCGGCCAACCAAGCCAGAATCGCCGCCAAACCAGCACTGATGGTGATCAAAATCATGGTCGAGCCGCTGGCGATGCGGGCCGCAGTAGCCAGATCGCGCCATTTCAGCCCGACCATGCGGCAGCCCAGCCCGGCACCGGTAACCACCTGGGCGAGGATGACCAGTTCCGCCGGCGGGTGTGACGCGGTCAGGCCCAGCACGTGAAGGATGGCGCTGGCCGCCATGGGGCCGGTCAGGCTGGCGGCGGGAAAGCGCAGCAATCGCCCGGCCATTGCGCCGCCGGCAGCGCAGGCCAGCAGCACGGCGCCATCAAGCCAGGATAAATCCAGTAGCGATCCCATGGATTGGCTGATGGGGGCGCCATGGATACCGGTGACCAGGCGGAAGCCGATGGGGATGGTGAAGACGATCAGCAGGATACGGAGAAAATGGATCAGGGCAATGGTGCGTTCGTCGCCACCCAGGGCGCCGCCGGTCATCACCATTTCGTTGACGCCGCCGGGGGCGGCGGCGAAATAGGCGGTGGGCAGGTCCATGTGGCCAGCGCGGCGGAAATAGGCCATCACCAGCAAGGTTGCCAGGATCATACCGGCGAACAGCACCGACAGGCTGAGGCTCCAGCGGCTGAGCTGATCCAGCAGATCGGGGGAAAAGGCACTGCCCAGCATCACCCCCAGAATCGCCAGCATGACGGCGCGCAAGGGGGTGGGCATGGCCAGACGCAGCCCCGACAGGGCGGCAATGATACAGGCGGACATGGCGCCCAGCATCCATGGCAGCGGCAGATCAGCCATAAAGAACAGCGCACCGCCGGTCCCGCCCAGGGCCAGGGCCAGGATCACCGGGCGGATGCTCACGACTGGAACTGTTCGGCGAGGATACGTTCTTCCAGATTGTGTTCGGGGTCGAACAGCAAGGTCAGGCTGACGCTGCGGTCCTCGCGCACTTCCACCTCGATGACGTCGCGGGCCTCGGTGTAATCGGCCACCGCCGAAACCGGGCGTTTGCCCGCTTCCAGCACCTCGAACGACACGCGGGCGTGCTGGGGCAGCAGCGCCCCGCGCCAGCGCCTTGGGCGAAAGGCGGAAATGGGGGTCAAGGCCAGGATGTCGGCCCCCAGCGGAATGATCGGGCCGTGCGCCGACAGATTATAGGCGGTGGAGCCGGCGGCGGTGGCGACCATGACGCCGTCGCAGATCAATTCGTCCAGGCGTTCCTTGCCGTCGATGCGGATACGGATCTTGGCCGCTTGGCGGGTTTGGCGGAACAGCGACACCTCGTTGATGGCCAGGGCCTCGACTTCGCTGCCATCGGCCAGACGCGCTTTCATGCGCAAAGGGTGCAGAACCACGCCCTGGGCCCGGTGCAGACGCTCCATCAGCCCGTGTTCGCGGAACGAATTCATCAGAAAGCCGACGGTGCCGCGGTTCATGCCATAGATGGGCACCTTGCGGTCGATCCAGCAATGCAGTGTTTCCAGCACGAAACCGTCACCGCCCAAGGCGACGATGACGTCGGCCTGATCGGGCGGCACATGGGGATAACGGTCCATCAGGCGGGCCAGCGCCGCCTGACCGGCTTGGGTGTCGGAAGCGACAAAGGCGATCTTGGCAAAGGGCATGGCGGCAACTGGCGGCGGCGATGGGGACAACCAGTATAGGAAGGGATCAGCCCCCCGTCACGCTCATATGCCGCGACACGGCGGGGCCGGTCTGGCGGTCGATGATGAAATCGTGGCCCTTGGGCTTGCGGGCGATTGCCTGGTCGATGGCCTGATCGAGATTGATATCGGCCTCGCTGGAACGTAACGGCGCGCGCAGGTCGACGGCGTCGTCCTGGCCCAGGCACATGAACAAGGTACCGGTGCAGGTAATGCGCACACGGTTGCAGGATTCGCAGAAATTATGGGTCATCGGGGTGATGAAGCCCACCCGCCGCCCGGTTTCCGCCACCTGCATATAGCGGGCGGGACCACCGGTGCGGTAGTCGGTGTCGGTCAGGGTCCAGTGCCGGGCCAGACCGGCACGCACATCCGACAGCGGTAGGTATTGTTCCATGCGGTCGGCATGGATCTCGCCCATGGGCATGGTCTCGATCAGGCACAGGTCGAAGCCATGCTGGCCGCACCATTCCATCAGCCGGTCGTATTCGGTGTCGTTGACGCCCCTGAGCGCCACGGTGTTGATCTTGATGGCCAGCCCGGCCCGTTTGGCCGCCATGATGCCCTCCAGCACCTGATCCAGCCGACCCCAGCGGGTGACGGCCGCGAATTTGTCGGCATCCAGGGTATCGAGCGAGATGTTGATGCGGCGGACGCCGGCCTTGGCCAGTCCGTCGGCATATTTGGCCAATTGGGTGCCGTTGCTGGTCAGGGTCAGTTCGTCCAATTGGCCGGTCTGGAGCAGCCGGCCCAGCCCATCGACCAAAGTCATGATGTTACGGCGGACCAAGGGCTCGCCGCCGGTCAGGCGGATACGGCGCACTCCCTTGCGGACGAAGGCGGTGCACAGGCGTTCCAGTTCTTCCAGCGACAATATGTCGGCCTTGGGCAGGAAGCTCATGTCCTCGGCCATGCAATAGACGCACCGAAGATCGCAGCGGTCGGTCACCGACACGCGCAAATAACTGACGGAACGTCCGAACGGATCAATCATGGCCTACCTCAGGGACCGTGCTGGAACGATCCTAATATAGGGTGCGCCGCACCAGCCAGACTTAAGCTTGGTCAAGCGGCTCCAGGATATTGATCAGCCACACGCACAGGATCAGACCGGCCAGCCACCAGCTTTGCCAAGCACCGAAACTGAGCAAGGAGACGACGCAAGCCTGGCCGAAAATGGCGGCACTGACCAGCCGCCGTGGTCGGTCGGGCAGGCGGCAGAGGGCGCGAATGGCGGAAACGGCCACGCAGCCGGCCAAAACGGCGCCGATGGCGCCCAGTTCCAGCCACCATTGCAAGATGGCGTTATGCGGATGCAGGGGGAGCGGGCGCCATTGGGTGCTGCGATTTTCCGGGCCGACGATGACGTCCTGATTGCCGCCGGGAATATATTTGGCGCTGTTCATGCCCCAGCCCGAAAACGGTCGGTCGGCGATGGTGTCGGTGGTGAATTTCCAGATGAACAGGCGGTGCTGCAACGATTGCGGCCAGCCTTGCCACTGCTCCCATATCTGCTGCGGTCCGGGCAGCGGGCGCACGGCCAGCGGCCACAGCAGCACCATGATCGCCATGCCGCTGCCCAGCAGCCGCCAGGGCCAACGTCCGGGCAGTAAGGCCAGCACAGCGGCGGCAGTACCGGCGACCACCGCCAGGACCACCGCATCCTTGCCCCAGAACAAGGCACAAGCCAAGCTGGCGGCGGCTACTCCCCGCCCCGCCCAGCGGTGCGAGGGGGAGCGTAACCGCCATGCCGCCAGGACCACCAAGACCGAGAACATGGCCAGCAAGGTGACGCCGCGATTGAGCGAGCGCAAGGCCAGTTCCTGTTGCAGGACGTGGCTGACGTCATAGCCGCGGAACCATCCGGCCAGGTGGCCGCCACTGAGTATGTCGGTCAACAGCATGGCGGTGGCCAAAGCACAGCCGGCAAAAAAGCCGGCGATGGCCCGACGCCGTCCTTTCCGGTCAAGAGCAGCGGCAGCATCAAGGCTGAACAGCAGCAGAAGGGCGCATCCAAACAGGCTGGCGGCCCCTTCCAGCGCGGCCCTGGCATTGATGGCCCACAAGGCCGAGCCGGCGGCCCATAGGGCCAGGGCCAAAATCAGCAGAAAGGGTGTTTGTCGCCAGTGGGGTACGGCGCCATGGCGGATGCATTCGGCCAGCCTGACCACGGCGCAAACGGCCAAGGTGATGACCAGGGCGTTGGGCAGATAGAGGCCAAAACCCGGAACCAGGAACAACGCCAGGGCGGTGGTCCAGGCTGACCAGGATGCAGGTGCCCGTTGCGCGACCATCAGTCCATTCGCTTCAGCCGGGCGATGAAAAAGGCGTCCATGCCGCCCTTTTCCGCCAGATAATGGGGCAGGGTACGGATTTCGCCCTGTTTGGTCAGGACAAAGTCCAGGCCGGGAATTTCCGACGGCTCGATGGGGTCGCGCACCAAGGGCGCACCGCTTTCCAGCAGGCGGATGATCTGGGCTTCACCTTCTTGGGGTTCGAGCGAACAGACGCAATAGACCAGGATTCCGCCGGGCTTGACCATGGCGGCGGCGGCCTTCAGCAAAGCGTGCTGCTGGTCGGCCAGATAGGCGACGTCGCCCGGTCCCTTCAGATGGACGCCGTCGGGATGGCGGCGAAGCGTGCCGGTGGCGGTACACGGCGCATCCAGCAGCACGGCATCGAAGGGGGCGGGGGGCTGCCAGCCGGCCACGTCGGTTTCGACGATGGTGGCGGCCAGCTTCAGCCGCTCCAGATTGCGGCGGAAGCGGACCATGCGCTTGGCCGAACGGTCCACTGCCGTGACCTCGGCCCCGGCCACCGCCAATTGCAGGGCCTTACCGCCGGGGGCGGCGCACAGATCAGCGACGCGCTTGCCCTTGACCGCCCCCATCAGCTTGGCCGGCAGCGATGCCGCCAGATCCTGCACCCACCACGCGCCTTCGGCGAAACCGGGCAATTGGGTGACATCGCCGCCGGCCTGACGGCGCAAGGTGCCGGTGGGCATGATGTCCGCTTCCAGCCGTTCCGCCCACAAGGCGGGATCGCCGGCGACGCTGATATCCACCGGCGCCTCGGTCTGGTGCGCCTGGGCGATCAGGCGGGCGGTATCGGGGCCATAGGTGTCCAGCCAGGATTGCCACATCCAGGCCGGCGTGTTCAGCGGCCCGGCATCCTGTTCCGCCACCCAGGCCCGGCCTTCACGGTCGAGACGGCGCAGCACGGCATTGATCAGTTTGGCGAAACCGGCCAGCGGCGAATTCTTGGCCAGATCCACGGTGGTGGAGATGGCCGCATGGGGCGGCGTATCCAAAAACAGCAATTGCGCCGCACCCAGGCGCAGCATGTTGCGGACACGCCCGGCCTTGGCCGGTAACGGACGGTCGATGCAACGGGCGATCACCGCGTCGATCTGCCCCAGCCGGCGTAAGGTGGTGGCCACCAGCATGCGGGTGAAGGCGCGGTCGCGTTCGGCCAGCTTGGTCAGACGCGGTTCGCTGTCCAGGGTTTCGTCCAGCAGGCGCTTTTGCGCCAGGACGCACTCCAGCAGGTCAAGGACGATGGACCGGGGGTCAGCGGTCCGCGAGGGGGGGGAGGATGCTTTAGCCATGCCCCTCCCATACACCAAGCCCGCTCAAGAATCCATTACCCCCACGGCCCCTTGGCCGGGGGCGGCTTGCCCCAAGGGCCGGAAGCCGGGTTTTGACGCTGGGCGCGAGCGTCCCAGGTCATGCCGGCCTGGGCGGCCATGGCGCGCAAGGCGGCGACCCGATTGGCCATGTTGGGATGGGTGGAGAACAAATTGTCCATGCCGCGCCCGGACAGCGGATTGACGATGAACAGATGGGCGGTGGCCGGGCTGTTCTCGGCCTGACGGTTGGGGATGACATGGGCGGCCTGTTCCAGCCGTTCCAGCGCGTTGGCCAGCCACAAAGGGTTGCCGCAGATGCGCGCGCCTTCGGCATCGGCAGCGTATTCACGGGTGCGCGAGATGGCCATCTGCACCACCATAGCGGCCATGGGGGCGATGATGGCGATGAGGATGCCGCCGATCAGCCCCAGACCATTGCCGCCATTGCCTTCCTCGTCGCTGCGCTGGCCGCCGCCGAAGAACATGCCGAAATTGGCGATCATGCCGATGGCCCCGGCGATGGTGGCGGTGATGGTCATGATCAGGGTGTCGCGGTTCTTCACATGGGCCAGTTCATGGGCCATGACGCCCTCCACCTCTTCCGGGCTCAGACGGTCCAAGAGGCCGGTGGTGGCGGCGACCGAGGCATGCTCGGGGTCGCGCCCGGTAGCGAAGGCGTTGGGCTGGTCGGAATTGATGATGAAGACCTTGGGCATAGGCATGCCGGCACGGGTGACCAGACGCTCGACGATGGTCACCAGACCGGGGGCGGAATGGCGATCGACCTGCTGGGCGCCGTACATGGACAGCACCATCTTGTCGGAATTCCAATAGGCGAAGGCGTTCATGGCCAAAGCCATGACCAAAGCGATCATCATGCCGCCTTGACCGCCGATCAAAGCGCCGATGGCCAGGAACAGGGCGGTCATGGCGGCAAGCAGAAGCGCGGTGCGGGCAATTGACATGGCTCAACCTCGGGCAGGCGTGTCAAACATTCAGCGTATAAGGAATAAGCGGGGAATGACCCTTGTTCAAGGCAGGAGGCTGCGGAGAAAATTCGCCAGGGCTTGTCCGGCCAGCTTTTGCCCATGGGAGTTGAAGTGAATGTCGCGCTCCAGATAGGCCGGCTGGTCACTGGCGCGCAACACCGGCAACAGGTCGAGTACGGCAACGCCATCGCCCTGGGCCATGGCCATGATCTCGCCGGTAATGAGAGGGGCACCAGCGGCCAGCCCCAGGCGGCCATAACCCAGGCGTTGGAAATAATCGTGATAACGACTGTCGACCCAGGGACTAGGGGGAATCAGCACCAATACGGGCGTGGCCCCCAGGGATCGGACATAGCCATAAAGGACCCGCAGATCAACCAGGGCAGCGCGGGCGGCCTCGCCTTCGGCGGTAGCCGTGTCGGCCTTGGCCAGATTGTCGTAGTAATCGGGCCGGAAGATGGCGGCGGCCAGATCCCAGCCATTGATGGCGTCGCTATTGGCGTCTCGCAGCAATTGCGGATCGACTCGGGCCAAGCGCTCGGTGACGAAGGCTTGGTCCTTGCCGGCGCTTGAGCGGGAATAGTCCAATACATGGGCGGTGAATCCGGATTGTATCCATGGGATATGCAGCTTGGCCTGACGATAAACCAAGTTCAGCAACACCGACTGTTTCAACAGGTCCCGCCAGCCACGCGGAACATTCGGCTGTGGCAACCGGGTATGCAGCTGGTCGGGGGCGGGTAATCCACCGGGGAACGGAGAAAGATCATTGCCGAGATAGACGGCGATGACAACGGTGCCGGGTTTGATATCTGGGCCATAGGTGACCAGATTGCGGTAATAATCGGCCAGACCGCTGCCGGCTTCCCCCATGTTGAGCATCGCGACGTCACGGCCTTGCCGGCGCAGGCTGGATTCGGCGATGCGGGCGAAATTGCCGCCTGATTGCTCCATCCATTCGGCAAAGGAATCACCGGCAACGATGATGCGATGACTTTGCCCCTTGGCGGCAAATTGTTCCACCCGTTGGGCCACTGGCTGCACCAGATTCCAGCCCAGCCGCTCGGCTGCCGGCAGACGGCGCACCAGCCATTCCATGGCGGCGAAACCAGCGATCAGAACACTGAACAGCAGGGCAAGGTTAAGCAGGCGGGTTTTCATGATCTAACGGCTCTGAAAAAGCGGCTGCGTCGCTAGCCAAGCGGCGATCACCCTTGCTCCTTGCGGATTATAATGGCCGTCTTGACCATAAGCCACGGGATCGAATTGGTGCCGGTGCAGGACATCAAAAACGTCCAGGCAGGCGATATTGTTCTGCTGGCACAGCGGCTGGATCAGATAACCCGGATAGTTTTGCTGAGGAAAATCGCGACCATTGACGGAATAGACGGCATAGGCCTGATCTTCAAAGAAAATCTTGTCGGGTAGCGACAGCACGGTAAAGGAAGCGCCTCGGTCGCGGGCCAGCGCGGCCATTTCCGATAATAGATAGAAATTGGCCTCGGGCACCTTGCCGTCCATGATGGCATCCAAGGGGCGGACCGAACGGTAGCGATAATAGATGGCTTTGGCCCGTGGATAGAGGAAATGCATCAGGGCCGATATATTGGACAGGGATTCGGCGAAGGATTTCAAATCCTGGAACGGCGGCAGGGCGATCCCGGTGGCGTCGAAAAGAACGACGCGGGCTTTGAGCGCGGCTTGCGACATATTGGGCGCGGCACTGACCAGATAGCCATCGACCACCTGGATATTTTCCCGTTCCACCTGCTGCGGGGTGATGATGTCGTTCCAACTCAGTCCAACCAGAATGTGGTCGCCGGGCTGAATTTCGCCGATGGTGTGGCGCAGGCGAGTTATGTACTGGTCCACGTTGATGGCCGGCACGCCCAGGTTGATCACCTTGATGGCGCGGCCTTGGTCGTTGAACTCTTCCTGAAGACGGTTGGCCCAGGTTTCCTCGTCCGCCAATCCATGACCGAAGGTCTGGCTGTCGCCGAACAACCACAGCCGCTTGGGGCCCTCGGCAGGGGCGGCGGGGACGATGCGGCGGCCCAAGGCATCGGCGGTGACGCGCTTGCCGCTGAAATCAGCCCGGTTGTCGGTGATACCGGTAAAGCCTGGGGTCAGCCGCCAGCCACTGGGAACCCATTCGAACATGCCCTTGGGAAAGGGGGATTTGGGTGGCGGGGCCACGGCCCACAACACAGCTTCGCTTATGGCCAGGAACAAGATCACCGAGGCCAAAAGGGTCAGCAGATTGCTCAGCATGTGGCGCTTCAACATTCGGCTTCGCATTCATCTCGAAGTGTTCGGGCGGCGGCGATGACCGTGTCTACTTCCAGGTCCAGCATCATGCATTCTTGACTGCGGTAATCGTAGTCAGGGGCGTGGCAAATATCCTCGAAGCTGCGCGGACCGCGCACATGGGCGCAATGGGGGCCGAAGGGGCCGTAGAATATTTCCGATGATGGGCCGAACAGGCCCAAGGTGGGAATGCCGGCGGCGGCGGCCATGTGCATCAGCCCGGAATCGTTGCCCACATACAGGCTGGCCCGCTTCAGACAGGCATGCACCGTGGCCAGATCGACCTTGCCGATCAGGTCGATGGTGCGCTGGGTGGGTATGGCGGCCAGCAGGGCTTGCACCGATGCGCGTTCGTTTTCGGCGCCGAAAACGGCGATACGACCATCATTGTCGGCGGTCAAAGCCAGGGCCACCTGGGCGAAGCGTTCCGCCGGCCATTGCTTGGCCCCCCAATTGGCGGTGGGGCCCAGGGCCAGAATGGGAGAACCGGCGGGCAGCAGGCATTCCGCCCGGGCTATCTGTTCTGGGGTATTCCACAAAACCGGAGCAAAGGCCTGATCCAGTCCCAGGGCCGAGGACAGGTGATACAGCCGGTGTTTCGGTTCCCACGATGATTTCAGCACGGCACGCCGGGCCGTGGGCACCACATAGGCCAGGGCCGAGCCGCGCAGATCCACCACCAGTGACCACCAGGTCCCCACACTCTGCTTCCACAGATCGCGCCAATGGCCGGCACGCTTGCGCTTGACCATGGGGATGACTTTTTCGACGAAGGGGGCGGCGGCGAACAGGGAGGCCGCCGGCGCACCGCAGGCCACGGTGAACCGGGCCTGCGGATAGGTTGCCGCCAGATGGGCGAGCAGTCCGGTGGACAGAACCGCGTCACCGATACGACTGGCGGTGACGAACAGGATGCGCAAGGGTTACAGCCTCCACAGCCGCATGGCGGCGGGCAGGGTCTTGCCGCGCCACAGCGCCTTGACATCGGCGATCAGGCCGCCTTGCTTCAGCAAAACGTCGAAATTCTCGTCGGTGAAGGCGCAATAGGGATCGTGGGGGACGGCACCGACGATGCAGTCGTATCCGGTCAGGCCATCCAGGGACGGAATCAGCGTTTCGCCGTATTCGTGCTTGGCTTCCGCCGGATCGGCGAAGGGGTCGTGCACATCCACCTGATGGCCCTTGTCGCGTAGGCCCCGGATGACGTCGATGACCTTGGAATTGCGCAAATCCGGCACGTTTTCCTTGAAGGTCAGGCCCAGCACCAGCACCCGCGACGGACCGGTCAGCAAATCCGAAATCTTTTCGGCGATCCACGGTCCCATGCCGTCGTTGATGCGGCGTCCGGCCAGAATGACCTCGGGGTGGTGGCCGTTGTCCAGGGCGCATTGCGCCAGATAGAACGGATCCACGCCGATGCAATGGCCGCCGACCAGACCGGGCTTGAAGTTGAGGAAGTTCCACTTGGTCGCCGACGCATCGAGCACGTCGTAGACGGAAATCCCCAGCTTCTGGAAAATCTGGGTGATTTCGTTGATGAAGGCGATGTTGATGTCGCGCTGGGCGTTCTCGATCACCTTGGCCGCCTCGGCGACGCGGATCGAGGTAGCGCGGAAGACGCCGCCGCTGGTCACCGCGCCGTAGATGCGGGCGAGCAATTCGGTGATCTCGGCGTTTTGGCCGGCGATGACTTTGGTGATGCGATCGACCGTGTGCTCGCGGTCGCCGGGATTGATGCGCTCGGGGCTGTAGCCTAAAAAGAAATCGGTGCCGCATTTCAGCCCCGACACCCGTTCCAGCTCGGGGCCGCAGATGTCTTCGGTGACGCCGGGATAGACGGTGCTCTCGAACACCACCACAGCGCCCTTGGCCATGATGGCGCCCACCGTGCGGCAGGCGCTCATCACCGGGCCGAGATCGGGGGTGTTGGCTGCGGTCACCGGGGTCGGCACGGTGACGATGAAGACGTCGCAGCCGCGAATGTCCTCGGCCTTGGCGCTCAGCTTGATGGTGCTGGCGCGCAACTTGGCCTGATCCACCTCGCCGGTGCGGTCGAAGCCCTGGTGCAATTCAGCCACGCGGGGCGCGGAAATGTCGAAACCCACCGTCGGAAAATGACGGGCGATCCCCACCGCCAGGGGCAGGCCCACATACCCAAGACCGATGACGGCGATTTTCGGAGTCTTGATCATGGCTGAAATGCTTCTTTCATCAGGCAATGGCGGGCAGTTTCAACATACTGGCTTCGGGTTCGTCAACATCTGGTACAGGGCGACGGCCCTTTGGCCGTAATCATTCCAGCAAAAACCATCGGCGACACGGGCTCTGGCCGCTTCGCCCAGGCTTTGGCGCAACGCGGGCTCATGCACCAGACGGTTCAGGGCCAGGGCCAGGGCAGGGGTATCGGCGGGGGGAACCAGCAGCAAATCCCGCCCGTCGGTGCCGGCATCGGGACCGCCGGTGGCGGTGGAGGCGATGACGGCGCAGCCCGAGGCCATGGCTTGCAGAATGACCATGCCGAAGCCTTCTTCGATGGAGGGCAGACAAAATATGGCGGCTTGGCGGTATTCCTGCGCCAGGACATCGCGGCCGAGCGGGCCGCGCAGGATGATCCTGGTCAGGTCATGGCGACGCAGTACTGCGTCGAACCCGGGTTCCAACGGTCCGGCCAGATGCAGTTCCCAATGGGGTGGCAGGCTACGGAAGGCCTCGATCAGCCAGGGAATGCCCTTGCGCAATCCCACTTGGCCGGCGAACAGGACACGGTTGCGCCGTTCTCCGCTGCCGGGGGAAAAGTGCGACAGGTCGACGCCATAAGCATTGACCGCCACCTTGGCCGGATCGATGCCGCGGTCGATGAAGGTTTGGCGGGCGTGGGAACAGCCGGTACAGATCAGATCGGCCTGTTGGTATTCTGCCAGTTCGCGTTCGATCAGGCGCGGGTCGGTGGCGCGCCAGTCCAGGCCGAAGCGGGCATGGGCATCGCGTAAGGTTTCGGTCTGGTGGGCCATGTGGGTGGAGCCGCGCTCCAACACCACCTTGATGCCTTGGGCTTGGGCCGGGGCAATGGCCTCGAGGCTGGCGCCGCTCCAGCCGACCAGGATATCGGCCTGGGGCAGATGGTCGGCCAGCGAACGGGCGAAGCTTTGGGCGATGTACAGATCGGGATTGCCCGGCAGGCGCAGCCGCGGCCAGGCCCGGCGGATCAGTTCCAGCCAGGGCAGGGTACGCAGCGGCAAGTCCTTGGGGGCGGCGAAGGCCGGATAGGTGGTGTCCAGCCGCGCCAGCATGCCTTGTGCGCTCAGATGCCGGGCCAGCTCGAAGGCGTGAAAGCGGCCATGGACGGCGACGGCGACCTTCATGCCAGCACCTCCAGCAGCCGCTTGGCCTGGGCATCCCAGGTGTATGCGGCCAGCATGGTGCGATCCACCGGGGTGACCCGGCCCAGCATTTCGGTCAGTCCCCGCGCCAAAGCGTCGGCATCGGCGCAGGAGCGGAACTCCGCCCCCAGGTCGTCGGCGATGGTCATGGCCTCGGGCGCTTCCTCGGGCAGGCACAGGGTGGGGCGGTCAAGCGCCAGCAATTCCACCAGCTTGTGCTGGTAAAGCGCGCGCGGGTTGCGCACATAGAGGCTGGCGTGACAGCCCGCCGCCAAGTGCCGCAACTGCGCCAGATCCACATAACCGGGGGTTTCCAGCGGCCAGTCGGGCAAAGCCGCGCGCAGCTTGGCGATTTCCGATCCGGCATAGACCAAGGTGGCCTTGCCGCCCCATTGCCGCAGGCCGTCGGCCAATTGGCCCAGATGCTTGGGGTCGTACAGCCCGCCCAGCAGCAGCAGCCGGATATCGCCCCCCGGCGGGGCCGGCGGCACCGCCAGAAAGGCATCGTCGATGCCGGAATAGACGGTCACCGCGTCGCGTCCGAACCAGTGCCGCACCTCGGCGCCGTGCTGATCGGACAAGGCGGTGAAGGCGGTCGCGTCGGTGAAGCGCGCCGCCAGGATACGGCGCAGCGGCGCCGGGATGAAGATGCTCCAGGGATCCTTGATGTCGGCCACCCATTTGCCGCCGGCTTGACGGGCCAAGCTGCGGGCGATCAGCCACGCATCGGTGTTGCCGAAGGTGGCCCAGCAGGACTGGGGGCGAAAATACTTGGCCAGCACCGGCAGATAAGCACCGGCACCATTGCGCCAGTCGGTGAACAGGCCCAAGCGGAACAGATAGAGGACCGCCAGCAGCGGACGGCGCAACAGGCGCGGCCCCCGGCCTTCCCGCAAGGCTGCCGCCAGATGGCCGCCTTGGGGTGGGCAATCGAGAAGAAACGGCGTGGTCCAATCATGGCGGTCCAGGGCGGTGCGCACATCCCCGGGTGCCAACCGGGGCGGCTGGCCGTCCAGGGTTGCGGTCAGCAGCACCACCTGATGACCGGCGCGGGCACAGGCTTCGGCCATGCGGGCGACACGGGTGGCGCAGACATGCGGGGTTTGCGGGTGGCAGTGGTTGACGAAGACCAGACGCATGGTCACAGCAACGGCTGGAATTTGTGGCGGGACGCCATGGCCGCCAGGAAATGCACCCGCCATGATTCGCAGGCCAGCAGCTTCCACAACCCCGCCGCCTGGCTGGTGTCGCCGGCGCGGAAGCGGCGAATGGCGGAGCGCCACCAGGCGCGGTCCCACAGGGGCGACAGGCTGGACTCTTCCACCGCCTGCTCCACCGCCGGCAGCAATGTTTGATGCAGCCAGGCGACCTGTGGCGGCACGAAACCATGCTTGCGCCAGCGCAACCGCACCATGTCGGGCAGGATGCCGTCCATAGCGGTGCGCAGCAGCCGTTTGGTTTCGCCGTCGCCCATCAGATATTCGACCGGCAGGCCCTGGACGAATTCCAAAATGCGGTGATCGGTGAAGGGCAGGCGCACCTCGACCGAATGGGCCATGGAATTGCGGTCGCCATAGCGCAGCAAGGTGCCGAGAAAGCCGTCAAGCGAATCGCGGCAGAGCGCTTCGTGCAGATTAGCCGGCGGCGGGCGGCGTTCGATCCGCACATCGCCGGTAAGGCCGAAGCTGATGTCGCTGCCCTTGTGCACAGTGCGCGCCAGCAGCCGGCGCAAACCGGGGGGCAGACGGGTATGCCAAGGTTGGACCTGGGTCAAGGCATCGCCATAGCGGCTGTGGATTAGGGGCGAATCGGTGCCGCCGCCCCTTAGATAAGCGGAGAAATATTGCTCGTAGCCGCCCATGATCTCGTCGGCGCCCTGGCCGTCCAGCAGCACCTTGACACCATTCTGGCGGGCCAGCCGGAACACGCAATACTGTGCGTATTGACTGGCCGAATCCACCGGCAGCTCGTTGGCCCAGGAAAATTGGGCCAGTTCCGCCAGCAAATTCTCCGGCTTGGGCTCGACCTCGTGGCGGACAGGGTGGGTGGCGGCGGCCACCGCATCCATATAAGGGCCTTCATCGGCGCTGGTGCCGGGGAAACGACCGGAAAAGGTGTGGTAGGGCGTGGACTCGCCCAACTCGCGCCGGGCCAGACAGACGATGGCGCTGGAATCAAGTCCGCCCGACAGACATGATCCTACCGGCACATCGCTGCGCAGCCGCAGGCGGACGGCATCGGCCAGCAGATCGCGAAAGGCGAAGGCGGCCTCGGGCAGCGACGGGCGGCGGCCCTTTCTGGCGGGCCGGCCGGTCCAGTAACAGGCGCTGCGCCGTTCCAGGGTGCGGCCATCGACGATCATCACCTGGGCGGGCGGTACTTGGCGGATGGCGGGGAAAAGCGTCCGTTCATCGCGGTCCAGACCGTCGGCGGGGGCGACGAAGAAGCGGGCCAGCCGACCATCTTCCACCGCCGCCGACACGCCGTCCAAGGTGAGCAGCGCCTTGTATTCCGAGGCGAAGGCGAAGAAGCCGTCGCCCTCCACATACAAGAACGGCTTTTCGCCGAAACGGTCGCGGGCACAGAACAGCAGGTTCCTGTCTTCATCCCACAGGGCGAAGGCGAACATGCCGTTGAAGAACTCGACGCAGGCCTCGCCCCATTGCCGCCAGGCGGCGACGATGATTTCGGCATCGCCTTCGGTGGCGAAGACATGGCCGCGGGTGATCAGTTCGGCTCGGATTTCGCGGTAATTATAGATCTCGCCGTTGAAGGTCAGGACGATGGAGCCGGCGACGAAAGGCTGGGCGCTGGCCGGGCTGGGGTCGATGATGGCCAGCCGGCGATGTCCCAGGACCAACCGGCCATTGGGGTTTTCCCACAATCCGGCGCCATCGGGGCCGCGATGGGCCATCAGGCCGGTCATGGCCTGGACCGCGCCCGCATTGACCGTTCGGGCGGCGGAAAGAATGCCTGCGATACCGCACAAGGTCCGGGAATCCCCATGTTGGGAAGCTTTTCCCCTTGGGTGTACCCGATGGCCGCACCGACAACAAGGCCGCACCGCGCATCAATGAGTTGCGCCAGGGCCTTGAGCCGGTTAGAACCTTGCGCCATGGGGCATAGCGCCTGGGTAAAGTGGGATTCAAGCCATGGTTTCGGTCAGCGTCGTCGTCCCCGTCTATAACGAGGAACGGACCATTGTTTCCATCCTTGAACGGGTCAAGGCGGTTTCGGTCCCCGGCGTGACCTTCGAAGTCATCGTCGTCGACGACGGTTCCAAGGACCGCACCCGTGAGATCCTCGATTCCCGCCCCGATCTGTACAGCCAGTTCATCAAGCATGCCCAGAATCGCGGCAAGGGCGGCGCGGTCAAGACCGCGCTGGGCGCCGCCACCGGCGATTTCGTTCTGTTCCAGGACGCCGATCTGGAATACGACCCGGCCGAATATCCCAAACTGCTGAAGCCGGTGCTGGAATTCGGCGCCGATGTGGTCATGGGTTCGCGCTTCATCGCGCCCGAATACACCAGGGTGTTCTATTTCTGGCACAAGGTCGGCAACGGGCTGATCTCGCTCATCTTCAACATCCTCAACAACACCACCTTCACCGATACCTACAGCTGCTATCTGATGTACCGCCGCGATCTGGTGGCGGTCGGGGATCTGCATTCGGAAGGCTGGGAACAGCACGCCGAGATCCTGTCCCTGGCGGTGAAGAAGGCGAAAAGCCTGTACGAGGTGCCGATCAGCTATCACGGTCGGTCCTATGACGAAGGCAAGAAGATCAAGGCCTATCACGCCATTGCCGTCATCCTGATGATGGCTCGCTGCGCCTTGTTCCGTTAACGGAGTCGATCATGCCCCACGATCATTATCACGACATCGAACCGGTCACCGAGGAAGAGAAGGCCAGCTGGCCGCCCTTCGACAAGGTGGTCAAGCTGGAGAAAGCCTTCACCGACGCCCGCGGCGAAATCCAGCCGCTGGTCGACCGGCTGATGAAAAGCGCGGTGCTGATCGAATCGGTCAAGGGCTCGCTGCGCGCCAACCACTATCACAAGACCGACTGGCATTATTGCTATGTCATCTCGGGCAGCATCGAATATTGGCACCGCCCCACCGGCAGCGATGCGCCGCCGACCCAGATGCTGATCAAGGCGGGCGAGATGGTGTTCACGCCGCCCATGGTCGATCACGGCATGGTCTTCCCCGAGGACACCACCTTCCTGACCCTGTCGCGCAATTCCCGCGATCAGGCGGCCTATGAAGCCGATGTGGTGCGCATCGACCTGCTGGCCACCGAAGGCCTGACCTCGTGGAAACCGGGCGACAAATGAGCCGCCATCATCATCGGCGGTCCACCTGCCGCCTGTGCGGCGGCACCCATCTGACCATGGTGCTGGGTCTGGCGCCGACGCCGCCGGCCAACGCCTTCGTGCCCGCCGCCGATCTGGACAAGCCGCAGGAGCGTTTTCCCCTGGATTTGTTCTTTTGCCATGATTGCGCCCATGTCCAGTTGCTGGACGTGGTCGATCCGCGGGTGTTGTTCGAGAATTACGTCTATGTCTCCGGCACCTCGCCGGTCTTCGTCCGCCATTTCCAGGCCTATGCCGACGACGTCATCGCCCGCTTCCGGGTGCCCGCCGGCTCCCTGGTGGTGGATGTGGGCTCCAACGACGGTACGTTGTTGTCGTGCTTCGCCAAGGCGGGGATGCGGGTGCAGGGCATCGACCCCGCCCGTGATATCGCCGCCGATGCCACGGCGCGCGGCATTCCCACCATCGCCGATTTCTTCACTCCGGCCCTGGCCGCCCAAATCCGCACGGCCAAGGGCGCGGCCAAGGTGGTGACCGCCAACAACGTCTTCGCCCATGTGGATGATCTGACCGGCGTCGTCGATGGCATCCGCGCCGTGCTGGATGATGACGGGGTGTTCGTCTTCGAGGTGTCCTATCTGGTGGACGTGTTCGAGAAGACTTTGTTCGACACCATCTATCACGAACATCTGGCCTATCACTCGGTGCAGCCGCTGATCCGCTTCCTCGCCGCCAACGGCATGGAGCTGATCGAGGCCTTGCGTGTCGACAGCCATGGCGGCTCCTTGCGCGGTGTCGCCCAATTGCAAGGTGGCCCGCATCCGGTGGGGCAGTCGGTGGCCGATGCGGTGGCGCTGGAGCGCCGCCTGGGTCTGGACAAGGCGGAAACCTTCCTGGATTTCGCCCGCGACATCGACGAGCGCAAGCGCCAGTTGGGCGATCTGCTGCGCGGCCTCAAGGCCTGCGGCAAACGCATCGCCGGTTTCGGCGCCCCGGCCAAGGCGACGACGCTGCTTTACCATTTCGATCTCGGCCCCGACATCATCGATTTCATCATCGACGACAGCCCGCTGAAGCAGGGTCTGTTCACGCCGGGCATGCATATTCCGGTTCTGCCCGGATCGGCCATCGCCGAGAAGAAACCCGATTATCTGGTCGTGCTGGCGTGGAATTTCGCCCAGCCGATCATGGAAAAGAACGCTGGCTTCCGTGAAGCCGGCGGCAAATTCATCGTTCCGCTCCCCCAGGTCGAGGTGGTGTAAGTCATGACCGAATTTCTGCTGCAATCCGACATCGCCGAGATCTGCCAACGCCTGGGCAAGCCCGCCCACGATTTCACCGGCAAGACCGTGCTGCTGACCGGCGGCCGTGGCTTCCTGGGCCGCTATTTCATGGAAATGTTCGCCCATCTGAACGAACACATCCTGGAAAAGCCGTGCCGCCTGATCGCCATGGATAATCTGATCACCGCCGGCAAGGAAGGATCGGAAATCCCCGATTTCCCCAACGTCACCTTCATCCAGCACGATGTCATCGAGCCGGTGAAGCTGGACGAGAAGGTGGATTACGTCATCCATGCCGCCGGCATCGCCAGCCCGTTCTATTACCGCGCCTATCCGCTGGAAACCCTGGAAGTGGCGGTGCGCGGCACCCGCAACATGCTGGAGTTGGCCACCGAGCATAACGCCCGGCTGGTGTTCTTTTCTTCGTCGGAAATCTATGGCGATCCCGACCCCAAGCACGTGCCGACGCCGGAAAGCTATCGCGGCAACGTGTCCTGCCAGGGGCCCCGCGCTTGCTATGACGAATCGAAGCGGGTGGGTGAAACCCTGTGTCACATCTTCCATGAGAAGCACGGGACCAAGACCAACACCATCCGTCCGTTCAACGTCTTCGGCCCCGGCATGCAGGAAACCGATTACCGCGTGCTGCCCAATTTCGCCAACCGCATCAAGGCGGGCCGTCCGCTCAACGTCTATGGCTCGGGCAACCAGACCCGCACCTTCTGCTACATCACCGACGCCATGGTCGGCTTTACCCTGGTGGTGCTGAAGGGCGTACCGGGCGAGCCCTACAATATCGGCAATCCCAAGCCGGAAATCTCCATGGTCGAGCTGGTCAAGAGCATCGAGAAGGCGCAGGGCAAGAAGGTCGAGTACAACGTCATCGAATACCCGGATTCCTACCCGGCCGATGAACCCAACCGCCGTTGCCCCGACATCAAGAAGGCCCGTCTGCAACTGGGCTTCGAACCCAATGTGGATCTGGCCGACGGTCTCAAGCGGTTCCTGAATTGGGCCGAAAAGGTCTATACCGGTCAGGAATAAACCGATGACGCCCCCGGTCCGGCTGGGTCTGATCGGCGCCGGTCGCTGGGGGCGGGTTTATCTGCACAGCATGGCCAGCCGTGCGAACGTAAACACCATGGCTGACCATGCGGGCGTGCATTTGGCGGCGGTGGCCAGCGCCAAGGCGGAAACCGCCGCCCTGCTGCCGCCCGCCTGTGTTTTGTACGACGATTGGCGCCGGATGCTGGCCCATCCCGGTCTTGACGGCATCGTCATCGCCACACCGCCGCACACGCATGTGCCCATGGCCTTGGCGGTCGTGGCGCAAGGCTTGGCCGCCTTGGTGGAAAAGCCGCTGTGTCTGGACCCGCATGAGGCCCGCCGCCTGCGCGATCAGGCCGGGCGCCTGGGGGCGGTGGTCGCCGTCGACCATATCCATCTCTTTGCTCCGGCATTTCAGCGCCTTAAGCAATTGCTGCCGCGGATCGGTCCCATCCGGTCGGTGGAAGGCCGGGCCGGCAATCATGGCCCCTATCGCCGGGATGCTTCTGTGTTATGGGATTGGGGACCGCATGACGTGGCCATGGCGGTGGACCTGTTGGGATCGCCGCCCGACCGGGTGACGGCGCGGCTGATGGATCAACGCCCGGAGGCCGATGGCATCGGCCAGAACGTGGCCTTGGATCTGCGTTTCGGCACGGTGCGGGCCGATTTCGTCATCGGTACGCTGATGGACAAGACCCGCCGTTTCCAGGTCGTTGGTGACAATGGCGTGCTGGTCTATGACGATCTCGTCACAACCAAGCTGACTTTGGACGGTAAAGGCGTGGATATCGACCCGGCCAAGCCGCTGGATTGCGTCATCGACGATTTCGTCCGCCGTATCCGGGCGCGGGACCGGGATTTGGCCCCGCTGGAGCTGGCGGTGACGGTCACCGACATCCTGTCCGCGTGTGCCGCCCAGTTGGGTTGAGCACTTTGATCTTTCTTCGCCGCCCCGGCGGCGTTATACCCCCTGCAATTCGTTTTCCGGAGCCACCAGCCATGTCCGACCTTCGCCCCATCCGCCGCGCCCTGCTGTCGGTATCCGACAAGACCGGTCTGATCGAGTTCGCCCGTTTCCTGGCCGAACGCAATGTGGAATTGCTGTCCACCGGCGGCACCTGCAAGGCGATCCGCGATGCCGGCATCCCGGTGGTGGAAGTGGCCGATCACACCGGTTTCCCGGAAATGCTGGATGGCCGGGTCAAGACCCTGCACCCCAAGGTGCATGGCGGTCTGCTGGGCATTCGCGGCAATGCCGAACATGAAGCCGCCATGGCCGAACACGGCATCGCGCCCATCGATTTGCTGGTGGTGAACCTGTATCCGTTCGAAGCCACCGTGGCCGAGGGCGCCGGCTATGACGAATGTGTGGAAAACATCGACATCGGCGGCCCGGCGATGATCCGCGCCGCCTCCAAGAACCACGACGCCGTCACCGTGGTGGTGGACGTGGAAGATTATGCCCGCGTCATGGATGAGATGAGCGCCCATGGCGGCGCCACCACGCTTTCCCTGCGCAAGCATCTGGCCGCCACCGCCTATGCCCGCACCGGTGCCTATGACGCGGCCATTTCCCAGTGGTTCGCCCGTGAACTGGGCGACACCTTCCCCCGCCGCGTGGTGGTGGCCGGCGAATTGAAGCAGAACTTGCGTTATGGCGAGAACCCGCACCAGCAGGCGGCGTTCTACGTCAACGGCGTCCAGCGTCCGGGCATCGCCACCGCCAAGCAGTTGCAGGGCAAGGAACTGTCCTACAACAATTTGAACGACACCGATGCCGCTTTCGAGCTGGCGGCCGAGTTCGACGAACCCACCGTGGCCATCATCAAGCACGCCAATCCCTGCGGCGTGGCCAGCGGCGCCGATATCGTCAGCGCCTACAAGGCGGCTTTGGCCTGTGATCCGGTGTCGGCCTTCGGCGGCATCATCGCCATCAACCGCAAGCTCGACGGCGCCACCGCCGAGGAAATCTGCAAGCTGTTCACCGAGGTGGTGATCGCCCCCGAAGCCGACGAAGCCGCTATCGCCGCCTTCGCCGCCAAGAAGAATCTGCGCCTCTTGGTCACCGGCGGCATGCCCGACCCGGCCTCGGCGGCGATGACGCTGCGCAACGTCTCGGGCGGCTATCTGCTGCAATCCAAGGATAATGGCCGCGTCACTCTGGACGGGTTGAAGGTGGTGACCAAGCGGGCGCCGACCGAGCAGGAGCTGAAGGACATGCTGTTCGCCTTCCGCGTCTGCAAGCACGTCAAGTCCAACGCCATCATCTATGTGAAGGACGGCTGCACCGTCGGTATCGGTGCGGGCCAGATGAGCCGCGTCGATTCGTCGCGCATCGCCGCCTGGAAGTCGAAGGAAGCCGCCGATGCCGCCGGTCTGGCTCAGGCCGGCACCGTCGGTTCGGTGGTGGCGTCCGACGCCTTCTTCCCCTTCGCCGACGGCCTGCTGGCGGCGGCGGCGGCGGGCGCCACCGCCATCATCCAGCCGGGTGGTTCCATGCGCGATCAGGAAGTGATCGATGCCGCCAATGAAAAGGGCCTAGCCATGGTGTTCACCGGCATGCGGCACTTTCGTCACTAAAAAGAAAGCGGGCGTATCGCCGGTCACCAACCGGCGATACGCTCGAATCCGCGGGCGGCGTCGTCCCAGCGCCAACGACGCTGATGGTCGAGGCAGGCTTGATGCTGGGCCGTCCACAAGCAATCGTCGGTCAGCAACTGCACTGAACGCGCGGCGAAATCCTCGGCCCCTTGGGTGACGAAGCCGGTCTGGCCGTGGATCAGCCGTTCCTTCATGCAGGCGATGTCTTCCAGTACCACCGGCACGCCCATGGCCTGGGCCTCGGCTACCGCCGAACAGAACGTCTCGCCCATGTCGCCACGATACATCAGCAGGCGGGCCTGGGTCAGTTCCTCCACCAATTGCGCCTTGGGCACTGGTCCACGCAGCACCACGCCCTTGTCGGCCAATCCGGCGGCGCGTTCCAGCACCGGCCCCATCTTGCCGGCCTTGGCCTGACCGGCGGCGCCATAGGTGGCCATGCCGGCGAAGATGTGCAACTGGGCGGCGGGGATCGCCGGGTGGACCGCGTTTTCCCAGATATCGAGCAGCCAATCCAGGGATCGCAGTGGGTTCGAGGTGAAAACCGCGCGCGGCGGCGGCGGGGCGGGGCGTTGGCTGGCGTGGCAGAACAGATCGGTCAGCCCGTACAGCACGATTTCACGCCCACCGGCAAAACCCCAGGCCGGATAGGTGCCGGCATGGCTGGCGCCGGAAAAGACGATGGTCGGGCGGCGCAATGCCAGTTTCCACTGATAACGCCATTTCAGCAGATAGCCGGCGGGATTGTGAATCCAGAAGATGGTCTTCTTCGCCCCCGGCACCTGACGGATCAGCTTGTCGCCGCGATTGGCGATGTAAAGGTCGGCGGTTTCCGGCAGGCCTTCGGCGATGGGGTGCCAATGGACCCGGCGATGGGTCACCGCCTGGGTACACTTGTTATAGACGTGGACGTCGTGGCCCCGCGCCGCCAGGGCGTTGGCCATCTCGATGAACGAGGTTTCGGCCCCGCCCAAGGGGCGTTCGTCCAAGGTGCGGCCATCGAAGACGATGCCGTCGTCGGCCATGACGATATGGGCCATCATTCTTTCTCCAGCCGGGCTTTCAGGTGCGACAACATGGGATAAAGCGCGGCGCAGACGGCGATGATGAAGCCATAGCCGCCCTCGCGGTATCCCTTGCGCGAGACATAGCATTTCCAGAACCGCGACACCATGCGCCGCACATTGCTGGCGGTCGAGCCCCAGGTTTCGCCGCGGTCGCGCAGGTCGCGGGCCTTGGCGGTGGAATAGCTGTCCAGGCGGCGGATCATGTCCGAGATATTGCGATCGACGTAATGGTTGATCCGGTGTTTCAGCATCGGCCCCTTGCGCCCGCGCCAGATCAGACTGGGATGAACGCGGTCATTGCCCCAGGTCTTGGCGTTTTTGCGGAACAGGCCGGGATAGGCCGCCTTGCCGAAGGATCCGCCCCAGCCATGGCGCACCAGACGCTCGCCGATGTAATTGTCCACCGGGATTTCGTGCCAGTCGAAAGCGGTGGCGTTGATGGTGGCGCGGATTTCCACCGCCAGCTCTGGGGTGACGTGTTCGTCGGCATCCACTTCCAGCACCCAGTCGCCGGTGCAAAAGGCGATGCCGGTGTTGCGGCGCTCGCCTTCCATATCCCAGCGGCCTTCCAGCAGGCGGTCGGTGAAGCGGGCGGCGATGGCCTTGCTGCCGTCGGTACATTTGTCCAACAGCACGACGATCTCGTCGGCGAAGGTCAGCCGCTCGAGACAGGCTTGCAGCCGCTTTTCCTCATTGTGGGCAACCACCAGGGCCGACAGGCGGGGGGGCGGATTGGTCATGCCAGACCCCGGAATGGCGGTATCAGCCGAGCCTTGGCCCGGCTAATGGCGGTCTGGTAGGTCGCCAGGGTTTCGGCCATGCGATGATCGAAGCGCATGGAGTTCTCGGCCAAAGCGCGGGCACCGGTAGCCATGGCGGCGGCGCCGGCGGGATCGTTCATCACCTTGGTGATGGCGGCGGCCAGGGCCGGGCGGTCGGCGGGGGGCACCAGCCAGCCGGTCTTGCCGTCGACCACGATCTCCGGCACGCCGCCCACGGCGCTGGCCACCACCGGGCGGGTGGTGGCGAAGGCCTGGACGGCGACGCGGGGCTGCGCCTCGGTCAAGGATGGAATGACCATCAGATCGCCGGCGATCATCATGCGGGCGACGTCGTCGCGATAGCCGGTGAAGCTGATCTGACCATCCACCCCCAGGTCGCGGGCTTGGGCGGTCAGGCCGCGTTCATAGTCCAGCGCCTCGGCGGTGGCGCTGCCGACGATGACCAATCGGGGGGTCAGTCCCTGTTGTTTCATCAGGCCCAAGGCACCGATCAGATGGTCCTGGCCCTTGTCGGGGCGGATCATGCCGACGCAGACGATGACGTAATCGTCGGCGCTCACCCCCCATTCGTCGCGCACCTGGGCGCGGGTGGCCGCCGGGTCGGGCAGTTGGAAGAATTTTTCGTCGGCCCAGCCGCCGATGGCGGTGCTGCGGGCCGGATCGGCCAGACCGATGTCGCGTAGATGATCGCGGGTGCATTGGGCCACGGTGATGATGTGATCAGCCCCCATGCGCCATTGCAGCCGGCGCACCAGCGACGGTTTCAGCGGTTGGTTGACGTGGCGCGAGCGCACCACCGCGCACAGATCCATGCAGCCCATGGCCGCCTTGGCGTCACGGGTGACATGGGTGTCGATGATGTCGATGCGGTGCTGTCTGACGATGGCGCGCAGGGCGGTCATGGTCGGCAGCCGCCAGGGCCGGTCGAAATTGAAGGCGATGACCGGCAGGCCCAGGGCCTGGGCGCGGGCGAAGGGCTCGCCGTCGGCGGGGGCGGCCAGCCAGACCGGGTGGTCGTGGGCGACCAGCCAACGCACCTGTTCGATGGTCCGGTGTTCCATGCCGCCCCAATTGCGACCGGGAATGGTGTGCAGGATGCGCATGTCTAGACCAGGGCGTAGCGCGACCACCAGGGGGCGGAAGGCGCGGGGGAAATGGTGACGCAGGCATAGCCGGCGCCGCTCAGGCCTTCCAGCAACTGGCGCATCAACTCGATGGTGACCGCCGCCTTGAACTGGGCGCCGGGGCGTTCGTTGATGGGTTGGTCGTGCATCAGGATGATGGCGCCGGGCAAGCGGGGGTCGGCCAGGATGCGAGCCACCTCGGCGGCGCATTGTGGCCCCACATCGCCATCGGTATCGCAACGGGTGGAAATCAGGTGGTCCTCGGTACTAGGGCCCCAATGGGCGATCTGGCACCCGGGCTGCCAGCGTTGCAGCGCCCGATGCACCTTGGCGTTGCGATAGCCGCCGTTATAGGGCAGGCGCACCAGATAGGGCTTTGGGGTCGGGCGGTGCCGGGCCAGCAATGCCTCGCAACGTTCCATATCGGCGACCAGACGTTGGGTGCCGGCGCGGTCCAGGCGGATATGCTCCCAGCCATGGGCATAGACGGCATGGCCGCGGGCGATGGTGTCGGCGACCAGGGCGTCGTGCTCCACCGCCCGGCAGCCGGACATGAAAAACGTGGCCTTGGCCCGGTGATGGTCCAACAGGTCGAGCATGGCCGGCATGGTTTCGGGGGTGGGGGCGTCGTCGATGGTGATGGCCACCGCGCGCCCGTCGGCAACGTGCCGCAACACCGGGCGCCAAGCGCCCAAAGACCAGGAAATACCCAAGGAAATGTCCTTAACCCATCCTGAGGATCGGCCCGGATGGTGGCAGGTCCGCCCAGGTGTTGCAAGACCTTGGGCAAGCCCCCCGGCGCCGCGGCTGGCGCCAGGGGTGAAAATCGGGTATGTCTCGCCGCCACAGCCAATCCCCGAGGGGGCCAGTACCATGTGCGGTCTTGCCGCCATTTTCGCCCATCACGCCGATGCCAAGCCGGTCGATGCCGCCGAATTGCAGCGCATTCGCGACCACATGACCGCACGCGGCCCCGATGGCGCCGGACAATGGCTGGCGCCGTCGGGGCGGGTCGGGCTGGCCCATCGTCGTCTGTCCATTCTGGATTTGTCCGAGGCCGGCGCTCAGCCCATGACCAGTGCCGATGGCCGTCTGACCATCGTCTTCAACGGTGAAATCTATAATTTCCAGGCATTGCGCCATCAGTTGGAGCTGGCGGGGGCGGTGTTCCGCTCTCACGGCGACACCGAGGTGGTGCTGGAGCTTTATGCCCGCCATGGGGTCGAGGGATTGTCGCGGCTGCGCGGCATGTTCGCCATCGCCCTGTGGGATCACGCCCGCCACGGATTGCTGTTGGCCCGCGACGGCTATGGCATCAAGCCGCTTTATTACGCCGACCAGGGCGGCTGCGTCCGCGCCGCCTCGCAGGTCAAGGCATTGCTGGCCGGTGGCGCCATCGATACCACCGCCGATCCCGCCGGCCATGTGGGCTTTCTGCTGTGGGGCCATGTCCCTGAACCGCATACCCTGTACCGCCATATCCGCGCGGTCGCTCCCGGCGGCTGGATGTGGTGGGGGGAAGACGGCAACCACACCCAGGGCCGGTTCTTCGACGTGGCCCGGACCATCGCTTCCGCCCCCGCCGATGCCGGCATCGATCTGGGGGCCGCCTTGGCCGATTCGGTGCGCCATCATCTGATCGCCGACGTGCCGGTGGGAGTGTTTCTGTCGGCGGGGCTGGATTCCACCACCATTGCTGCCCTGGCGGCCCAGGCCATGCCGTCGGAACGGCTGAAGACCATCACCCTGGCTTTCGACGAACTGGCCGGGACCGATGGCGACGAAGCGCCGCTGGCCGAACAGGTCGCCGCCCATTACGGAGCCGACCACGCCACCTGCCGCATTCCCGCCGGTGATTTCGCCGCCGCGCGCGGGCAAATCCTGGCCGACATGGACCAGCCGTCCATTGATGGCGTCAATGTCTGGTTCGTCGCCCGCGCCGCCCACCAGCGCGGGCTGAAGGTGGCCCTGTCGGGCTTGGGCGGTGATGAAATCTTCGCCGGCTACGATTCCTTCCGCCAATTACCGCGTCTGGTCGAGCGATTGCGGGTCTTCGGTTGGGCGCCGGTCCTGGGACGAGGCTTCCGCGCGGTCAGTGCGCCGTGGCTGTCCCGTTTCACCTCGCCCAAATGGGCGGGATTGCTGGAATACGGTACCAATCTCTCCGACGCCTATCTGTTGCGGCGCGGTCTGTTCATGCCATGGGAACTGCCCCGGGTGATGGACCCCGAGATGGCGCGGACCGGCTGGCGCGATTTGCAGCCGCGTCTGGCCTTGGCCGAGACCATCCAGGGTATTCATGATCCGCGTCTGGCGATCAGCGCCTTGGAAAGCGCGTTCTATATGCGCAATCAGCTTCTGCGTGACGCCGATTGGGCGGGCATGGCCCATTCGTTGGAAATCCGGGTGCCGCTGGTCGATACCGTGTTGCTGTCGCAGGTGGTAGGGCTGGTCAAAGCCGGCAAGCCAGCGTCAAAACTGGATATGGCCACCTGTGCCCGCCCGGCCTTACCCGACGCGGTACTAGCCCGGCGTAAGACTGGCTTTTTCGTCCCCATCGCCCAATGGATGGGCCAGCCGCATTTGCGCGGCTGGGCCAGGCGGATACAGCATGATGTCAGCGGAAAATGGACACCAGAATGACAACACGTTTGATTCGCTTTTCGGCCATTACTTTGGCATCCGCCGCTTTGGCCGCCGCCGCCGCAGTGCTGATCATATGGAAGGGATTGCCGCCTTCTCCCAGTGCCATCGTGGTCACGGTGGTCGTGCCGGTGACGATGGCGGTGGCAGGATTTGTCGCCCTGCGGGCGGGCAGGGACTGGCAGCTGGCTTATGCCTTGTCCATGATTGCCACGGCTGTTGCCGTGGTGGCAGCGGAGGCGTTCCTCGATTTCATGTTCCTGCCACGGCAGCAAGCCGAACTACGCGAGCTGGTGAACCAACGCTCCACTCTTCTCGCTCAACAGGGAATGGCATATCGAAGTCAGGGTGAGGAGTGGCCCTATACCGCAGGCTGTTCCTTTGCCCATCCGCGATGTAATTACGTGGAGCCGGGTCCATCCGACCATCCAGCGCTGCTTCCGGTCCGGTCTGGCCGTGTCGTTCCACTGGGGGGGATTTCGGGTGTCCGCACGGTCTTTTGCAATGAAGGATCGGGCCTGATCGTTTACGACGCTGACGAGCATGGTTTCAACAATCCGCAGGGTTTGTGGTCGCAAGCCCCGTTGGATGTGTTGTTGGTGGGTGATTCGTACACCCACGGCGCTTGTGTCGAACGCGAAGACACTTTTGCCGCCACCATCCGGCAAGTTTATCCAAAAACGATCAGCATCGGTATTGGAGGTAACGGCCCGATCCTGGAATTGGCAGGATTGCGCGAATACGGGCCGACGCTCCGGCCCAAGGTGGTGGTCTGGGTTTTCACCATCGACAACGATTTCAGCGATTTCGAGCGGGAAAGCCAGAATTCGGTCCTGCGTGCTTATCTCGATGGAGAATTCAGCCAGAAATTGCTGTCTCGCCAAGCAGAGATCGACGATGGTCTGAAGAGCTATTTCCGTAAGGTTATGGTAGAGCGCCTGATTTCTCAAGCTCAACCTGTATCTCCGGCCAAGGCAGTACATATAGATACTCAAATAGGCAGCATACGAGACTTCTTTTCACTGGCATCTCTGCGGAGATTACTCGGTGTATACTTTTCATGGCCGGTACGCGACTATCAAGGCGTTGGCGACGTCTTATCCAAGGCCAAGGTGCTGACTGAATCTTGGGGCGGGCGAATGATCGTGGTTTTCCAGCCCTCGTCCTACTCCTTTATCGGCTTCAATCGCTTCGATGGCATCAGCGACATGTTGCAAAAGGACTTTGCCCGGACGGTGGCCCAACTCGACCTGCCCTATGTGGATGGTTTAGCCATCCTGCGCTCGGCCGAAGCCCGTCAACCGGTGTTTTGGGGCTTGGGTTCACACACTACGCCTTGGGGTTACCAGGCCTTGGGAGCGGCTATCCGCGATAAGGTCGGCCAGATCGTCGCGGGCCAGGATGGCTAGAACTTGCGGGCCGCCACCAGTGCCGGGTCCATGCGGGCCTGGCGCAGATATTGGGCCAACACATGCATCAGGCTTTGGTGCACGTCCTCGATGACACCGTAATTGTCGCCCCGCACATGCAGGTTGATGTCGGCCAGGGCAGCGGACCGCCCGCCGGCGAAGCCGGTGATGGCGATGCTGGCGATGCCGTTTTCCTTGGCGTGCGCGATGGCGTGTACCACGTTTTCCGAATCGCCCGACGACGAAATGGTGATCAGCAAGTCGCCGGGGCGACCAGCCAGAGCCAGTTGGTGGGCGAACACCTCGGCGTAGTTCACGTCGTTGGCGATGGCGGTCATGATCTCGACATTGCAGGACAGGCTGTGGATACGCGGACGCAGGCCGGTGTCGGCGGATACGCCGCGGGCATGGTCGCACACCAGATGGTTGGCGATGGCCGCCGATCCGCCGTTGCCGCAGGAATAGACGACGCCATCGGCAGCCACCGTGCGGGTGATCAAGGCGCCGGCGGCGGCCAATGCCGCTTCATCGACCGAGGCCATGGCCTCGGCGATCTGCTGGCGGTAGTCACGGTAGAAAGCGGCGATGTCGTCGTATTTGTGAAACGGAAAAGTCATCGGCCCAGCCCATGCAATCGGATGCGGCAGCAATAGCCGAAGCGGGTCCGGGATACAACATCCGTGCGTCGCTGTCGGTGCTTGTGCTATGGAAAGGCCATGTCCGACCTTCGCTCCCTGATCGCTCCCGTCTGGTTGGCCGCATGGCGCGGCGTGTGCGCCGTGGTTCCGCCCAGGGGCTATCGCACGCTTTTGTTTCATGACGTGCCGTCGCCGCAGCGTCCGGTCTTCGCCGCGCTGGTGCGGCGCCTGCTTGCCGATGGCCGGCTGATCACCCCGGCCCAGGCCGCCGCCTCGCCTCGACCCGGTGGCATCCTTCTCAGCTTCGATGACGGCTTTCAGTCCAATCTGGAGGTGGCCGAGACCATCCTTGCCCCTTTGGGTATCCAGGCGCTGTTCTTCATCTGCCCCGGTCTGACCCAATTGTCGGGCGCGGCCCAAAGCGCCGCCATCGCCGCCAATGTCTTCGACGGCAAGCGGGCGGCGGGGGATTTGCGCATCCTGGACTGGGATGGGGTCGAGCGGTTGAAGGCCTTGGGCCAGGAAATCGGCAGCCATACCCTGGACCACAAGCGCCTGACGGCCTTAAGTCCCGATGCGCGGGCAGAACAGATCGAGGGGGCGGCGCAGGCGTTTCGCCAGCGTTTGGGGGCGGTGCCCGACTGGTTCGCTTATACTTTCGGCGATGCCTGGTCGGTAGACGCGCCGTCCCTGGCCGCCATCGCCGCCTTGCACCGGTTTTGCCGCAGTGGTGTACGCGGGGCCAATCACGCTGCTGTCAGCCCCTTTGCCCTGCGCGCCGATCATGTGGAGTTGGGCGGTGGTGATGCCTGGCGCCGGCTGGCGGTGGAAGGGGGACTTGACCCGCTGTACCGCAAGGCCCGTGCCCATCTGGACGGGCTGGCCGCCGGCCTAAAGGCTTAGGAACTCGCCGGCCAGACAGTATTCCTCGCCTTTCATGCCGCGCTTGAAGGCAGCGATGCCGGGGGTCAGGTCGGCGTCGATGCCGCCCAAGTCGAGCCACAGGCAGCCTTGCGCCTTCAGCGTCACCACCGCTTGCCACAGCAGGAAGTTGTTGGCTTTCAGCTTGCGGCCCATATCGCCGTTCCAGCCGACCAGATAGGTGGCGCTGGCGCCATGGCGGGCCAGCAGGATGCCGCCCACGGGTTCGCCGTCGGGGGCGAGGGCACGGATGACCAGCAGGTCTTCGGGCCGATACAGCGATTGGGCCAGGGCGGCGATCTGGGCCGGCGGCATGCCGGTGAAATGCTTGTCGCGCATCAGCGCCGCATAATGCCCCATCAGCCACAGCCGGGATTCGGCGCTGGCCGAGACATCCGCCGACAGGCCGGCTTTTTCCGCCCCCACCAGCATGTTGCGCCATTTGCCGTCCAGCCGCTTGCGCAAGACGTCCAACGGTTGCGCCAGATCGATCCAGGCCGAGCCCCAACACGGTGCCTTGCGGCGGATCAGGCCAAGGCGGGGGGCATGGTCCTGCCCCAGTTCAGGGGCGATGAACAAGGCCGCCGCCCGCCACAGCCGCCACGGACGGCGTAAGGCGGTGATGATCTCCAGTTGGTCTTCGAGCGCAAGCGGGCCAAGCCACACCGGGCCGCGATTGAGCCGGGCGATACGGGCCAATCCGGCCACGCGCTTTTCCAGCACCTGGGCCAGGGCCAGCGGCTGGCCGTCTTGGCTGATCAGCAGACGACGGGGGCTCCAGCCTTCGGCCCGCTTGGCCTCGCCGTAGGCCCAGCTCTGCACCAGGGCGGATTGGCCGGCCTGGGTGAACAAATCTTCCCACTGGGAGCGGGTCAGGCTGTCGAAAGTGAAGTCAAACATGGACCAGGGCCTTGGCGTAAAGCTGTTCATATCCTGGTGGCAGCGCGCCATGCACCGGCAGCAGGATCACCGACCGGCGCAGGCCGATGGCATTGCTATCGCTGACTTCCGGTGGCAGGTCGGGCCAGCTTTCCACCGGCAGATGGGCCTGTCGCAAGGCGGCATAGCGGGCAATGGCGATGTCGGTGTCGTCGCAGCGTAGGGTCAGACGGTAAGGAGCCGGGCCGTCATCGGCGAACAAGGGATGCCAGCCGGCCAGTCCCCCCACCGCATGGCGCAAGGCGGCGGCATTCATGCGGCGCCTGCTTGCCTCGGCGGCCAGATCGGCGTCGCCCATAAGGCCCTGGGCCAGGGGGGATGGGTAGAGCGGGGCGGGTACGTCCCCGTCCGTCGGATCCGTCAGGAAATCGGCTTGGCCGCCCTGGGGCAAGCGGGGGCGCACAATATCGGGAAGACTCCGCTGAAGCAGGCGTCGCCACACCCACGGCCAGGGTGAGGATTGAACCATGGACGGGCATGGCGGCAGCGGTGCGCCGTTGGACACCAGCACCGCGCCATCGGGCAGGGCCAGCACCTTGTGTGGGCTGTAAAGAATGTAATCCCCCTCTTGGCCAATGCCTGACGTCGGGGCCAGGACATGAGCGGCATCCTCGACCAGCAGGGCGCCGGTGCGGGCGCAGGCGACGCGGGCGCCGTCCAGCGACACGGCGCGACCAAAGGTGTGGACGGCCACCACCAGATCGGCTTGGGTCAGATGATCCCAATCCGCCAACCCGTTACCATCCACCGGGACGAAAATCAGCCGCGCCCCCATGGCCCGCAGCGGAGCCAGGGATGCGTTGCAGAACCAGGACGGCAGGGCGACCGTGGGCGTGGTCCCGCGCAGGCTGGCCAGCCAGGCCAGCGACCAACTGGATCTGGGGGTCACCATGGCCTGTTGACCCGCGCGCCGCCAAAGGGCGGCGGCATCGGTAGTTCGGTGCCGGCCAAGCAAGCTTTGCCATGTGGGTAGGGGGGCTGTGGTGATCATGGCGGCATCATCGGTCCGCTTGGCGGCGGGTGCAACCCCTATGCCCTGGCGTCGAAGCGCAGCACCAAGGCCGCCAGCACGACGAAAGCCCCGGCATAGGCCGCCGACAGGGCCAGACCCAGATGGGTGGCATCGACGCTTTCCCCCATGAGCACGGGCCATAGCGGGATCAGCAAGCCGCCATACTGGGCCAGACGGGCGACCAGCAGCCAACGGACCCGTTTGGAAGCCACCACCTCCGAGCGCAAGGTTTCAAACAAAGGCAGAAACAGGATCATGCCGGCCAGTGCCGCCAGGATCGGCGCCGCCGGCGCCCAAGGTGCGCCGAAGATCCACGGCACCACCGGATCGGCCAATGCCCAAGCAAGGATTGCGGCCAAGGCCAAAGGTGGGGCGGTGACCAGCAGGAGGCGACGGCGCATCAGGCGGCGTTGACCATGGCATTCGGTTTGCCCGAACCAAGCACCCGCCACCCGTCCACTGATCGGTTGTAGCACTTGTTGCGGTACCATAGCCAGACGTTGTGCCTGGAAGAACAGTCCGGCGCCGCTCAGGCCGGTATTGGCATTGACCAGCAACAGAGTCAGGCGGGAAAAGCTGTTTTCCAGCATGGCGTCCAGCCAGACGCCGCGTCCGTCCCGCAATACCGCGCGCCATTGCGACCAACCGACCCAGTGGAATCGATAAAATGAAATGGCACCGATGCCGATCAAGGCGGCCAAACCGCCGAGGGTGAAAAACAATTCGCGCAAATACAGACTTCCCGCCCCGATTCCGGTCAGGACCAGGATCACGGCCAAGCCGTGCCCGCTGATCTGGACCGCGGTTTCAATGACGGCCAAGGCGCCAAAACGCAAGCCGCGTTCGAAGAAAGCCCGGTTCTGGTTGGTCCAATGACCGATCACCAGGGCCAGGACCAGGCACCAATCGGTCCACTGGGTGTTGCCGGCGCTCACCATCAGCACCGTGATCAGCAGCGATGCTAAAATGGTTTCCCAGCCGATGACCGAAAACAGCAGATCGCGACGCGGTGCATCGAGTTCGGCTTCAAGGGTACGGATAATCAAGGTGTTGGCTCGGATGGACAGAACCGACAGCACCAACGCCGCCGAGGCCTGGACCACGGCGAAGTGACCGAACTGGGCCGGATCGAGGTGGCGGACCATGATCAGATTGGCGCCAAAAGCGACGACCGCTTGGGCCACGGCACTGGCCACCAGGATCAGGCTGGAGATGGCGAAGCGTGGGGTTCTCGGCATGGGAACTCAGCCCGGCTTGCGCTGGGCGGTGTCGGAAAGGATTTCCATCAATCGCTCCACATGCTGCTCCCAGGTGTAGGAGGACAGCACCCGTTTGCGGCCCCTATCCACCAGTTCGGCCCGCAAATGCGGGTCGCCCTCCAGCCGGTCGATGCCGTCCAGCAGCGACGACAGCGACAGCGGATCGAAATAAAGTGCGGCGTCGCCGCAAACTTCGCGGTTGACCGGGGTGTCGGCGGCGAGAACGGGAATGCCGCTGCTCATGGCCTCGGCCATGGGGTGGCCGAAGGTTTCTGAAATGGACGGGAAGATGAAGATATCGTGGTTCTGGTACAGGGCCGGCAGGGATTCATAAGGCTGGCGGCCCAAGGTCACGGTCTGGGCGGCGATGGCCTTGTCGACCAAGATGCGATCATGGGCGCTGCCCTGGAAGTCGTCCAGTTCCCGCCGGGTCATAGTGATGGTGGCATGGGCTTGGCTGCCCCGGGCGATCAGCGCCTCGACCGCCTGGCAGACCAGGCCGGGGCGCTTATGCGGATAATATACCGACACGTAAAGCAGCCGCAGGATACCGTCGGCCCTCCAGTGCCGGGGCGCTTCCGTCGCCGGGACGAAGGAATGGCTCATGGTGCCATAGGGATTGACGGTGATCTTGGATTCCAGGTCGGGGGCCCACAGTGACAGCAGATCGCGCATGGCCGCCGTCGGTGTCATCACCTGATCGGCGCTGCGGGCCGAGGCGATGATCAGGCGGCGGCGGGCCTTGCGCTGCAGCGCCGACCACACCCCTTGTTCGGGGGAGACATTGGCCAGATAGAATGGATCGAACAGGCCGCCTTCGCGCACCAGCAGAACTTGCGGCACCGGACAGGCCAACAGGCCGAAATTGGCCGATGAAAACAATACGTCTGGTTTACGGCGGCTGACGATCCGGCGCCATTGCGTCTGTTCCCAGACTAGGCGCAGGGCGGGGCGCAAATCGCTGGCGGCGACCCGCAGCATGTTGGGTCGGTCGGTACCGGGAAAGCGCTGGGACACGGCGAATTCAGCGGTGCCGCTACGCTCTGCCAGACTGTCCATGAGATTGCGCGTATAGGTGACGATACCGCCCATACGGGCGGAAATGGCGTTGATCAGGATTTTCATGGTGTCTTAGATTCCCCGAACAGCCGGTTCAGGATGCCATGCAGGCGGGCATCGTGGCTATGGCCGCGTTCAATCATTGCCCGTGCCGCCGTCTGAGCCGCCTTGATTCGCGCCGTGTCGTCGGCCAGCCAGCGTTTCGCCTGGGTCACCAGATCATCGTCATCGCGGAAAAAACCGGCCTCGCTGTCGGGGTGGACCAAAGCGGCGGCTTCGTCGGAATATTCGTGCAGCATGAAGCCGCCGCAGGCCGGAATCTCCACCGTGCGGCAGGTTTGGCGGTCGCGGTTGCCCTTGCGCAGAAAGCCCAGGCTGATCTTGGCGGCGCCGACCACCTTGGCGTAATCGCGGTCATAGACCGGGCGGTTCTCGATGCGCAGATTGGGGTGGCGGTCGATCCAGCCGCCCCAGCCATTGCCCCACACCCTGACGGCCATGCCGGCTTCGGCCAGCCGCAACAGGCTGGCGGCACGCGGCGCTTCGAAGGTGCCGATGAAGGTGATGTCGGCCTGGACTTCCCGGCGTTCGGTTTCGCTCAATGCTGTCGGATGGTGCAAATCGGGATCAAAGCTGTTGTTGACGAACAGCATGCGGCGTACGCCCCAGGACGGCACCTCGTCAGCGTCGAGGTTGAACGATTTGGTGGTCAGCCACCAGTCGAAAACGGGCATGGCCCGCTCCAGCCAACGCGACCGATGGATGGGGTTCATCATGTCGTCTTCGGAATACCAGGCCAGCAGCGCCTTGGGCGCCACTTGGCGCAATCGGTTCAGGGTGGCGGCACGGATCATCGGCACCGCTTCGATCCACACCAGATCGCAATCCCGGGCGACAGCCGTCAAGACCGCGTCGTTGCAACTGGCCGGATCGGCGGGCAGGCGCAGGCGATAGCGCAGCCGGTCCATCAGGCTGGGCCGATCCTCATAGGTGGCACCGTCGCGGTTGATGGGCACCACCCCGACCCGGTGGCCCAGCCGCCGCAATGCCGCTACCCGTTGCGGGGTCCGGCTGCCGGCGATGGTCTGGCCGACGACGACGATGGAAAGCGGCCTATCCAAGGACATGGGCCACCGCCTTGTGCAATCCGGCCAGATCGGCACGGAAGTCCCAGGTGGCGATGCGGGATGCCGCCGCTTGCCCACGGATTTCGCTTTGATCGAGAACATGGGCCAAGCCGACGGTCAGGGCGGCGATATCGCCAGCGGCGAACACCGCGCCGGTGCTGTCATCGACCAGATCGAAGGCGGCGCCGACCTGATCGCTGACCACCACGGCGGTGCCGCAGGCCATGGCCTCGTTCACCGCCAATCCCCAGGGCTCGTGTTCCGACGGCAGCACGAAGACGTCGGCCAGGGCATAAAAGGCCGGCAACTGGGTCTGATTGCGAAAACCGGCGAAGATCATCCCCGGTTCGGCCATGGCTTCCAGTTCGGCGCGCATCTCGCCGTCACCGACCATCAGCAGTGCCGGGCGCGGTTGGCGCAGGGATTTCCAGGCGGCGACCACCTGTTCGGGGTGCTTGCGCCGCTGGAACTTGCCCGCATACAGAATGACCTGTTGCTCCGGTTCGATGCCCAGCTCATGGCGCAAGGAGGCGGTGTCGGCCTGGGCGGCGTGGGCGGCGAAGAAAGCGTTGTCCACCGCGTAGGGCATGGTGATGATACGGTCGTCATTGATGCCGAAACGTCGGTAATAGGCGCCATTGGCCGATCCGATGGCCAGGAATCCCCGGCAACGGGCGAAGATCCAGCGCAGGTAAAGCCGCTTCAGCCAGCCGCGCGGGCCGATGCCGTCGGGCATGGCGCCATCCCAGTTCTCTGCCCGCATCAGCACCGGCTTGCCCAAGCGCGCTGCCAGCCGCAAGGTCCGGCGCATGACCGGGCTGGCCCAGCCGTGCAGCCAGATCACATCGGCGGCGGCGATTTCGGCGGCTAGGTCGGTTTCCGCCAGGGCGATGTTGTCGTAACCATCGCGCAAGGGCACGTCCCAGCGCACATGGGTGCCGAACCCGGGATCATGATAGCCGGCCACGGTGTCGACCCGTTCGAACAAGACCCGTAAATGCAGGCCGGAATCGGCGGCGATCAGGCGCAACAGCGGCGCTTGGTATTGGATGGGGTGACTGACCAGATAGAGCAGGCGCGGGATCATGGCTGTTCCCCCCAGACGGCGTGCCAGTTTTCCTCGAGAGCCTTGCGGAAGCAGGCGGGAGAATAACGGGTTTCCGCCAAGTGCCGGGCGGCGCGCCCCAGGCGGTGGCGCAAGGCACGGTCGGCGACCAGACGCAACAGGGCTTCGGCCATGGCCTGGGCGGTGGAATCCACCAGCACGCCGGTCTCGCCGTCTTGCACATAATCCTGCGGGCCGCCGCAACGGGTGGAAACCACCGGCACGCCGCAGGCCATGGCTTCGATGCCGACGATGCCGAATCCTTCCTGCGCCGATGGCAGGGCGAAAACGTCCAGTCCCGCGTAAAAGCCGGGCAGATCCCGGCGCGGCAGCACCCCTTGCCATTGCACCAGCGCGTGGGCGCCCAGGGACCGGATCATGGCGGCGGTGGAGGGATCGGGCTGTCCGGTCAGGCGCAGACGGATGCGCGGGTCACGGCCATGGGCGATGACGATGGCGCGGACCAGCAGCCCCAGATTCTTGCGCGGATCGTTGGCTCGCCCGGCGAAACCGATGATGCCGGCTTCCGCCTCGGTGGTGGCGGGGCGATACAGATCGGGATCGGTGGGGATGGGCATGATCCCGGCCCGGTCCATGGGGAAGCCCAGGCGGCGGAATATGCCAAGCGCATGATGGCCGACGGTGACGATGTGGCCGGTTCCGGCCAGGATGCGCCGCTCCATGGCCGCCTGCACCGGGCCGACGATTGTGCGGTCGATCAGGCGGCGCGGCCAGGCCATGGCCCGACGGCGGTCCAATCGGTCGCCCAGCATGTCGCTGGCGCACCACACCAGATGCGGCACTTCGGCGGTCCGCAGGGGATTGGATACCAAAACGGTACCGCCCACCGCCACATGACGGTCATGGGCGTCGATCAATGCCCGCCAGCGCGGCGAATCCAGATAATAGGGAAATTCCAGCTCGGCCCAGCGGCAGCCCACGGCGATTGCGGCGCATTCGTCGTCGAAGCACCGCCCGGCCTCCGTCCGTGGGCAGCGCAGGCTCCAGGGCGGCGGGCTGAGATGGCGGTGGCTGGATAGCGGTGCGTAATAGGCGATGGTGATTTGATGTCCGCGCGCGGCCAGCTCCTGCGCCAGCAACCGGGTCTTGGCCGGAACGCCGCCCTCGAACGGGGGCAGGGTGATGATCAGGGTGCGCTGGGCCATGACGGTGGATCAATCTCGCCGTGCGGCATCGACCAGAACATCGGCGGTCTTGGCGGCCGTCTGTTTCCAGGAATACTGTTGTGCCCGCTCCACGCCGCGGCGGCTGAGTTCGGCCCGGGCCGCCGGGTCGTCCAGCAGGCCGCTGATGGCCTCGGCCATGGCCTGGGTATCGAGCGGGTCGAACAGGCGGGCGGCGTCGCCCACCACTTCCGGCATGGCCGAGGTGTTGGAACTGGCGATGGGGGCGCCGCAGGCCATGGCCTCGACCAGCGGATTGCCGAAGGTTTCGATGGTCGAGGGGAAGACGAACACGGTGCAGCTTCGATAAAGCTCGATCAGGCGTTCCTGCGAACAGCCGCCCAGGAAGGTGATCATGGCCCCCATGTTCAAGTGTTCGATCTGTCGCAGCAATTCGCCATGATAATCGGGGTCGATGATGCGGCCGGCGATCAGCAGGCGGGCCGAAGGCTGATGGGCTTGCAGCAAGGCCATGGCCTTGATCAGGGTGTGCAGGTTTTTCTGCACATAGATGTCGCAGACCGCCAGCAAGGTGCTTTGCTCGCGGCGCACCGAAGCATCGGGGGTGAAGGCCGGGGCGATGCCGTGGTGGATGATCTCGACGCGTTTGACGATGGAATCCGGCAGGCCGAAACTGAGGGAGCGGCGGGCGTAATCGGACACGGCGATGGCCCGGCGGCAGGTGATCAGCGACAGGGCGGTGGCCAAGGCCAGCATGCCCCAATAGACCCGCTTGCTCAGACGCTTGTCCCGCTGCACCACGGCCAGCGAATTGCGCAACAGGATCACCGGATTGGGGGCGGCGAAGGGACCATAATTGGCGGGGGAAAAGGTCACCACCGCCAGCATTTCGCGGGCCAGGATCGGCAAGGCGAACTGTTCCCACAATAAAAGTCGCAGGAAACCGGTCTTGAACTGTAACAGATGCAGGCGCACGCCTTCTGGCGGTTCGCCGAACAAAGTGTATTGGTCTTCGTGCAGCAGCAGATGGATCTCAAGCCGGTGGTCATCGGCCAGATCGCCCAGGATGTTGCGCAGATAGGTGACGCCGCCGCCGCTTTTGGCATGCAGGCCGTTGATCAGTACCGGCAGACGGTCATGGGGCGCCTTGGTGGGGCCACGCGGGATCAGGCTCAAGACCAAGGCGACCCAGTTTCGCGGCAGCAGCGGCCATTGGCGCAGGGATCGGGTAAAGAACCGGCGGGCGCTGATCTGGTCGCCGGCTTCCTGATAAAGCCGCCCGGCCCCATAATGCAGGCTGGCCAGGCGGCGGCGAAAGCGCAGGGCGTCGCGCCACGAACGGTCCGTCAGGGAATCATAATGCATTCGCACCGCCAGCAGCGATGCCTGCATATGACGTTCCGCCGATTTGCTTTGCTGGCCGGGATGGATGCGGTACTTGCTGAGCATCAGGGGGAGAAAGCGGATGCGCGCCCCGGCCTTGACCAGCTTGAGCTGCAATTCATAATCCTCGGCGCTGCGCAGGGCGGCATCCTCGCTGACACCGCCGACCTGTTGCAGCAGCGAGCGGCGGATGATGGTCGCCGATGGCGACATGGCCGAGCCCTCGAACAACAGATTGCGCAATTGTGCCTGCCGTTCCGGCCCCGGCAGCCAATCGCGCAGGATGCGGCTGCCGTCCCAGAAATGCACCCCGTGGGTGACGATATCGGTGTCGTCGGTCAGATGCGGCAGACAGGTTTCCAGCTTGTCGGCGTGCCAGACATCGTCGGAATCAAGGAAGGCCACCCATTGTCCCCGGGCTTCGGTGATGCCGATATTGCGCGAGGCGGCGATGATGCCGTGATTGGCGAAGGTGATCAGACGGATGCGCGGATCGTTGATTTCCGCCACCACACTTTCGGTATGGTCGGCGGAGTGATTGTTGATGACGATGGCTTCCCAATCGGTCACCCGTTGAGCCAGGACGGAGTGCAAGGCCTCGCGCAGCCAGTCGGCCTGATTGTAGGTGGGGATGATGATCGTGATCAGGGGAACATGGGTCATGGCGTAGCCTTGGCCTGGGCCAGACAGAAATCAAGGGTTTCGTCGATGGCCGCCGCCAGATCGGCTTGCGGGGTGAAACCGCAGGCACGCAGCCTGTCGATCCGGTATTCCAACGGTGCCGCCGTTTCACCGGGGGCGGGGGCGGGGCGCTGCAAGGCGACGATCAGACCCTTGGCACGGGCGCGGGCCAGCACCAGATCGGCCATGGCCGCCGCACTCGTGCTGTGTCCGCTGCCCAAATTCATCAAGCCGTCGCCCCAGGCGTCCGGCGGAAGCGTCAGCAGATGGGCCAAGGCGTTTTCCACATCGGCCAGTGGGATGAAATCGCGGCTGACCAGACCGCTGCTTCGCATCACCAACGGTCCGCCCGCCGCCGCCGCCCGGCATAAATCGTTGACCAGCAAGCCCCAGCGATCGATATCGGCATGGACCGGGGCGCCGATGGCGTTGGACAGGCGCAGGGCCAATGCGCCGATACGGCCCTGGGCGTGGGCGGCCAAGACGAAATCCTCGGCTACCCGGTTGCTGATGCCGTAAGGATGGCGGGGCAGCGGCAGCGTGGTTTCGTCCACCACGCCGTTCAGGCGGGCGCCGTAGACATGGGCGGTGGAAAACAGGACGAAGCGCCGGCAGCCGGCGGTGATGGCCGCTTCCAGCAGGCGGATGGTGTATTCACCGTTGATGCGCAGGGCTTGTATCGGATCACGGGCGCATTCGGCATCGGACAGGCCGGCCAGATGCACCACGGTCCGGCAGCCGGCGCACGCCGCCGCCACACTGGCCGGATCGTCCCAATCCAGCACGATGGTTCGGGCATCCTTGGCCCAGATGGGTGAAAGCGGGCGACGGCTGGCCAAGCGGATATCATGGCCCCGCGTCAGCAGATGGCGGGCCAGACGCCCACCCACATAGCCGCTGCCGCCGGTGATCAGGATGGCGGTCATGGCCTCTCCCGCCAGACATAGGGGATGGACGGGTCGTCATGATCCTTGCGTTCACCCTCGCTCGGGTCATGGGCAAGGGTGGCGCAATTGGCGACCAGGGCGGTTTCTCCGCCGACGCATTGAAAGCCGGTCCATAAGCCCGGCGGTACGCTGACCAGGGCATAATCATCATCGCCCAAAGCGATTTCCTGCACCTGACCATGGGTAAGGCTGTGTGGGCGAGGATCGAACAGGACGAAATTGATGCGGCCCACCGGTACCGCGTAGTTCAGGCTCATGCGGTGGTGGTAGTGCCAGGCCTTGATCTTGCCAGGATGGACCGAGGAAAAGTAAATCTCGCCGAATTGCTGGAAAACCGGAGAATCAACGCGCAACATATGCATCACCGCGCCCCGGTCGTCGGCGATACGGCGCAACGGGGTGAGGACGACACCGTCGATCACCGGCTTGTGCCCATGTAATCGTTGATCTGGTTCTGGCAGACGGCGCGGGGCGAGGCGTTTTCACGGATGACCTGACGATACCAGCCGATGGTGCGGTCGATGGTTTCATCCACTCCCCAGCGTGACCGCCAGGCCAGATCCACGGCGGCGCGGTCGGTGTTCAACTGCAACAGCCGGGCTTCGTGCGGGGCGTTGGCCTCGGGCGAGACCTGGAACGACCCTTCGCCCCAGACCTTGACCGCCTCGGCCACCAATTCGCCGACGGTACGGACCGAACCGACGGGCGGGCCGAAATTCCAGGCGCCGCCGAATTTCTTCGGCTGGTGCAGCAGCTGGGCGGCGACGGACAGATAGCCCGACAGCGGCTCCAACACATGCTGCCATGGGCGGGTGGCATGGGGGTTGCGCACCGGTACCGGCTGTCCGGCTTCCAGGGCGCGGATGCAATCGGGGATGATGCGGTCGCGGGCCCAATCGCCGCCGCCGATGACGTTGCCGGCACGGGTGCTGGCGATGCCGAAGCCGGGGCGGGAGTCGAAATAGCTGGAGCAATAGGCGGAAAAAATGATTTCCGCCGCCGCTTTCGATGCCGAATAGGGGTCACGTCCGCCCAGTTCGTCGGTTTCGCGGTAGCCCCACACCCATTCCTTGTTTTCGTAGCACTTGTCCGAGGTGATGTAGACCGCCGCCCGCACCGAATCGCTGGCACGCAGGCATTCCAGCAGGTTCAGCGATCCGCCCACATTGGTGTCGATGGTCTGCTTGGGCTGTTCATAGGACAGCCGCACCAGGGCCTGGGCGGCCAGATGGATGACCACTTCGGGCTGGGTTTCGGCGAAGACCTGGGACATATGATCGAGATCACGGACGTCGCCATCCACATGACGCATGTACTGGCGCAAGCCCAGCAGGTCGAACAGCGGACGCTCACCTTCGGGCGGCAGGGCATAGCCGGTGACCTCGGCTCCCAGTTCGGTCAGCCACAGACACAGCCACGACCCCTTGAAGCCGGTGTCGCCGGTGACCAGCACCCGCTTGCCCTTGAAGGCGGCGAACAGTTTTTCCATCACCAGCATCTCCACGGAGCCCGGTCCGCGTTCCACAGATCATTCAGCAGCGTATAGTCGCGATAGGTGTCCATGCATTGCCAGAAACCGTCATGGCGATAGACCATCAACTGGCCGTCGGCCACCACCTTGCGCATAGGATCTTGTTCCAGCATGACATTGTCGTCGCCGATGTAATCCAGCATTTTGCGGTTGCAGACGAAGTAGCCGCCGGAGATGCAGCCGCCGGTGGCCTGGGGCTTTTCGTTGAACTCGCGCACGCTGCCGTCGGCCTCGACCCCCAATTCGCCGAAGCGGCCGGGCGGACGTACGCCGGTGACGGTGACCAGCTTGCCGTGGCCGCGATGAAAATCGACCAGGGCATTGATGTCGATATCGGCGACGCCGTCGGCGTAGGTGAGCAGGAAGTCCTGGTCGTCGCCCAGATATTTGGCGATGCGCTTGACCCGGGTACCGGTCAGGGAATCGAGACCGGTTTCGGCCAGGGTGATCTTCCAACCGCTTTCGTCGTGATCGCCATGATAGTCGATGGCCTTCTCGCGCCCCAGCGTCAGGGTGAAGTCGCTGGTGAAGGCCTGATAGTTCAGGAAGAATTCCTTGATGGTGTGGCTTTTATAGCCCAGGCACAGCACGAACTCGGTGAAGCCGTGGGCGGCATAGGATTTCATCACATGCCACAGGATGGGTGCCGGCCCCACGGGGATCATCGGCTTTGGGATGTTGTCGGCGACGTCGCGGATACGCGTGCCCTGACCGCCGCAAAGAATGACGACTTTCACTTTGGAGCACCTAGCCTTTTGGAAAGCACACGAACCTAGCGGTCCCGGCTAGTGTTTGTCAATTATGGGCGTGGCGGAGCCGCACTATAACTCTATTGCGTCCACCAGACAGCTATGCCATGACCACGTCCCATAGTGCCGCTCGTCGGAGCAGGGAAACGGAAACCTAACGCACGACAATAGACGCCTCCTCTGCCGGTGGATCGTATCATGCCTTTGTTAGACATCCTGTTTGTCGCCCCACCGCAACGGGCTTTTTTAGGGTATATTGTTCTGTTGTCAGGATTGTGTTGGCTTTCCGGCTTGATTTTGCGCCAACGTGGTGTTCTGGGCACGGCGTTCGGCTTTATGGTTTGGGCCGCAGCCAGTACTCTGGCCTTATTGGTTCTGCGCCAGTTCGGCGCCTCGATAAATTGGTTTATCCCCTTGTCGGCGTTGATCGCCGTTATTGGCGGCGGCGTATTGAGGCTGGCTTTGCCCGCGCCCCAGCCGCAGTTTGGCGGTCGATACTCGGCGATGCTGATCGTCATCATGCTGGCCTTGGTGATTTGGGTCCTGCGCATGATCCAACTGGATCCGTCCGCCAGCCTATCGTCGCATCATGGCTGGTATCCCTTATATATCGAGGATTCGTTCCAATTAGGCCGCTTCGCTCGGATCGAAGATTTCGCCTTCGGAAACGGCTATCTGGCGAGTATCTTTTTCAACCTCGATCTCATGGGGCTATCGGTTCTGGGTAAGAGCTTGGGCGTGTTCTCCGCCTGGCAGGCCTATAGCGCGGCGTCCATCCTTGCGGCCATTCTCAGTATTGGCGTGCTCGCCGAGGGCTTGGCCCGCTCACGGCCCGCTTTGCTGGCGTATGCGGGGCTGGTTCTGGCCTTATTGGCCTTTGATTTCTTGTACCGGACGACGTTGGCGCGCAATTGGGGCGACGCCCTGCTGTTCCTGCCTGGCGCGGTCATGCTGGTGACCATGACCCGTGAAGACGATTTGCGCACCCGGGCGCTGTGGACGGCTGCTGCTGCCATCTTCATGGTTGTCGGTCGGCATTATGGCGCTTTCTACGCAGGTATGATCATGCTGGTCGGGTACGGCTTGGTTTGGTCGCATCAAAAGCGGTGGGATTTAACGCCGTGGGTGGTTATAGGGCTGTTGTTGGTAGTGCTTTCGGTGCGCGACATCGCGTGCTTCCTGGTTCCGCCCAGTCCTTATTACCCCGGCTCCAAACTGATCGACGTGGCTGCGCCACCCAAAAACCTGTTATTGCAGGGAACCTTGAACGACCTTGGTATCTTGACCGACGGAGTTCTGGCCAGATTTTGGGTTGATTGGCGCAATATTTACCTGCTCGCCGGGATTGGCTTGATCGTCTTTTGGCTCCGGAACCGGTATCTGGGGAAGGCATGGTTGGCATTGGGTTTGGCGCCGTTCGGTCTGGTGCTGCTCCCGCAATTGCTTCAATACCTTACGCTTTATCGCTCAAGCCCGCCTTACAGCAAGGCGGCTCTTATCAGCTTGCACATGTTCAGCTGGTACCCGGCCTATGTGCTGGCCCATACGAGGTGGTCGCCGCCTTGGCGCACGGGTCGGTGTCGGGCAGCGCTGACGGTGTTGCTGGTGATGGCAGGCGTGGGGGGGGTGGTCCTGGTCCGTCAGGGGCAAAAGGCCGGCCTGGACTTCGGGAAGGGACCGAATGCGGTGCTGGAGGCGGCTTTCGATCGTTACCGCCAACACAACGTTGATCTGAATATCGCCGAAAGAATGCGTGTTGAGCTGACACCGGAACAGTTCGACGAGGTGGTCGATCGCCCGATCCTGTACCTGCACTACGAACCGGGTCTGGCCTTGCGGAATTTCATCGGTGGTCATCTGATTTGCGACCTGGATTTCTGGGGCCCGACAGTGCATCAGGCCATGGCCGAGGTCTCGTCCTTGCGCGAAGTGGTCGCACGCTTGGGTTACCCCAGCATTTATTTCAGCTTTCCCGATCCTGGTCTTTACAGCCGCTATTACCCCGAGATCTGGTCGCGATTCGCGACCGAGGTGTTAGGCTTGCACGATGCGGACTGGATCGAGCACAAAATCGTCTATGGTAAGGTTGTTCTGCTGGTCCCGAGGCGTCCCGCCGATGCGGCGCCGCCGGCCTGCGCGGCCTTTTCGACCAACCATCGTCCTTGACCCGCATGCGCCTAGCGTGGAACAAAGTCCGATCTTAATTCGGAGGGTAATCTGATGCGCGTCGCCGTGGTCGGTTCCGGGAACATGGGCTCTAACCATTTACGGGTTTACAGTCAACTGCAGGGGCCGGAACTGGTTGGTTTGGTCGATCCCGACCGCAACCGGGCCGAGGCTTTAGCCAAGCAATATGGCTGCCAGGTGTTCGAGCGCGCGGAAGATCTGGTGGGCAAGGTTGACGCTGTGACCATTGCCAGCCCATCGGTGACCCATGGCGAGATCGGAACTCTGCTGCTGCAGAACGGCATTCACTGTTTGGTGGAAAAGCCGTTGGCGGTTACCGAGGAACAATGCCAGTCGTTGATCAGCGCCGCGGAAAAAAGCGGTGCCGTGCTGATGGTCGGTCATATTGAACGATTCAATCCGGCGGTCGAGCAGTTGGGGCAGTTCCTGGCCGGCAGCCACAAGATATATGCTCTGGACGCCCGCCGGATGAGCGCGGTGTCGTCGCGTATCACCGACGTGGATGTGGTGATGGATCTGATGATCCATGATCTCGATGTCGCCAACGGGTTGATCACCGACGACGTCGTCAGCGTCCAGGCCCAGGGCATCGATGTGCAGGGTTTTGGCCACGATTTCGTCACCGCCTTGGTGCGCTACGCCGGCGGCATGGTGGCCAGCTTCACCGCCAGCCGTATCACTCAGAACAAAATCCGCCAATTGCACATCACCGCCGACATTGGCTTCGTCGAGGCCGATTACCTGCGCCAGGAAATGATGATCTACCGCCAGAGCCGGGCGTCCGATCTGCCGTCGGGCTCGGCTGGGGGCTACGTCATGGACTTGGCCATGGATCGTGTCTATGTGCGCCATTCCGAACCGCTGGTGCGCGAGATCAGCCATTTCGTCGAGGTGGTCAAGAATGGCGGCAAGCCCAAGACCGACGGCGCCAGTGCTCTGCGCTCGTTGCGGCTGGCCTGGGCCATTCAGGACGCGTTGAAGGCGGGGGCCTGATTATGGCGGGACGTTTCGCAGGCAAGCGGGTTGTCGTCACCGGCGGCGCCGGCTTCATCGGCAGTCATCTGGTGGACGCATTGTTGGCCGAGAATGCCGCCCATGTGGCAGTGGTCGATAGCTTCTTCCTGGGCAAGGAGGAGAATCTGGACCAGGCCTGCCGCCTGCACGGCGACCGGCTGACGGTGCTGCGCGAAGATGCCGGCGAGCTGACCGCTATGGCGGCAGTGATGGACAAGGTTAAGCCTGACTTGGTGTTCAACTTGGCCACCAAGGCGCTGCTTTATTCCTTCTTCAATCCGGCTGGTGCCTGTCGGGTCAATCTGGACATCGCGATCGCACTGGCCGAGTTGCAGCGCCAAGGTGCCTTTGGCCGTTTGGTGCATTTCTCGTCATCCGAGGTTTACGGTACCGCCCAGTACGTGCCCATGGATGAAAATCATCCGTTGTTGGCGGAAACCTCTTATGCCGCCGGCAAGGCGGCGGGCGACTTACTGTTGTCATCCTATGTCAAGATGTTTGGTGCCGACATCACCATGATCCGGTCGTTCAACAATTACGGCCCGCGTCAAAACGACGGCCAGTTGGCTGCCATCATCCCCTTGACGCTACGCAAGATTCGCGAAGGCGGCCAGCCGATGATCCAGGGTGACGGCCTGCAGACCCGCGATTTTATCTATGTGGGCGACACGGTGGAAGCCACCTTGAAACTGTCCCAGCACGACGACATCAAGGGTCGGGTGCTGAATTTGGGTTCGGGCTGTGAAACCACCATCAAGGCCATCGTCGACGGCATCTGCGCCGAAGTGGGCTACCAAGGCGGCATCGACTGGCAACCGTCGCGCGTCGCCGACGTGCGCCGTCATTGCGGCGATGTCAAAGCCGCCACCGCCTTGATCGGTCCCATTGCCACCACCAGTCTGGAACAGGGGCTGAAGCAGACCATCGCTTGGTATCGGAGCCATGCATCGTGATTCCCATCATCCGCCCTGATCTGAGCTACGATGAGGTCACCGAGAATCTGCGGGCCGTGATTGAGTCGGGACAGCTGACCTGCGGTCGCATGGTCGCTGAATTCGAATCGCTGGTCGCTCGGACCGTCGGGGTGAAACATGCCGTCGCCACCACTTCAGCGACCACCGCCTTGCACTTGGCTCTGGCCGCCAAAGGCATCGGCGCGGGAGACGAGGTGCTGGTGTCCGATTTCTCGTTTCCGGCCAGCGCCAACGCCATCATCCAGACCGGTGCGGTTCCGGTCTTCGTCGATTGTCGCCCCGGAGGTTTCGATCTGGATGTAGACGACGCGGTCGGCAAAGTGACGGCGCGGACCAAGGCGATCATGCCGGTCCATCCCTTCGGCATGCCCGCCGACGTCAAGGCCATCGCCGCCATGGCCGATCGGCATGGCTTGTTCGTGGTGGAAGACGCCGCCTGTGCTATCGGTGCCGAACGCGACGAGATCCGCTGTGGTGGTGGTCCTGGTGTGGGGTGCTTCAGCTTCCATCCGCGCAAGCTGATCACCACCGGCGAAGGCGGAATGGTGACCACCAATGACGACGCTTTGGCGGCGCGGCTGCGTCTGTTGCGGAGCCATGGCGGCCAAGCCGGTCCCAAGGTCGGGCTGGAGTTCGTCGAGAACGGCTACAATTACCGTCTGTCGGAAATTCAGGCGGTCCTGGGCATCGCCCAGATGAAGCGGCTGGACGCCATCCTGGCCGATCGTCGCCGGACCGCCGCTTTGTACCGGCAGGGTTTGGCGGGGTGGGCAGATGTGGCCTTGCCGCAATTCGACGTCGTGGGCAGCGGCACGTTCCAATCCTTCGTCGTTATGCTGGGCGACAACATCGACCGTGACCGGGTGGTCGGCGACATGCGGCAGGCTGGCGTCGAAACGACTTTAGGTACCTATGCCCAGCATGCTCATCCGGCATTTATCCGATTTGGATACGCCGCCGGGGCGTTGCCCCATTCGTGGCGGGCGCAACGTCAAAGCCTGACTTTGCCGCTGCTGCCAAGAATGGATGGCGAGACGGTGTCCAAGGTGATCGACGCGCTGCGCCGGGTCCTTGAGGTGTCGGTTTGACTGGGGTCTTTACCGGTCAAGCCGCCAATTGACACTAGTCAGTGAGGGGGGTAGTGTTCGCGGTATGAACGCTCATCCTGACCAGACTTCTGGTATCAATTCGGAGGCAGAGGTCATCTTGCGCTTGTTGAGGCTTGTGCATTCCAACAGCGCCTTGACGCAAAGACGAATTGCCAACGAGTTGGGGATTGCCGTTGGCATGGCCAACGCATATTTGCGCCGCTGCGTCACCAAGGGTTTGATCAAGATCGAGCAGGTTCCCGCCAACCGGTATATGTATTATCTGACTCTCACCGGCTTCGCTGAAAAAAGCCGCCTGAGTATCGAGTATCTCACGCAGTCATTCGGATTTTTCCGTGCAGCTCGGCGGCAATGCGAAGTGGTGGTGGAAAATTGCCAAGTCGCGGGTCATCGCCGTCTGGCGTTGTTTGGGGCAAGTGAATTAGCTGACGTATTCATGCTTTGCATCCACGATTTGGACGTTTCGGTTATCTGCTTGGTGGATGAATCTATGGAGCCCGGACGTTTTCATGGACGACCGCGGGTTTCGTCTTTGGATGACGCGGTCGATATCGATGCGGTGGTGTTGACCGATCTGAAGGCGCCGCTTCTGGCCTATGAGGCGCTTCAACGACGGTTTGAAGCCAGTCGGATCCATGTGCCGAAGATGCTGGGTATGTCGGAAGATGACTTGTGCGGACAGGGTGGCCTGGGATAGGCGTCGTCACGGATAAGTATTGCTTGTGTCAAATGCCTTCGATGATGCCAAATTATCGAATTATTAACCTGAGGTATACAAAAAATATAATATGGATATACAGAATATAGTCTTCGAATTTGGGACAAAAGCCGAGACTTTGGCGCGACTTCAGGTCATGCCATTTAAGGACGCACTATTTTGTCCACAGATTATTGTTAATTTTTCTGAATGGCAGGCGAATCCAAAGAAGTTAATTGATTTAATTATTGAGCAGTTTCCCGGTGTTCTGCTGGTTGTTCGTTCCAGTGCGGCTTGCGAGGACGGTTGGGACAACTCAATGGCCGGCGCCTTTAAAAGTATCGCCAACGTCGCCGCCGAACATCAGGGAGTACATCAGGCGATCACTGAGGTTTTCGGTAGCTATGGTGGGGGGCGGTCCGGCGACCAAGTTCTGGTTCAGCCGATGGTCCAAGATGTGGCTTTGTCCGGCGTGGCGTTGAGCCGCGATATCGAAGCGGGGGGGCCATATTACGTCGTCAATTACGACGACCTCACCGGGCGAACCGATACGGTTACCGGCGGTGGGGAGAGCAAGACCGTCCTGGTGCACCATGCTCGTCCGCAAGCAGTCCACAGCCCGCGTATTCGCAGGATTATCGCCACTGTCTCTGAACTTGTTGTCGCCACTGGATGCGACGACCTGGATGTAGAGTTTTGCATGACCCATGGCGGTCAGCTTTATATTTTGCAGGCGCGACCTTTGGCCGCCAGCAAGCAATGGCAGAACATCGACACGTCCAAGGTCTCGGCAAGCCTTGACGAAGTGCGGATACGGCTGACCGATCTGATGAAGCCGGCCGCGGGGGTTTGCGGAAGCACCACCGTTTTGGGTGAGATGCCGGACTGGAACCCCGCCGAGATGATCGGTAATGCTCCACGGCCGTTGTCCTTGTCCCTTTACAAGAACTTGATCACCGACGGTGCTTGGTGGCGGGCCCGAGTCAACATGGGCTACCGCGCGGTTCCTCATCCACTGCTGCTTGATCTGCATGGCCGCCCCTATATCGACGTGCGCCTGTCGCTCAATTCCTTTCTGCCTCAGTCGGTGTCGGATGAGCTTGCGGAAATGCTGGTGAACGGTCAATTAGCGCGCCTAGCCGCCAAACCGGAAAGCCATGACAAGATCGAATTCGAGGTGGCGGTCACCTGCCGTGATTTGGCATTTCCGACCGATCGTCTGGCTGAGGACGGGCTTTCCCACGGCCAAATCGCGGAATTTGAGTATCACCTTAAGGGTCTCACCGCCCGCGCCCTGACATCGGTTCCGCGGATGGCGCACTTGCTGGAGCGGACACGGGGGTTGGCGGGTCACGGTGACTTGGCCCAGATGTTGGACGATTGCCGCAATGAGGGGACGATCCCGTTCTCGGAATTGGCGCGACACGCATTCATCGGGATGACGTTTTTGAAAAGTTTGGTTGCCCGTGGCGCGTTAAGCCAGTATCGGGCCGACCTTTTCATGCACAACATTGAGACCGTTGCCGGCGAGTTCGTCGCGGATCTCCATCAAGTCAGTATCGGCGAGAAATCGCGCGGCGATTTCCTGACCCGTTACGGTCATCTGCGGCCTGGAACCTACGATATTCTGTCAGCTCGCTATGACGAATCGCCAGACCTTTATCTGGGGCGTCACAGCCACGCCCCCGAGCAGGTCGAGCCATTCCAACCCACCGGCGAAGAACGCAAGGCCATCGACCAGCTTTTGTCCGAGGCCGGCTATCAGGTGGATTGCGGTCACCTTCTGCACTATGTGACGGCGGGCGTTGCCGCGCGCGAGGAAGCGAAATTCAACTTCACTCGCAATGTCAGCAACGGTCTAGCCGCCATCGACCGATGGGGGGCTGGTCTGGGGCTGTCGCGTGACGACCTGTCGTTCCTGGAAATATCGGATATCCTGAATTCCGCCGACCTGGGTCTGTTGCGCGACAAAGTGGCGCGGGGGCGTGAGTTCTATGAACTGACGAAGATGATTCGATTGCCCCACCTGCTGTGTGAACCCGACGATATCGACGTGGTACGAATACCGCTAGGGCGCCCCACCTTCATCACCGGGAAAAGCGTTACCGCCCCGACTATCCAATTAGGGGTGGCGTCCAACGTGGACATTGACGGGCATATTGTCTTGATCGAGGCGGCGGATCCTGGTTACGACTGGATTTTCTCGCACGATATTGTGGGATTGGTGACCAAGTACGGCGGGGCCAATTCCCATATGGCTATTCGTTCGGCGGAATTCGGCTTGCCCGCTGCCATCGGCTGTGGTGAACGACTGTATTCCGTCCTGGCTTCAGGCAAAGTGCTCGAACTCGATTGTGCGGCAAGCCGGGTTAAAGTAGTGGATTCTCTTCGATAACCTTCCAATTCCAATGCCAACCTCATCCGTAAGGATGAATACCTAGGGAAACCAACAGGATATGGCTGATTCCCATCAATACCAGACCGCCCATCATGTCGCTTTCAGCGTGAACGCCCATTTGCCGGACTCGTATCAGACCGAAATCTTCGATGAAGCTTTGCGCATGACCTCGGAGATTCTGGAAAAGCACGGTCTCCAGCAGCGAAAGGTGCTGATCGTGGGCGGGGCGGGCTATATCGGTTCGGTGTTGACCGGACATTTGTTGGACAGCGGCTATCAGGTTCGCTGCGCCGACTTGCTGGTATACGGCAACGGCCTGACCGTGGTGCCTTATCTGTCCCGTCCCGGCTACGAGTTCGTGCATGCCGACCTAAGCGACGAGGCGCAGTTCGTATCCTTACTGGAGGGAATCACCGATGTGGTTCTGCTGGCCGGTCTGGTGGGTGACCCGGTCACCAAGAACTTTTCCGAGGCGGCAGCCCGCATCAACGATGCCGGCCATGAAACCATGTTGAAGCTGCTCAATGGGCGGGGATTGAATCGGGTTATTTTCGTTTCCACCTGCTCCAATTACGGCTTGATCGAAGGCGATCAATTTGCCGACGAGAACTTCGAGCTGAAGCCGTTGTCCCTGTACGCCAAGTCGAAGGTGGCAGTGGAAAAGGCGCTACTGTCGCAAAAGGACGTGGATTACACGCCAGTGGTCTTGCGCTTCGCCACCGCCTTCGGTCTCAGCCCGCGCATGCGTTTCGACTTGACGGTCAGCGAATTCACCCGCGCCCTGGCCTTGGGTGAGGACCTGCTGGTATTCGATGCCCATACTTGGCGTCCTTATTGCCATGTCCGGGATTTTTCCGAATTGATCCGCTGCGCCATCGAAGCCCCGAAGGCCCGCGTCGCCTTCCAGGTGTTTAACGCCGGAGGTGATTCCAACAACAACACCAAGCAGATGATCGTTGACCAGATTCTCGAACAACTGCCGGATGCCAAAGTCCGCTATCAAGAACATGGCGCCGATCCGCGTAACTACCGGGTCGATTTCGGCAAGGTGTTTCGAGTCTTGCACTTCCAGCCGCGCTTCACTGTCGCCGACGGCGTGCGGGAGCTGATTGCGGCCATCCGCCAAGGTCTCTTCCACGACATCGCTCAACCCACCAGCTATTACGGTAATTGGGAGCCACGGGTTTGATCCAAGCCTTTGATCCTCGATGCGTCGTCGATGCCATCAGCCGGGTGGTCGGTGGTCCCGCCGCCCTGCACGAGCCACGTTTTGTTGGTCGCGAGTGGGATTACGTTAAGGAATGCATCGACACCGGCTGGATTTCCACCGCCGGCAAGTTCGTCGAGCGTTTCGAGGACATGCTGGTGGAGCAGACCGGCGTAGGCCATGCGATCGCGGTCGTCAACGGCACGGCCGCTTTGCATTCCTGCCTGATGCTGGTCGGTGTGGGACAGGACGATGAGGTGGTGATCCCGGCTCTGACTTTCGCTGCGACCGCCGCTGCGGTCGCCTATTGCGGCGCCATTCCCCATTTTGCCGATTCTTGCCCCAACACTCTAGGCCTCGATCCGGCGAAACTGGACGCTTGGCTGAGCGATGTCGGTCGACGCCAAGACGGTAAGCTAGTCAACCGGTTAACCGAACGCCGTATTGCTGCCGTGGTGTGTATGCACACCTATGGGCATCCGGTGGACCTGGATGCCTTGGTTGAAGTGTGCAATCGTCATGGTCTGCCGTTGGTCGAAGATGCCGCAGAATCCTTAGGAACAACTTACAAGGGACGCCATACCGGCAATTACGGTGTGGTCTCGGCCGTCAGCTTTAATGGCAATAAAATCGTCACGACCGGTGGGGGGGGGGTGATCCTCACCAACGACCCCGATTTGGCGCGGCGAGCCAAACATTTGACAACTACGGCCAAGCTGCCGCATCGATGGGAATTCAGCCACGACATGGTCGGCTACAATTATCGTATGCCGAACATCAACGCGGCCCTGGGCTGCGCGCAATTAGAACGTTTGCCCGAGATCGTAGAGGCTAAACGCCTTTTGGCGGCGCGATATGACCAGGCATTTGCCGGTCTGGGCGGCGTCCGCTTCTTTACCGAACCCGGTTTCGCCCGCAGCAATTATTGGCTGAATGTCATCCTGCTGGATCGGGCTCAGGCCGACAAACGCGATACGCTATTGGAAATGTTGAACGATGCCGGCTACATGAGCCGACCCGCCTGGGTATTGATGTCTCGCCTGCCGCCCTATGCCGAAGGACCGCGGATGGATGTGTCGGTCGCCGAAGATATCTATGACCGCCTGATCAACATTCCCAGCAGCCCTTTTCTGGTTGATCCACGATGACTGCCCCCAAGCGAAAAATCTGTGCCGTCACCGGCACTCGCGCAGAATACGGTCTGCTGTACTGGACTCTGCGCCGCTTGGCGGCTGATCCCCGCGCGCAATTGCAATTAGTGGTGACTGGCGCACATCTCAGCCCGGTTTTTGGCATGACGGTGGACATGATCGAGGCCGATGGTTTTACCGTCGATGCTCGTGTCGATATGCTGCTTGCCGCCGACACTCCGGTGGCCATCGCCAAATCCCTGGCCCTTGCCGGCATCGGCATCACCGAGGCGTTTGAGCGCCTGGAACCGGATCTGGTGGTGTTGCTGGGTGATCGTTACGAAATTCTGCCAGCGGCCCAAGGGGCTATGCTTCTGGGGCTGCCCGTGGCTCATATCCATGGGGGAGAGGTCACCGAGGGCGCCATCGATGACGCGATCCGGCATGCCGTCACCAAGATGAGTCATTTGCACTTCGCCACAACCCAAGACCATGCTGACCGTATTGTCCAGATGGGCGAGAATGCGGCCAAAGTTTGGAATGTCGGGTCACCTGGCGTCGAAGTCATCCGCAAGTTGACGCCCTTGTCGCGGGCCGAAGTGGAGGCCCGTTTGGGCATGGCTTTGCGTCCGACGAACTTGCTTGTTACCTACCATCCGGTGACGGTGGGGGTGGCGGATCCCGCCGCAGGCATGCGAGAATTGGTGACCGCGTTGAGCCGCTTTCCCGATGCCAGTGTGGTGATCACCGGCGTGAATGCGGATCCCGGCAATCGGGCGATCGCCAGCGTGGTCGAACAATTCGCGGCGGCGCATCCGGGTCGGGTGGCGGCTCGTCCGTCGTTGGGCTCGTTGCTCTATCTGTCCACCATGTACCAATCCTCGGTGGTGGTGGGCAATTCGTCCAGCGGCATCATCGAGGCGCCGTCGGTCGGCGTACCCACTGTCAACATGGGGGCGCGGCAAGACGGTCGCCCGCGTGCCGCCTCGGTTATCGATTGCGATGAAACCGCCGATGCTGTGGCTTCGGCGCTGGCCCAAGCCCTTGATCCAACCTTCCGTGACGGAATGCGCACCATGGTCTCACCCTATGATGGCGGGGATGCATCGGAACGCATCTCCCAGGTTCTGCTGACCCATCCATTGGACGGGTTGCAGAAGAAACGGTTTCACGACCTTTTGATCACAAGGGCTTAAGCATGGCGTGCCTCATCATTGCCGAAGCCGGCGTCAACCATAATGGCGATATCGCTTTGGCCCACGCCCTTGTCGATGCCGCTGTCGCCGCCGGCGCCGACGTGGTCAAGTTCCAGACCTTCAAGGCCGACCGTATGGCGACCCAACGGGCGCCGAAGGCCGACTACCAAAACGTCACCACCGATTCGGCGGAATCGCAGCATGCCATGCTGCGCCGGCTGGAATTGACGCCCGCCATGCATGATGAGTTGATCGCTTATTGCCGTCAGCGTGGCATTCGCTTCTTATCGACTCCGTTCGATCGGCAAAGCTTGGCCTATTTGGCTGGTGAGGTGGGACTTGACCTGATCAAGATTCCCTCGGGCGAGGTGACCAACGGACCGTTGTTGTTGGATGCCGCCCGTACCGGCCGCGATATCATCTTGTCCACCGGCATGAGCGCGCTGGGCGAGGTGGAGGCTGCTTTGCAGGTGCTGACCTTCGGCATGCTCGAACCCACCCGGACGCCCGACGCGGCGCGGTTGGCTCAGGCGTGGCAAGTCACCGAGGGCCGGGTTCGGCTGCGGCAACGGGTAACCTTGCTGCACTGCACCACCGAATATCCGGCACCATTCGATTCGGTAAACCTAAAAGCCATGGAAACCATGCGCGCGGCCTTTGGCCTGCGTGTCGGCCTGTCGGATCACACGGTTGGCATCGCCATACCGATTGCCGGTGCGTCATTGGGTGCGGCAATCATCGAAAAGCATTTCACCATGGACCGGACCTTGCCCGGTCCTGACCACAAGGCCTCGTTGGAACCCTTGGAACTCAAGGCCATGGTCGAGGGCATTCGCGCCGTCGAGTGGGCCATGGGTGACGGGGTCAAATGTGCTCAAGAGGCCGAGATTAAGAATATGGAGATCGCTCGGAAAAGCTTGGTGGCGGCCTGCGCTATCAAGGCGGGGGAATTGTTCTCGGCGGAAAACCTGGATGTCAAACGTCCCGGAAGCGGCATCTCGCCCATGCATTATTGGGGCCTGCTAGGACGTCCGGCAAAGTGCGACTATGATGCTGATGACCTGATCGTGGAGTGGTGAAGCTTTCATGGCATCGATCCTGTTTATAGGCAAGCGTGACGACTTTTTTTGCGATCGGGCAGTGGAGTACATGCGGCTGCACTTTCCCGAGACGACATTCGTTCTGGCTCGGCGGGGCGATCCGCGGCCTGCGGTTTTCGACACGTGGCAGGGTGATTACATCGTGTCATATTTGTCGCCTTACATCGTACCGGGACACTTGCTGGCCCGTGCGAAACAGGCGTCCATCAACTTCCATCCGGGTCCACCGGAATATCCGGGGAGCGGCTGCACCAACTTCGCCCTTTATCATGAGGTCGAAGAATATGGTGTCACGTGTCACCACATGCTGGAAAAGGTGGATACCGGCGCCATTGTCGGGGTGCGTCGTTTCCCCGTCCTGCCAATCGATACGGTTTATGCCGTGACCCAACGCTGCTATGCGGCGTTGTTGGATTTGTTCTACGAGGTCATGGACCGTTTGGCGGTCGGGCAGCCGTTGCCGGAGCAACCGGACAAGTGGACACGTAAACCGTTCAAGCGATCCGAGTTGGACCTGCTTTGTGAGATTACTCTTGAAATGCCGGCGGATGAGGTCAAGCGCCGTATTCGGGCGGTGACCTTCCCCAACGCCCCCGGCGCCTACGTTGATCTGCATGGTCACCGTTTTACCTATGCCGGTCCTGTATCGCCCCGGAAGGAGGCTATGCGTCCGTGAGGAATTGGGTTCGAAATCTGGTTGGACCCGATGCCGAGGCGCGCTCGGTTATCGCAGCCCTTGATTCCACACAGCAGAAGATCGTCTTCGTGGTGGACGAACAGCGTCGTCTGCTCGGTTCGATTACCGATGGCGATGTCCGCCGAGCATTGCTGCGTGGTCTTGATCTGTCTGCTCCGGCGGAGCACGTCATGAACCATACTCCCATCACGGCGTCGATTTCAGTGGCGCGTGACGAAGTAATCACTCGCATGCGCAGCGCCAGCATCCGCTATATGCCTTTGCTTGACGGTGATGGCATCGTGCTGGACATCGCCGCGCTTAACGACGAAGAAGACGCTGGCGGGAAGGATAACTGGGTAGTGCTAATGGCGGGCGGATTGGGAACCCGGTTGCGTCCGCTTACCGACGACGTTCCCAAGCCGTTGATCCCGGTCGGCGGCAAGCCGCTTTTGGAAACCATCATCCAATGTTTTATCGACCATGGTTTCCGTCGTTTCTTTGTCTCCCTGAATTATAAGGGCGAGCTGATCAAACAGCATTTTGGTGACGGTTCTCGTCTTGGCTGCCAAATCATCTACATCGAGGAAGACGAGCGCATGGGAACCGCTGGCGCCCTGCGATTGTTGCCCGATCGACCCACGGCCCCGTTGATCGTCATGAACGGTGACTTGCTGACCAGCGTGAATTTTAGTCACTTGCTTGATTACCATCGCGAACACAAATCTGCGGCCACGATGTGTGTCCGCGAGTACAATTTCCAAGTGCCGTTTGGTGTGGTCGAGATGGATGCCCATCGGATCATCCGGATCGAAGAAAAGCCGCTTCAGCGCTTCTTCGTCAATGCCGGGATATACGTGATCAACCCGCATTTGCTGAACTTGATGCCCGATACGGGCTTCTACGACATGACCGAGCTTTACGCCAAGGCTATCGAAGGCGGCAATGCCGTCGCGGCTTTCCCTGTGCGTGAATATTGGTTGGATATTGGCCGCCATGACGACCTTAAGCGGGCCAACCTGGAATTTGCAGAGGTGTTTGCGCGATGAAGGCCGTTGTCATCGGTTTTGGTTCCATCGGGGCACGCCACGCCGAAGTCCTGAGTGCTGCCGGTCATCACGTCGCAGTGGTCAGTCGCCGCACGGTGGCGTGGCCAGACCGCTTTGCCTCGGTCGCTGAAGCCCTGGCGGTGTGGCGTCCGGGACTGGTGGTGGTGGCAAGCCGCACGATCGAGCACGCTTCCGATCTGGCGGCTCTCGCCGCCGCCGGCTATGACGGCGTGGTCATCGTCGAGAAGCCGCTCTACGACGTGCCAAAGCCGCTTCCGGCGAACAATTTCGCGCGGGTGGTGGTGGGCTACAATCTGCGCTTCCATCCGGTGATCGCCGCGTTGCGCCGTGTGGTTGCCGACCGCAACGTCCTGGCAGTGCATTCCTATGTGGGGCAGTACCTGCCGCAATGGCGGTCGCAACAAGATTATCGCCAGGGCTATTCCGCCCATCGCGACCAAGGCGGCGGTGTTCTGCGCGAGTTGAGTCATGAGTTGGACTTCGTGATGTGGCTGTTTGGCCGATGGCGCCGGGTTACTGCGATCGGCGGTCATTTCAGTCACCTGGAACTACAGGCCGATGACATCTTCACCTTGCTTCTTGAAACAGAGCGCACCCCGGTGCTGACCATCGCGTTGAATTTTCTCGACAGCCAAGTGCACCGGGAAATCGTCGTTCTGACCGATAGCGGCAGCGTTCGCGCCGATTTGGTCGCCGGAACGCTTGACGTTGACGGCGTCGTCGAGACGATTGCGGTGGATCGCAATTCCACTTTTGCCGCCCTGCACGCAGATTCACTGGCCACTTCTCCCACAAGTGTCTGCACTTTGGCCGAGGGTGAGAATGTCATGGAGCTGATCGCTGCTGCTGAACAGGCAGCCAAGACCGGAGAATGGATCTCAAGATGAAGCGTCTTTGCACCATCTGTGCCCGCGGCGGTTCGAAGGGCCTGCCCAGCAAGAACATCCGCTTGCTTGAGGGCAAGCCGTTAATCGCCCATACCATCGAGCAAGCCAAGCGTTTACGCCATTTGTTCGTCGGCATCGCGGTGTCGTCGGATTCAGAGGAAATCCTGGCGGTCGCCAGAGAATACGGGGTCGATTTCGCCATTCGCCGCCCGGATTCCATGGCCACGGATACGGCTTCTAAATTGCCGCCCATCCAGCACGCGGTTGAAGCCGTTGAGGCCGCGTTGAGCATCCATATCGGCGCGATCGTCGATCTGGACCCGACCTCACCGCTGCGCGGTGATGACGATGTGGTCGGCGCCGTCGCTTTGTTCGACAAGACCGGGTGCCAATCGGTGTTGACGGGGGCTCCGGCCCGCAAGTCTCCCTATTTCAACCAGATGGAATGGGACGAGGGCGGTTTCGTTCGTTTGGTCAAGCCCTTGGCAAATCCGCCGTTCCGCCGTCAGGACGGTCCGCAAGTGTTCGACATGAACGCTGCCGTATATGTCTGGCGCCGGGATCGCTTCATGGTTGACCCCAAGGTCTTTTATGAAGACAGCCAATTGTTCGTGATGCCCGAAGAACGGTCGTGGGATATCGACAACCTGATCGATTTCGAATTCGTCCAACTGATGATGGCCAAGGAAAAGCAGCAATGAGCACCGGAAAGCAGTTGAATCGCGATCTGTTTTCGCTGGCCGGTAAGGTGGCGGTAGTCACCGGCGGTACCGGTATTCAAGGCGTCCGCATCATCCGGGGCTTGGCGGCGTTCGGTGCCGACGTGGCCGTCGTCGATCTTGACCCGGAGCTTTGCGAGACCCAGGCAAAAGCCCTGTGCGCGGAATACGGTGTGCGGGCCATCGGCGTCTGCTGCGACGTGTCGCAAAAGGATCAGGTGGACGCCATGGTGAAGCGGGTAGTGGCGGAACTGGGTGGAATCCATGTTCTTCACAATAACGCAGCCACCAAGAGCAAAAATCCCCAGGATTTCTTCGTTCCCTTTGAAGATTTCAGCTTCGATGTCTGGCGCGACATCATGAGCGTCAATCTGGACGGTGTGTTTCTGGTGGCTCAGGCTGTGGGCAAGCAGATGCTCAGCCAGGGCACCGGCGGTTCGATTATTCAGGTTTCGTCCACCTATGGTGTCGTCGGCCCCGATTTCCGCATTTACGACGGTTCGCAATACATGGGCTTCCGGATCAGCACCCCGCCGGCTTATTCGGCTTCAAAAGCCGCAGTTTGCGGTTTGACCCGTTATCTCGCCACGTGGTGGGGGCCCAAGGGCATCCGCGTCAACACTTTGGTTCCCGGTGGGATCGAGAGCGGCCAAAACGAGGTCTTTCAGGACAATTATGGCGCACGCGTGCCGTTGGGACGCATGGCGAATGTGGACGAAATGGTGGGCGCTGTGGTTTATCTTGCCTCCGACGCGTCCAGCTACATGACCGGCCAGATGGTTGTGGTCGATGGCGGGTGGACCGCTTGGTGACGGGGAGTCAAAAGTAGCCATGCAAAAAATCATTTACCCGTCCTCCATTGATACTCGTCCTTTCGAGGGTGCAGGCAGCGGTATGGCACGTTACGGGCTGCCGGCGACGGTTCAGTTCTGCAAGCGATGCGTGATCTCGAATCAGCGGCCCAATTCTTCGGTGGAGTTCCGCAACACCGCCGACAGCCACAAAGCCACTATCCATTTCGACGCGGATGGAATCTGTGACGCCTGCCGTTTATCGGAACAAAAGGCGCTGACGATCGACTGGTCCGAACGCGACCGTGAATTGCGCGAATTGTGTGACCGCTATCGTCGCAATGACGGCCATTACGATTGCCTTGTCCCGGGTTCCGGGGGCAAGGACAGCTTCTATGCCGCTCACGTGCTCAAGTACAAATATGGCATGACGCCGCTGACCGTGACCTGGGCCCCGCATACCTATACGCCGTGGGGCTGGGACAATTTTCAGCGCTGGATTCACGCCGGTTTCGACAACAATCTGTTCACCCCCAACGCCCGGGTTCACCGTTTGTTGACCCGGTTGGCCGTGGACGTGTTGTTCCATCCCTTCCAAGCTTTTATTTTGGGGCAGAAGAACTTGGCCCCTAAAATGGCGGCGCTCTACGACATTCCCTTGGTGATCTATGGCGAAAGCGAAGCCGAATACGGCAATCCGCGCGGCGACGCCGAAAAGGCCAAACGCGATTGGACGTATTTCACCGCCAACGCCGAAAGCGATATCTTCCTGGGGGGTGTGTCGGTTGCCGATTTGAAGGAAAAATTCGGCCTGAAGCAGAATGATCTGGATGCGTATCTGCCGGCTAATCCGGAAAAGCTGGGCAAGGTCGGTGTCGAGGTTCACTACCTGGGCTATTATCTGAAATGGCACCCGCAAAGCTGCTATTACTACTCAGTCGAGCACGGTGGGTTCCAACCGTCGCCCGAGCGCACGCCCGGCACCTACAGCAAGTACAACAGCATTGATGATCGTATCGACGATTTTCACTACTACACCACGTTCATCAAGTTCGGCATCGGTCGCGCCACCTACGATGCCGCCCAAGAGGTTCGTTCCGGCGACATCGACCGGAACGAGGCCGTGGCGCTGGTGCGGCGTTATGACGGCGAATGGCCTGAGCGTTTCGCCGACGAGATCTTCCGCTATCTCAGCATCACCGAAAAAGAGTTTCCGGAAGCGCACATGATGTTCGAACGGCCGATCTTGGACCGCGAATATTTCATGAGATTGAGTGATCAATACCGCTCGCCCCATCTGTGGCGGTATCAAGATGGCGCGTGGAGTTTGCGTAACACCGTCTGGCAGGGAGGTTAATACCTCGATGTCCTTTCGTTTGATCGCACGGCTTGATGTCAAGGCGCCCTATCTAATCAAGGGCGTCCATTTGGAAGGCTTGCGCAAGCTGGGGCATCCTCGATTATTTTCCGAACGCTATTACCATGATGGGATCGACGAGATCGTTTACATTGATGCCGTTGCCAGCCTTTACCAGCGCAATACCATCACCGACCTCGTGCGTGAAACCGCTAAAAACGTTTTTATCCCGATCACTGTCGGCGGCGGCATTCGATCGGTCGAGGACGCCAAGGGGTTGCTGCAATCAGGGGCCGACAAGGTGGCGGTCAACACCGAGGCGATCCGTCGCCCGGATTTGATTTCGGAAATCGCCAACCGTTTTGGGGCTCAATGCATGGTTTTGTCCGTTCAGGCCAAACGCACTGGAAACCAATGGGAAGCGTATTGCGATCAGGGACGGGAACGGACCGGGTTGGATGTGATCGACTGGGTCAGGCGGGGGACAGAACTCGGCGCCGGCGAGATTTTACTGACGTCGGTTGACCGGGAAGGTACCGGGACGGGCTTCGATCTGGACTTGGTGCGCGCCGTTACGCAAGCCGTGTCCGTTCCGGTGATCGCCAGCGGTGGAATGGGGCGGTCAACAGACATGGTCGAAGCCGCCGAGGCTGGAGCAGATGCGGTAGCAATGGCTCGGGTTCTGCATTACAACGAGGTCACGTTATCTGACGTGCGGTCGCATGCACGTGCGGTCGGCCTCGTTATTCGTGAATTCATGTAAGAAAGTCAGACTCGATGACTACGGATTTTTCCGATCTTCATCAGACCATTGCCGCTATCTTGGAAAAAGAAATCTCTGAAGTTCCAGAGAGCTATAACAAGAAGCGGCCCTATCAATCGTATGAACGGATTCAATTTCCTGGCATTCGATGGTCGGTGGAGAAGCGGATTACCGAATACGGCCTTACCCGTTTTCTCGGCGCTGACAAAGTGGTGTTGGACATCGGTTCCAACTTTGGTTTCTTCGTGACCGAATTCGCCATGACCGGCGGCTCGGCCCACGGTGTCGAATGGAACGGCTATCTGAACGATATCGGCCGCGCCACCGCCCAGGCGTTGGGTGTGTCAGGCAAGGTTGATTTTTTCACCTGTTCCTTTGAGGATTTTATCGCCCCGCTACAATACGACGTCGTTTTTTCTCTCGCGGCCTTCTACACCGCTGACGGGCATGAGCGCACCGCCGCCCGGGATTATTTCGGCAAGGTCGAGGCGATGTTGAAGCCCGGGGGCGTGGTATTCTACGAATCCACCTCGTACACCAAGACCGAAGGCAGCGAGGCTTATTCCCATTACTTGGCGCGGACTTCTGTGCTCGATTGGCTACGGGAGAACATGGAATTGGTGGAGGAATATGAAACCCCGTCGGGAAGTGATGGGTATTTCCGCCAATTTGCCGTGGCGCGCCGGGTCTAGTCGATGACGGCCAAGGTCACCATTGTCGATTATGAAAGTGGAAACATTTTCAGCGTTGCCAGCGCGCTACGTCAGTGTGGTGCTGAGCCGATTATCAGCGCGGATCCAACGACGATTGCTCGTGCCGAGCGTTTGATCATTCCCGGAGTGGGAGCCTTTCACGAGGCGATGCGGCGATTGCGGGCCAAGGGACTTGTCGATGCGATCCGATCTTTCGGGGTATCGGGTCGTCCGTATTTAGGCATTTGCCTGGGCATGCAGCTCTTGCTTGAGGAAAGCGAGGAGTTCGGTTTATGCCAAGGTCTTGGTTTGTTCAAAGGCCGGGTTGTCCCGGTGCTGAATGTGGATACCTTGGGACGGCGGCTGAAGATCCCGCAGATTGGCTGGAACCGGTTGATTCCCAGCGAGGGGAGCACTGCGCTACCGGATCTCCTGCAACCAAGCAACCGCGCGTCGGATGTGTATTTCGTTCATTCATTTATGGCGGTTCCCGAGCAGGCGGCCCGTGTTGCCGATTGTGTCTATGGTGGTCACCGCGTCTGCGCCGCTATTCAGTCCGATGCGGGATGGGGCATGCAGTTCCATCCTGAAAAGAGTGGCGAATATGGCCTCGGTATCCTGAGGAACTTTCTTTCGATCTAAGGACTCTCTCTCAATGTCCCAGTTTAAACTTCA